>NZ_LT838813.1:5319318-5625909 GCF_900176595.1 Aquiflexum balticum DSM 16537
CCTCTACCCTGGGTTCTGGCACGGTTTATAGCAAAGGTGATTTCATCAAAATTAGCTCCTTGGGCAACGAAACCCCAGGAATTACTTAATATCTCCGCCTCACCATCATCCCAAGCCCAATCTATCGCATCAGCCAAATCATCAATATCTTCATTAAAAACAACCCATTGATTACCAAAAGGGTCGGTAACAATGTCCCAGTCATTGAATATATTCACTGGAATAATTTGTGTACACGGTGCCACACCCGCTATACCCAAATTGTTGTGAGTTGCTGAAATAATACCGGCACATGCTTGGCCATGACCAATTATATGTAGATTCGCAGGTGGAGGAGGCGCTACTGGTGCTCCAAATCCCGTATTATTTGTAGGCGTAAATCCAGGTAGAACTCTCCCATCAATATCTTCATGGTTTTCAACACCGTCATCAATAACAGCCACCCTTACTTCCCTGACACCCTGGGTAATGCCCCAAGCCTGGGGGGCATTGATATCAATATTGTTTCCCTGATTCAAATAGTATTGATCAGGATAAAGTGGATCGGTTGGAACCACCTGATATCTTTCTACAGAGGCTTTAAAATTTGGGTGACAGTAACTGACAAGATCACTTTCGTAAATCAAATTAGCGAGGCTAATAACATTATTCCAGTCTCGAATTAATACTTTAAAGGTATTATACCTCCTTGTTACAAAAGAATTGTATTCACCTTCTATCAAGTGAAGGATACTATCGATGGTAACTCCTGGCTTTGCTTGAAGCAGTATCTCTCCGTTAATAAAAATGGGGGGGTCTTCACCCTCGAAATTAAGACCATACGCTGCAGATTCAATTTCAGGAATTTCCACTTTTATGCTGTCAATATCCAAAGGTATCGTTTTGGATTTGATTATGATTTCTCCATTTACTGTTTTACTCGCAGAAAAAGATAAATCAGCTTTTTGAATTCTTGAAGTTAAAGCCTGTAAGTCTGTCCCAAGCTTTGTCTTTACAAGCATCGAGTTTTTATCAACTGACAAGTAATGCTTTTTCCCATCAGACCAGTAATAAAGTTTTTCTTTGTTTACCGATGACACTATTACGAATAAAAGCAATAAACTAAAAAAGAGTAGAATGTTTTTCATTTTTCACGGACAATATTCGGTTGAATAATCGGTAATAACTATCATAGGAACGGCCAAAGGAGCGAGATTTGCCGGGCAAATTAGATTAGCATATGTTGAGTCTTGTTCTGCATTAAAGAATCTATAGCTGAAATATATTATTTCTTCAGATAATGCCCCACCTGGATATTGTATAACATTTTGATACTGCTCACCTTCCCATCTAATTTCTTCACCCTTTAAAGTACCTGAAAGCACCTGTATAACATTTACGTTGTAGCAGGACTGATACCCTATCACTTTACCCTGTACACATTCTGGCAATGATTCATCTTCACATCCAAAAATGCTAAGGATCAGTAGTATGATTGCAGTTATTTTTATGGAATTTTTCATATCCTGTTCTATATTATTTAACCTCAAAATCAATCCTAAATTTTCCATGAAAGGCTTCGTACAGGGCAAAAGTGATCTCCTGCTCGAATTCCACAAAGTATTTTCCCGGAGTTAGTGCATCCCTTTCATGGTAGAAGATTTGCCAATTGTCAAACATATAGGTCTTTTCATTATCCCCTTTCCAGGACATTCGTATAACCATTTCTCCTTTGGCCGGAAGATGCCTTCCCCATCTAGAATCCCTCATGTATTTGGGTGTATGGGGAGTGCCGATTTCTACAATACCACCATTGGGCATTTCGGAACTCGGGGGAATAATTCTGTAAACCGTAAACATTTGGCGGTAATTAAAATGACTGTCGAAATACCACGTTACGGATTCATCTAATCGATTGATGATCCTATAGTCAAAAAGGATATCCTCCCCTTCAATAAAAGAAGTAGACGGTTCTCCGGTGTCATTGAGTAACTGAAACCGTACTTCCACAGGATGGTTTGGCGATTCTTTGTCAAAGCACGAAAAAGCCAAAATAAGGATTAAGAGTGGCATAATGGTAAAGGCAAATTGTCTCATAACTTCCGTTGTTTAGGTGGGACAAAATTTCATAGCTATGACGTATCCAAAACCCAATATGCTACAATCTAAACCCAATTATTCTCAAAAACAATAATTAGTTGAAAAATTACTATAAAATTAAGCGGAAATAATCGAGATGTTAAGGCTGATTTAATTTATTGTTAATGAGCGGTTTATATGGATATCCATATCTAAATTGATACTTCTTTCTCCGTCATTCCCAGAATTGGAGGGACTGTTTCTTTGTAGGTGTTTTTGTCTCCACTAAAAATATTTATCCCTAATTTTGAAGGATAATCCATGAATACATTTGGCTAAAGCCTTTGGAAAGCGACAGGCTTTTTTAACCGTCCAGCTAAAGCAGGACGCAATTCATTTCCTTTAATTCCTTACTTCTCGACATATTTGGAAGGAAAATTAGATAGATCAACGATCCCCCAGACATAAAAATAATGACCTTATCCGGACTTGGCATCAAATATTTAACCACAAAAGACGCAATGGATCCGCTAAGGTCTACGGAGATCTCCTGAATGAACCCCTATTTCAACCACTCCTCCCCTTTCTTGATTCCCCCATTTACAATTAGACAAGCTTTCTTGTGTTCCCGATTCTCGGGACAGGCTTTATGTCTTATGCCTGTCTGCCTTCCGGAATGTCCCCCATCATCCTAACTGCTATCTCATTTTTAATTCTAAAATCTAAAATCAAAAATCTAAAATCGCCCCCCTATCTCTCCACCCTGATCTGCCTTCTAAGCAGTGCATCTCTGTAGCGGATATGGACATAGTAGAAGCCCTTGGGGATGCGGCTTAGGTCCAGGCTGGTCTGCTGATGGGCCAGCTTTGCAGGGATAAGTTCCCTGCCCTGACCGTCGTAGAGACTGACCTCAAAGTCCTGGTCACCACCCCTGCCACGGGTCTCCAAGTCCATACTGATTTGGAGGATGTCCGATGTGGGATTGGGGTAAAGGGTAAAATGCTCCCAGGGGTTATAGACATGGACAGGCATTTCCGTGCCCATCACCCCACAGGGATTGGTGACATCCAATCCGAGGGAGTAAAACCCGGGGAAGCTGATGGTGAGTGTGATGCCGGGCATCCCCTGCCCATAGATCCAATCGTATCCCGAAGGATAGACCGACCATTGGTAATCCGTGATGCCCATAAGGTGCAACATGCCTGTATAGGGAAAAAACCCTTCCGCATAATAGGCCTCCACGGTATTGGTTGGCATATCGTAAGGGCCTATGATATCCGCGCGTGCCTTGCCCACCCAGAAAGATTGCTGCACCTCCACTTCCCCGCAATCTGTATCTATCGCAAAGGTTATGGTCGCCTGTCCCGAGGCAGTGGAACCGGAAGGACTGAGGGGTGCAGAACTGCTACTGCCGGATGTACTGCCAGAGAACAGATGGGTTGGGGAGACTGTCCAAGCAACGGGAAGGTCTAAAGGTGCATTTATTAGATTAAAAGAAGAAGTCGAACATAAATAATCTGGACCTGAGATTGATGAAAAAACCTTATCAACAGGATTGTCAATCAAGGTATTCATCGCGACAATCCCTTCATTTCCTGGATCTAAAAATTGACAAAGGACAGGCCAGGATTTGCTAATCCTTACAGAATAAGTGTCAATGTTTTGAAAATTTGAACAGGTTAGTACTTGTTCCGCACTTCTTAAGGAACCTATTACTCTTTTAAATTGATTAAATGTAGGACTACCAGAGCTGTTGGTTTCCGGGAAGCCGTTATTTAAATTATATTTCCAGACATTATATGATGTCCCAGGCTCTACTATTGGAATTGCCAAACCTCCTTCCATGTATTTTTGAACATCTCCTTTGGGATGATGCACTCCGTATGTTTTTGTAATCGGTTCATCAATAATACTCCATCCTAAATATGATACAGGATTAGTTGAAAATATTTGACTAGTCCCTGGATTAGTTTGCAGCTCGATTAATCGAAGATCATTTGAAGGGTCTAGTACAAGTGGTATTGCACCTTGTACGAAATAAGCCACGGGTCCTTCGATTGAATTATTACATTGAGGACTCTTATAGTGAAAAATCAATTTGAGATCAGGTGTCATATATCCTGCAATTCCATGAATCATACTAAGAAATAAGGGTCTTTTATCCTGAAAACCGTTATTAATTAAATAGCCAGTTCCGTGAATCCCTATATTGTTAAATTCGTCTAAGGGATCCGTGTAGGTAATTAATGCTACAGCTCTCGACTCATCATTAAAATCTGGAAAACAAACAATATTTTCTAAACATGAGGAAGAACAATCAAAACCATAACAATTTGACCTCCCTTCAAATACTGTTTTTCTTACACCAAAAAAATCATACACTATATGTCCAACTCGTGAAATAACCAAATTACTTTTTTCAATTTCATTTTGTGCTTCAATCAATAAAACCCTTATTTTATCCCCAGGAATAAATCCTGGGTCAAAATCAATATTTCTAGAAACATTCTCAACAGTGATAGGACCAAGTACAAAAGATTCGGCATCATTTATCACAAACAATTTTGCACTACGAGAGAGTTTAATTTGACTAAAATTCAAACTTAATGTGTTCGAATTTGGAGAGAAAATTTCAATCTCCTTGATTGCTGTATTTTCAAAAGTTTGAAATGGAATTGTATCGAAATTAATATTTAAAACTAAATTCTTACCTATATTTAATGGATCTAAAATTGATTCCTTTTCATTTATACTTTTTAAAATTTCAATAACCACAGAATCTTTATTAGGAAACTCAGGTATAATTGGAATATTTTGTTTTGAAATTTTCTTTGGAATCAATTGTGAATCCATTTTTTCAACCTTAACTTGACCAAATACGCTAGTATTTGCTAGGTAACAAAAGAATAATATTATAAAATTTTTCATATAATTTGTAATTAAAAACTATAAATACTAATTTAGTTAAAAATCTATGAAAATGAAATCACTTGTTAAAAAGATAATTTTCTCATTAAGTCTTTTTATAGTAGGATGTTCATTAAACAATGAATCCGATCCCAATATTGACTCGGATCAACTTAGTGTCTTAAAAGAGGATGAATTAAGGGAAGTGTTTGCTCTGCATACACATTCGCCTAACGGTAAGCTTCATATGGCAATTACCTATGGGGGTAATTCGGATAAGACGGTATCTTCCCGAGAAATTTTTTATCCAATCAATGGCCTTTCTAACTATCATATTTTCAGAAATGGTACTGGGGACACCACTGGTTTGGCCCTTAATTTTTTAGAAGATGATGAAATTGTCTCTTCTTCCTATTTTGCTTTTCGAGAGGGTAAAGTGGATTGGGAGTTTACCCGGGAAATGGAATATAATAGTGACGGATTGATCGACAGAATGTATACTTCAAACCAGTCAAGGAGTAGGGAATTGGTTTCGATTTACCATTATGATTCACAAAACAGGCTTTTGGAGATTGAATATCCATATGAACATGGCGCAGAGTTGCTTGTGTATTCATATGATGACGATGGGAAAATAATCAGTGAATGGAAAACTGCAAGAGGACAGGAAGATTATAAGGTTGACCATTTTATCTACAGATACAACAACGACCTTCTTATGGCAAAGGAGACAGGTCCCGGTGGAGTTTTCAGTGAGGAAAGAAAAGACGCTTTGCGTTATTTTTACGATCCAAGCGACAGGTTGATTTTGGAAAAAAGATTTGATCCTAATTTTGGTTTCCAGCAAATTGGAAGAGTTGAATATACTTATTTTGATTCTTTAAACAATTGAAATTCAACTCACTTGCATAAATAAACAACTAGTCATACTTCCTGCACAGCCCAATATTTCCAATTATTAGGAGTTGAAGTAACAGAGGAAGTCGGAGCAGTTTATTTTTACTACCGATCCCAAAGTTTTATAGATGGATTTGCATCCATCAATACACCCAAATCGCATTTCATTGTTTTAAATTTAGTTTGGGTCTGCAGCCTTTATTATTGAAAAGGAAAAATCAAGATCATCCCGTGATTTCTCTATTGCCCCCAAAGAATTTTTGTTTTGAAAATAAAGAATGTCTTCTTCTTTGATTCCCATCTGTGTTAAATCGAACTTGTTTATAATTGATTCAAATTTTACAAAATATTGCCCTTTCTGTTTAATCAAAGACGTTTTCTTGTTTTTGAGATAATAATAATCCATTTTTTCTTGGGCCAATATGGATTGGGTCTGTCCAAAAAAAAGTAAAAAGAATAGTAATCTTAAAGCCATAGGATTTCAATTTTGGGTTCAGGGATTTCAACCTGTAAAGTGACAAATGCAAGTTTAAAGACATCAACAGTTAGAAATGGAGTTTTGATAACTTCGATTTCAATACTAAACAGTCCATCACATGATTCTAAAAGTCTGATTTCCTGAATATAGGGATAATAATTTCCCGGAGGAACTTTGATTACCAATACATAGCTTGTAGTAAAATCAACTTCAGGATTTTCGGGTAGGCAATCTGTAAAAATGCTGTATTGGTCTTCGTTTGTAATTTTCCGGACTCCATCTTCATCCAATCCCAAATCCGCATTTTTAAGGCATGTACCATCATAAACCCAAAATGAATCCGAATTAATTTCTTGACTAAAACATTCCATCGGATCGGGAGAATTGACACATGCCAAACAAAACATTAAAATGATAATCTTAAAGCAGCTCATGCTCGAGTACAATAAAGTTGGTTTCTTAAATATTCTGGAATGCATTGGATAAATAGTTATATATGCTAGAAAAACTATTAATGTATCTTAGTTTCAGGACGCAGTAAACTATTAATATGCTACAATTTAAACTCAATTATTCTCAAAAACAATAATTAGTTGAAAAATTACTATAAAATTAAGCGGAAATAATCGAGATGTTAAGGGTGATTTAATTTATTGTTAATGAGCTGTTTATCTGGATATCCATTGCTAAATTGATACTTCTTTCTCCGTAATTCCCAGAATTGGAGGGACTGTATCTTTGAAGGTGTTTTTGTCTCCACTAAAAATATTTATCCCTAATTTTGAAGGATAATACATGAATACATTTGGCTAAAGCCTTTGGAAAGCAACAGGCTTTTTTAACCGTCCAGCTAAAGCAGGACGCAATTCATTGTTTTCTTCCCTTCATCCTTTATCCCTCATCCTTTCTCCTTTCCCTACCTTTCCACCCTGATCTGTCTTCTAAGCAATGCATCTCTGTAGCGGATATGGACATAGTAGAAGCCCTTGGGGATGCGGCTGAGATCCAGGCTGGCCTCTTGATGGGCCTGCTTAGCCGGGATGAGTTCCCTGCCCTGACCGTCGAAGAGACTGACCTCAAAGTCCAGGTCAACATCCCTGCCACGGGTCTCCAAGTCCATACTGATATGAAGGATATCCGATGTGGGATTGGGGTAAAGGGTAAAATGCTCCCAAGGGTTATAGACGTAGATACCTATCTCGCTGCCCCTGGCACCACAGGGATTGACCACATCCAGTTCCAATGAATACAGCCCTGTCGCGCTGAAGGACAGGGTGATGGCATTGGTACCCTGATTGCCGATCCAATGATACCCGGAGGGGAATAAAGACCACTGATAATCCGTGATGCCCATATAGGGATTGCCGGTGGCAAAGTAGTTCTCCACCGTATTAACGGCCATCTCGTAGGGACCTTCTATATAGGATATGGCCCTGCCGACCCAGAATTTGGTAGAGGAATCAACGGTTCCACAATCACCCTCAATAGAAAAGGTCACAGTGGCCTGTCCGGATGTGCCCCAGCTTGCAGGACTCAGGCTGGCGTTTGCCCCGTTACCCGATGTGCTGCCTGAGAACAGGTGGGTGGGTGAGACCGACCAGCTTACCGTACTGCCCACTGGGACATTCTGTAGGGTAAAGGTATTGGTGGAACAAAGGTAGTCGGGACCGGAAATGGTGGGTAAGGCTGCCTGGACGGCTGCTAGAGCATTTACACGGCCATAGCCCATTTCGCTGTTCCAAGTTAGGTTAGGGTTTTGTCCAGCACTTAATGTATAGGTATATCCACCTACTTTATCAGCTGTACTCTCTATTATATTTCTGACCTCTTGTTGAGTTAGGCCGGGATTGACGGAAAGTATCATAGCTGCGATTCCGGATACATGAGGTGCAGCAAAGGATGTACCGGAAACAGTCGCATAGCCATCATCCAATGTTGTAGTCCTGATATCTACCCCAGGGGCTACCACATCAATACCTGTACCATAGTTTGAAAATGAAGCCCTTTGGTCGTTTCTATTTGTAGCACCGACTGCAATTACATTAGGATTTGTTGAAGGGTAAGCAATAGAGTTGTCAAAATCATTACCAGTTGCAAAAACAATGATTGATCCTAATCCATTTCTACCATTGATGACTGCATTTTCAATAGCATCATCAATAACTTCATATTGAACACTTGAGCCCCAAGAATTATTTATTATACTTGCTTCATTTTGCCAAGCCCAGTTAATTCCGTCTGCACGTGCAATCCTTGAACCTGGAACTCCCATCAAACTGTTAGCTATATCCATTATAGGACTATCTGGGCTTACACCTGCAATACCATAGGAATTGTTTGTTTCCGCTCCAATAATTCCACCTACTCTCATGCCATGATTTCCATAAGGGGGAATTCCAGCCTCTGTATTAAAACTTAAGGGCAGGATGTTGTTCAAATCTTCGTGCGGTTGAAGTCCTTGGTCCAATATTGCAACAATTATGTCTTCGCAACCAGTAGTAATTTCCCATGCAGGACATATATTTATATCTGCTCCTGCTGTTCCTCCATTCTGCCCGGTATTTAACAATGACCATTGGGTATTGAATTGGAGGTCATTTACGCAAGCAAAAATATTGTCCTCCAAAAAATCGGGCTGAACAGATTTAAATAGTCCTGTTTCAAAGAAATAATTGGCTATTTCCAATGCATTTCTGTCTGATTTACCTGAACATGCCAAAAGATACCATAAAGGCATAAACCGATCATTGCCCAAAATCTCTACATGATGTACTCTAGCTATCGAGTCCAATACTTCAATATCTTCCTGACTATTAAGCTTTACATATAGCAAATGGGTTAATCCGACCTCTTTGCCACTTTCTGCTTTAAAGTATGGTCCTACGTAATAGTTGGTCAACTGTTTAAGGAGATTCGGCTTTCTCGGGTCAGAAATTACAGCCCAATGAATTTCCCTGTTAATATTGGGTCTACTTTGCAAATATTGGGTAAGGTAAGAACTTTGGAATTCATCTATTTGGTCACTTTTTATTTGCAGAAGTTCTGAAAACCCCTTTTGGTCAATATTCTTATCGACAAGAACGTATTTCTTACTTTCCATCAACTCCAATGGTTGCTTTTCCCCATTGTAGTAATAATAGTGCTGACCATATAGGGAAAAAATTACCAAATACGTCAAAATGAATGAAAATATATTTTTCATAGATCCAAGTTTATTATATCGAATTTCAAATCATATTTTACATATTCTATTGGCAAGGCAACAAAAAAGTAAACATCTGTAATTGCCATGCAGTCTTGTGGCTGGATAATCACTTTAACCTTGAGATTGTCACACCAATTTTCTGCAACCAATTCATTAAGATGTCCGCATTTATAAGACTTTATTCTTCCTCCAAAAATAAATTCCTGATCAAAATCAATATCAGGTAAGGAAGAACCACAGGAAAGCCATTCTACCAATTCATTTTGTGATCTGATCTTAAATGTTACTTGATCCTGCTCTGTCAGCTTTTTTAAAGTGCAATTAAAGTCATCGACAAAGAGAGCCGTAATGTCTGAACCTACAGGAGTGGAATCTTCGCATATTTGATTATTTTGTTCCATACAAGAAATCGATAAAATCACAACCAAAAATGTTAAAGCACAAATTTTTACTTTCCTTACCTGATACAGTTTAATTTGATTTTTTTTTATACTCATGATCTTAAATTAAATGGAAATTAAAAACAAGACGGATCAAAATTTCAATATGTCTCAAAATAATGATTTTTTTTTAAAAATGAAAATTTAGTTGTTTTTCAAATCAGGTTTAGGGATTATTTTCCTATAAAAAAATCTTTGATGTCTTTACAATTATCTCACCGCCGATGTCTGTGTCTGAACAGCATATAATGTCTCCGATCGTTTTCAGAATAAAAAATCTTTAATCCTTTGGATTCAACCTTTCCCATGTCCGCATTCTTAAGACTACTGGTCATGTAAAAGCCATCGCCTGACTCTAAGGCATAACTTAAAACATAAAACTCTAATAATTCAAACTGATTATTAGAGAAATTATGAAACTTTCCAGACAATAAATTATTAGATGAACGCCCTTCTATGGTTCCATCTTCAAAAAACTCCAACCATAGCTGCGAATCCGTTTCACTTGGTTCAGCTATCCTGATCCTTTCACTCCCTTCTTCCCCAAAACCTAGAAGCCTCCATCTGGTGCCCACTAGGGGAAAGGTGTCGCTTTCAGGAAGATTCTCAATGTCAGATAAGGACAAAAATATTTCCTTTGCCTGTTCCAAGTCCTGACATGAACCGAACAGGGTCATCCCACTGATTAAGAGCATCAAACAGCTGAATTTCCCGAAATTTAATCCTCCGTTCTTCATCATCTTATTTCAATTTTAAATTATAAGCTCTAAAACCAGAATAATTCTTCTTTTATCTTAGACGAAAGTCAAGGTCATTTCGCTACAAATTAAGGCAAATCATTTTCAAAAACAATAATTAGTTGAAATATTACTATAAAATTAAGCGGAAATAATCGAGATGTTAAGACTGATTTAATTTATTGTTAATGAGCGGTTTATAGGGATATCCATATCTAAATTGATACTTTTCTCCCCGTAATTCCCAGAATTGGAGGGACTGTTTCTTTGTAGGTGTTTTTGTCTCCACTAAAAATATTTATCCCTAATTTTGAAGGATAATCCATGAATACATTTGTCTAAACCTTTAGGAAAGCAACAGGCTTTTTCTATCGTCCACCTAAAGCAGGACGCAATTCATTGTTTATTTTCTGCCAAACTGATATTCTCAATCCCCTTGAGCAGGGCATCGGGATTGAAGGAAATGCTGTCAATGCCTTGCTCAACCAAAAATTGAGCAAATGCAGGATAGTCACTGGGTGCCTGTCCACATAAACCGATTTTTTTTCCCGCCTTTTTGGCTTCTTTGATTACTGAAGCCAACATGTATTTTACCGCTCCGTTGTTTTCATCAAAAAGATCCGCTACAATGGCCGAATCTCTGTCTATTCCCAATGTCAGTTGGGTCAGGTCATTGGAACCAATGGAAAAACCGTCAAAAATTTCGGCAAATTCCTTTGCTAAAATCACATTACTTGGAATTTCGGCCATGACATAGACTTCCAATCCATTTTTCCCTCTTTCCAATCCATACTCCTTCATGGTTTCCAAGACCTTTTTCCCTTCAGCTACCGTCCTGCAAAATGGAATCATCAGTTTTACATTTGTAAAACCCAACTCATCCCTGACCACCCGCATGGCTTCGCATTCCAATCCAAATCCTTCCTTATACCGCTCATTATAATACCTGGATGCTCCCCTGAAACCCAGCATGGGATTTTCTTCTTCCGGTTCAAATGGTGCGCCTCCTATCAATTGCGCATATTCATTGGTCTTGAAATCACTCATCCGAATGATCACATCCTTGGGATAAAAAGCAGCCGCTACCATGGAAAGATGTTCGGAGAGCTTTTCTACGAAATATTTCTTTTTGTCGGGATAATGCTGGGTGATGGCAGCAATGGATCTTTTATCGTTACTGTCAGCCATGGAACTGTAATTCACCAAAGCCATAGGATGGATCCGGATGGCATTGCTGATGATAAATTCCATTCTCAATAACCCCACCCCTTCGTTTGGGTAAAAAGAAAACCGAAATGCTTTGAAAGGATCGGCTAAAATAAACATGGGCTTGGTTTTGGTGGGTTCAAAAGCTTCAAAGTTGATTTCCTTTTCGGACCATTCCAATTTGCCATCATAAATCAAACCTTCATCACCTTCTATACAGGATACCGTAATGACCTGTCCATCCTGTAGCTTATCTGTGGCATCACCGGTTCCCACTACCGCATGGATCCCCAATTCCCTCGCTACAATAGATGCATGACTTGTCCTTCCGCCTTTATTCGTCACAATACTGATCGCCCTCCGCAACATGGAATTCCAATCGGGATTGGTGATATCCGCCACAATAATATCCCCGTCTTTTACTTTGGATGAATCGGCTATGGACTTGACAATGCAGACCCTTCCGGAGGCAATGGAGGTACCAACCGCTTTTCCTTTTACAATAGGCTTTTCTTTTGATAATAAGGTATACTCTTTGACTGTAATCCCGGATTTCTGGCCATGAACAGTCTCGGGTCGGGCCTGAACAATAAAAAGTTCTCCGGTCAATCCATCTTTTGCCCATTCAATATCCATGGGAAGACCGTAGTGCTTCTCAATTTTAAAACTCCATGAAGCAAGCTTTTCTATGTCCTCGGGTTCGAGTGAGAAAGAATTACGTTCAGCCTGACTTGTTTTGATATTGGCCACAGGTCTTTCCCCACCTTTTGCATAGATCATTTTATTTTCTTTCTCACCCATTTTTTTGAAAATCACACTTTTCAAGCCTTTTTCAATAGAAGGTTTGAAGGCATAAAATTCATCAGGATTAACAGCACCCTGAACCACATTTTCCCCCAAACCCCAAGCGGAAGTAATGTAGATGGCATTTTCAAACCCTGTTTCGGGATCAATGGTAAAAATTACTCCGGCACTTCCTATATCAGCTCTTACCATTTTCTGAACCCCGACCGAAAGTGCCACCTGCATGTGCTCAAAACCGTTGTCAATCCGGTATTTTATAGCCCTGTCATTAAACAGGGAAATATAGCAACGGTGTATGGCCTGAAGCAGGTTTTGTTCTCCCTCAATATTCAAAAAGCTATCATGCTGCCCTGCAAAACTTGCTGTAGGCAGGTCTTCCGCTGTGGCGGAGCTCCTTACGGCAACGGAAATATGCTGTCCATCGGACAGATTCCGGAAGGCTTCTAAAAAATCTTCTTTCATTTCCTTTGAAAAAACACCGGAAGCAACCAAAGAGCGGCATGAGTCACCCACTTCTGCAAGATTGCTTAATTTTTCAGTATCCAAAGTATGGAGTTTATCATTCAGCTTATCTACGAGTTGATTCTCATTTAGAAAAGTCCGGAAAGCTTTAGATGAAGTCGCGAATCCATCAGGAATAATGACCCCTAAGGGACCAAGTTCTTGGATCATTTCTCCCAAAGAAGCATTCTTCCCTCCCACCGTGGCAACATCTGAATTCCTGATCTTTTTGAAAGGTATGGTATATGGTGACATGACTTTTTATTTTGGGCTTTGTTTATGATTGTGGAATTTATAAACTACACTTCAAAAATTATATGATGAAAATCAGCAGATTAGCTGACTTTTAAATTTTTTGCCAAATCAGCATTATCTTTCGGGCAAAATACAGACGATTATCAAAATGAGTGAATCACAGGGAACCCGAATCAACAAGTACCTCAGCGAAGTGGGTTTCTGCTCCAGAAGAGCAGCCGATAAGTTGATCGAAGCAGGACGGGTTACCATTAATGGGGAAATCCCCGAAATGGGTACAAAGACATTTCCCGGTGATGAAATCAGGGTGAACGGCAAATTGATTTCCGAACCTGAAGCAGCACATGTTTATATAGCTTTCAACAAACCTATAGGCATTGTCTGTACCACCGATACCAAAGCTGAAAAAGACAATATCATCGATTATATCAACCACCCTAAACGTATTTTTCCGATTGGCCGCTTGGACAAACCCAGTGAGGGCCTGATTTTATTGACCAGCGACGGGGATATAGTCAATAAAATCCTTCGGGCCAAAAACAACCATGAAAAGGAATATGAGGTAATGGTGAACAAACCCATTACCAAAGATTTTATCAAAAAGATGTCCAATGGAGTTCCTATTCTGGATACGGTCACCCGTAAATGTGAGGTAAAACAAATAGGAAACTTTAAATTCAATATCATCCTCACTCAAGGCCTGAACCGACAGATAAGAAGGATGTGCGAATACTTGGGATATGAAGTCACCAAATTAAAGCGTATCCGAATCATGAACATCCCACTGGATCTACCTATAGGGAAATGGCGTGACCTGACAAAAAAAGAAATGGAGGAAATCAACCGCTTAGTGGCAGACTCCTCCAAGACATTTGAGGATTGATGGAATGGAAAAAACAGGACTTTTTAAAATCTAATTATGTCGGGAGTTAACAACAACAAAATTCCGGAGCGTCACTCTGAACGAAGAGAAAGCCTGTCCCGTCCCGATAGCTATCGGGATTCGGGGTATCTCCTAAACCTAAGGGGATTCTTCACTTCACTGTAATGTTTTCAGATTACTATAAGGATTTCAGAAAGCTCGTTCAGAATGACGCAGAACCCGATGTCATTACCCTTTCTGTAAATGCCAATTTTCTCCACTACCAATGACAGATTGGAGATTATTCAATTTAGCAAAAGAACTAAAAAAGGCTTTTCCTTGTCACTTCGACGTTAGGAGAAGTCTATCTTGCCCGATTAAGATTTTCTAACACCTGTCATTCCCCTTTCTGTAAATGCCAATTTTCTTCACTTGGAATTCCATTAATTGATCCCCGGTTTTCAGGTTACAAATGGTGAAAAAATTGGAGATCCATTCAATGTGACCCTCTATACTTTTCTTTCTATGCTTTTTTTCACATCTTGATATTTAAAATAACACATCATGAACAAGAGAACTTTCCTTAAGAATCTTGCAGTTACAGGTTTGGCTTCATCTACCTCCCTCAAAGCACTGTCGGAAACCATAGAGGCTTATGAACATATCCATCCTAAGGACCTTGCAATTGATGAAGATTTTTGGTTGAAGATCAGAGCGGGGTATAAACTCAAACCTGATTATATCAACTTGGAAAATGGGTATTATTGCTTTATCCCGACCGAAACACTGGAAAACTATATCAGCCACATCCGTGAAATCAACTATCAGGCTTCCTGGTATTTCAGGACTGTGCAATGGGAAAACAAAGACAAAGTAGCGGCAAGATTGGCTGCAACCTTTGGAGGAAGTCCCGATGAAGTGGCCATCACCCGAAATGCAACCGAATCACTGGATATCATCATTTCCGGTTTTCCCTGGAAAAAAGGAGACGAAGCCATTTTTGCACATCAGGATTATGGCAGTATCAAAAACATGTTTGAATTGACTTCAAGGCGACATGGTACGGTCAATAAAATTGTAGACATTCCACTTCATCCTAAAACCGATGAGGAAATAGTCAAAATTTATGAAGATGCCATTACTCCAAATACCAAACTGATTATGGTCAGTCACATGATCAACATCACGGGTCAGATTCTACCTGTCAAAAAAATTTGTGACATGGCCCATGGCTATGGGGTGGATGTGATGTTGGATGGCGCGCATTGTATTGCACATTTTGATTTCAGGATTGATGAATTGAACTGTGATTACTATGCCTGCAGTCTGCATAAGTGGCTGAGTGTGCCTTTGGGTGCAGGTTTGCTATATGTCAAAAAAGACAAAATCAATAAAATCTGGCCCCTTTTGGCTCCCTATGAATTGGATCATGCCAATATCAAAAATCTCAACCACATAGGCACCCATCCTGTGGCAACAGATTTGGCAGTCAACGATGCTTTGGACTATTTTGAAAAAATAGGTGCTGAAAGAAAAGAGGAAAGGTTGCGCTATCTTCAGCGTTATTGGACAGATAAAGTAAGGGACCTACCAGGAATCCATGTGAATACGCCGGCTGACCCCTCCCGTTCATGCGGTATTGCCAATGTGGGGATCTCCGGCATGGATCCTTCGGAAATGGCCAAACTCCTTTTGGACAAGTACAAAATCTACACGGTAGGCATCAACTATGCCGGGGTGGTAGGATGTCGAATCACTCCAAATGTCTATACCACTCCAAGGGAGTTGGATATATTTGTCAGTTCTTTGAAAGAAATGGCCAAAAGTGCAGGGGCCTCTTAAACTACATTTCTGTTTTCATAATCGGGTTCAACTATTGACACCCTCTCGCTGATGGGCAGTCATACCTCCCATCACCTGCTGCATGATTTTTACTTTCCCCCATCTTGGAACAGTTCGGAGGGAATACACCAAAAACTTGGTCAATAAACCAGGAAGCACGGTGGTTTTCCTGCCCAATGCCTTCAATATCGGAACACCTACCTGTTCCGGGGTCAGGGACATAGACATTTTCATATTTGCCCTTTGGCTAAATCCGCTTTCTACCGGTCCCGGTGCCGCTGAAAGAATATCAACACCATAAGGCTTGACTTCTATAGCCAAAGCTTCGGCCAAAGTCTGCACATATGCTTTTGTAGCCGCATAGTGGGCAGAAAAAGGAACACCTTGGAAAGCAACCATAGAGCTCATCAGGATAATGCCGCCTCTTTTTTGTTCTTTAAATTTCCTGCTGAAGTGGTGGGTAATTGCCAAAAGGGCTTCAGAATTGACTCTAAGCATATTGATTTCCCTAGGCAAAGAACTCTCCACAAAAGGTCCTGAGGTGCCGTATCCTGCAGACATTACCAATAAACCCACCTTTAAATCTTTGGTAAAATTCAAAATTGGTTCAAGTCCATTTTCTTCTGACAAATCCGAAGCAATAACCTTGATCTGAATATCATATTTTGATTTCAGTTCCTGGTAAACTTCCTGTAAATTCACTAAGCTTCGGGAGTTGATGACCAAGCTAAAACCTGCTCCGGCCAACTGTCTGCAAATCTCCAGACCTATCCCGGAAGAAGCTCCGGTTACCACAGCCCATTCTCCATATTTGGAAATCAGTCTTTTTTGTTCTTTAATTGATAGTTTCATGTTGTGTTTGATTTTTGATTTTATAAAAGGGTTTTCCCTGTAGGGCCTGTATAAGGGTAAAAACTGCCAAGAGCCCATAGATCAGAGAAAGCATTATTGTAACTTTTGTATCCTTAAAAAGATGGTAAGAAAGAACGGGAAGCACTTGCAGTGCATGCATTCCAATAAAATGTGCTATTCGGGGATCTCCATATTTAGTGCTCCAGTTTAAGATTGGGAGACCTTCTCCACCATCTTCTCCGCCTACTGTATGGGACATCATGTTACCCATGACAAACCCTTCAAAGGCAAACACCACAAAAAATAGGATACCAAAACGAATCCCCCAGACATAGTACCCGGGTAAATCAGGGAATGTCTGACTGAAGAACAAAATACCGACATATGCAGTATAGAGGGTGACTGCACTCGCTGCAAAAGCCATCATGGAATATAGGCCTGCATACATGGGCGTACTGTCATTGAAATGGGAAAGCTGCCCTCTTCCTGCCTGAATCGCGATATAAACAATCTCAAAACCCAGTAATATGATAACCGCCCAATTGAAATAACCGATTTGGAAATTGTGGAGATAATGGCAATACCAAGCCATGGCCCAGGAGTAAAGGAAAGTGGAAAAAGCAAATTTAAAGGGCTTTAACCAAGCACTTACTCCATTGACCTGGGTATCATTAAAGCTGGCCAACAACAAAAACAGCCCTGAAAAAACCAAGCAGACAAGCCCAAAGTAGAACAGGGTTTCATTTCTATATTTGAGGGTTTCAATAAAGGTTCTCATCGTAATATGATGGGTATAGTTAAAGTTTCACCGGCCTTGATTATCACCTTTGCATCCTCAAAAGAAGGAGGGCCAAAATTGATCTTGGCATCATTGGAAAAGCCAATGGGCTCCTTTGGCAAGCCGATCAGGTTGGTTTTCAAATCATTATTTTGATCGATATCTTGGTATACTGCGACACCATATTCATTCGGGGGAATACCCATAAAGATTATCCTCATAGAATTGCCTTCCACGGATTTGATCTCCACCCGATATGCCTTTCCGATTTTTGGAAAATTCTCACGGTCAAAGATCCCGGCAGAAAGTTTCCCTCCTTTGGCCGCTTGCACACCTTGTATTTCCAAAATAAGGGTACCGTTGTTTTGGGCGAAAGTTTGTATGCTGATCAGTAGCAAAATAGAAATAAGGATATTTTTCATCATAAGTTTTGAGGTTTTGAAAGAAATTTGGGAGGTGCCATGACTTGGAAAATCATCGGAAAGACAATCAATCCAATGGGATCAGGAAAAGATGGGTGGTTCAAGCAAACTATTCTACTTTGAATGATTCCTTAACGGTCACTGCTGAGAAGTTGCCCTTTTCCTTCAGCCCTGATTTTCAGTTCTGAAAGCCAGATATCATGAAGCTCTTTTAATTTCTTTCCCTGAAAGGTTTTTTCAAAAAAAGTAAGCCATCCATTTTGGGTTTCTTCTGTGATGACTTTACAGCCTTTTTCAGTAGGAATGATCAACCATACATGATATCCTTGAATACTCTTTTTCACTGATTCCCAAGCCAGATAGCGGTAAGGTTCAAATTCTTTGATGGTGGTGTTGGGGAATTTCATTCCCATAGTCTCCCAATTAAATTGAGAATCTGCTTTTAATTCGGTGTGTTCCGGGTCGACAAAGGAAAGATTTTTAGCGCCTTCGTACCAAGATTCCCATTTATAAGCATCTATTAGAATATGCCAAACAACTTCAGGGCTTGCGTTTATTTCTATTTCATTTTGGACAAAAAATTTCGCAACGCTTGGGTCAAATTCCTCAGGCCATATAATGTTAGAAGATTGGTCTATTGAAATATTTTCCTGAGCTTTTGAAAGATGATTGATGGTCAACAGCATCAATACAGACATTTGAATGATTTTTTTCATAGTACTATTATTTTTAATAGTACAAATCTAGGTCAATGACTTCGCGGCAAACGATAACAAATGTTTAGACTTTCTTACCTGTCACTTTTTTTTAATCTGCTTAAGTGAACGGGGGAAATTCCCAAATAGGACGCAATCATGTGCTGTGGAACCCGGTTGTGGATATTGGGAAATACCTGAGTGATGCTGTCATAACGTTCTTTTGGAGTCCGGGCGTAGATATTTCTGACTCGGTTATCTTGATAAATAAAATAAAATTCTGCTATCAACCTACCTAACTTTTGCCCATCCTTTAGATTGGTATATCCCCATTCTATAGCTTCCCTTGGTAAAACCACAGTAGTTGTTTCTTCCAAGGCCTGAATACTATAAAGAGAAGGCTCTTGCAACAAAAAACTCGTATAATCCGCAATGAATTGATTTTCCAATGCAAAATGTACGGTATGTTCTGTACCTGCTTTATCCGTGATAATCACCCTGACAATCCCATGTTCTATAAAAAATATTTCATGAGGTACTGTCCCGGGACTGCTCAGCAACTCATTTCTTTTGAATTTCCTTTCTTGGGTTTTCCCAGAAAATTCCAACCATTCCGGATGGGAAATATTGATCATTTGCTGAATAACAGTATAGATGGATTTCATGAATGATGCCTGAAATGAAATGGATTATGACGCGAATTATCAAAAATTTGAAGGATTTAATTATTTCAAACAAATCTGTTCTTCAAATGTTTCTGATAAAATTATCATTAATGTCAAGAATAACCATCTTGGAGTTCAATAAAGACTAAGTTAAACTGGAAAGTGAAAAGGTTTGATATCCAGATAATTTCTAACAAGGGTCTTTAAATACTTCCTTATCCATTATTTTTAATTAAATTGCTTCACTGCATTTTTCTAAAGCAAAACCAAACATAATTTTAATTATGGCAAATCATAAAATTGTAATTGAAGGAATCGATCCAAATGACCCTACCAAACTGATATTATCAGTTAAAAAAAAATTTACCAACAAACTCAAAGTAAAGCCCGGAGACAAGGTATTATGGAAAATCGGTAAATATTCAGATGTAGCGTCAATTTCCATAGAAGAGAACCCATCTTCCACCAACGTTTTTAGCAAAGGTCCTAAAGAAATAAAAAAATCAAAGAATTGGAACGGAACAGTGGACCCCAAAATTACAGTTCCATGTGAGGAAATATATTCCATTAAATTTAAACCTTCGGGCAGTAAGGAAATTTACCGCCACGATCCTAAAATTAGAGTAAACAACTAAAATTCACTATGATCAGAAAATTGAAAGCCTTTCTATTTGGGACAGGCTTTTTTTGTTTTTTAATCGGAAATTCTTTCGGGCAGGATCAGAAAGTAGCAGATAGTCTTGTCTATATTTTTGATCAGGATATTCTCAGGGATACCATGCAATTGGAACTGCTCAGAAACCTGTCATTCCACGAAGGGAGGGATCTTCAAAAAGGGTTACAATACGCTGAAGAACTCATCAAACTCTCTCAGGAACAGAACAATAACATTTATTTATATCGGGGATATTTACAAAAAGGAAATAAAAAAAGGTTATTGGGCTCCCTTGAAGAAGCTTTGGATGCATTTTTTAAATGTTTGGAAACTGCCAGACAAATCGGTTATTCTCAAGGAGAAGGAACTGCTTTAAGTGCTATTGCAGACATCTATTCCATCACGGATAATCATGCCAATGCCATGCTGTATTACCGCCAAGCTATTGACATTCTCAGAACCACTGAAGATTCCATTTCCCTTGCATCTGCATTGATGAATGCAGGGGATGAATTTCTAAAAAGACAAGAATTTGATTCTGCCCTTGTGTATTTTGAAGAATCCGGATTGATTTTTGAAAAAGCAGACTACCTGATCGGCAAAGCCTATAATCTCGGAAACATCGGAATGGTATATGCTAATATTGGAAACAATAATCTTGCAGAAGCCAATATCAATGAGGCCACTCGGATTTTGGAAGAACTGGAAGATTTCTATGCCATCAGTATCTACCTGATTTATATGGCCGATATCTATATGGAAAAGGGCGATAAATCCACCGCATTGAGTTACGCAAAGCGGAGCCTGGATCTGGGAAAAGTTTATGGATTAAAAGAACAAATCCGGGACGCCAATCTCAAGCTTTCTGAACTTTATGAACAAACCGGAAATATAGAGGAATCCTTCAATTATTATAGAGATCACATCATTTATAGGGATAGTCTGAGCAATGTAGAGACCGTCCAAAATTTGGCCGATTTGCGAACAGATTTTGAGGTATCCCAAAAACAGATAGAAGTGGACCTGCTCAATCAGGAAAAGCGAAACCAAAGGACAATCATGGTTTATTTGATCATCATTGTGATTTTGGGAGCCATTATCTTGGCAACATTATTCTGGTATTATAAAAAAATACAGAAAGAAAAGAAGAAATCGGAAACACTTCTTCTCAATATTCTCCCTTCTGAGACAGCAGCAGAATTGAAATTAAACGGAAAAGTAGATGCAGTCAAATCCAACTCTGTAACGGTGATGTTTACCGATTTTGTGGATTTTTCCAAAAAGTCTGAACTGATTGAGCCAGAAAAACTGGTGAAGGGAATTGATTTCTATTTCAAAGCCTTCGATGAAATTATTTCCAAATACGGTTTGGAAAAGATAAAAACCATTGGCGATTCTTACATGTGCGCCAGCGGCCTTCCCACACCCAATAAAGACCATGCACTCAATATGGTCAAGGCGGCAAAGGAGATGGTTGAATTTGTGGAAAGGGTAAAAAATTTAAATAATGAATTGCCTCACTTTGAAATGAGGATTGGAATACATTCCGGACCTGTGGTAGCAGGAATTGTCGGAATCAAAAAATGGCAGTTCGACATTTGGGGGAATACCGTCAACATTGCCTCCAGAATGGAATCCGCTTCACTGCCAGGAAAAATCAATCTATCCGAAACCACCTATCAGGAAATCAAATCGCACTATACCTGCGAATACCGCGGAGAAATCCAGGTCAAAAACGGTGGTTCGTTTAAGATGTATTTTTTGTCTTAAATCCACTTTTCAAATGCTTCAATTAGGTTTTGGGAAATTCTTCTTTCTTTCCGAAAGGTCATTCAGAATCTCCAACATTTTGTAAACGTTCAGAATTGGTAATGAAATCAGGTTACTCCTACCTACGGCAGACAAGCGTCATCCCGAATGGGCTGGCGTTAATGTTAAACAAAAAAAATGATGGAACCGCAAAAGTGACAAAAGAATACAAAAGATACTGAATATTGTCTTTTGTTCCCTTTTGTTCCTTTTGTGGTTCAGATCAAATTCCCTATGTGATTATCCGCTATGATGCCATTGGCCTAAATATCAATAATATCACCTTGGGCCAAAAGCCTTCGGGATCAGCATGAAGGGTGATCCGAATTATGTCATTGGTAGTGATAAAATTAAGCATTTACAGAATGGAGAATGACCAATGGCTTTAGTCATTAATCCTTACTGAACCGACCTGATTGCTGCCACGGCCACAAACATCAACCAATGAAAGTGTATAAAGACAACCAGGCTGCATTTGTGCCAAAGGAATCGTAATCGTCAACTTGGTACCACCTTCCGAAGGAACAGGTGATATAGTAGCCATGGTACAACTTGTATTAGCCTGCGGGATAAATCTTGCCTCCTGATACCAATTTAGGCCAGTTCCTGTCAAAACTATCTGAGGATTGCCTGCCGCACTATAGGAAAAAGACTGTTGATTAAAAGTAGTGAAAGACCTGTCAGGAAAAGAAGAAACTGGATAAGTCAGTTTTTCGGAGGATTTGGTCGTACCCTCAATTACTGCCACAAAATCCATCATATTGGCAAAGCGGCCAGTCAGAACAGGATCGGCCGTAGCACAATTCCCGTTAGCAAATTCTAAAGGTATAACAAATTTGTATTTACTGGCACAATTGGTGGGACCAGTTGATGCCACTTTTGTCAGTGGTAAGTAAACACCATTTACTAACAATTTCATTTTTTCATCAACCCCGGCATCGGAACCGTAAATGCCAACCCCTGGTATACTGATTTCATTTTCCAATTCTTTCCCAGGAATCATCCCTGCCCCTTTCCATCCCGAATTGGTATAACAAACATCTGCGATATAGGGGATTCCCAATAACTTGACCTTATCAGAAACAGCTGTTTTCCCATTTACAGTCACGCTGATATTTGGATTGATGGCCCCGCAAGCCCTGTTGTTAGAATTTTCAGAAGCAGTTTTATAGGGAACCTTAATGGTCAGGGATGTGGATGTGGCTCTTAATACGGTAGCTTTCCTCCAGCCAGTCGAATCATTTCTGTCATTTGGGTTGCCCGAAAAACAGGTCCCCAAAGCTACCGTTTCATTTTTGACCCACACAAAATTATCTTCGAGTTTGGTACTAAAACCCTTTCCTGTCAAGGTGAGCTCATCTCCCCAGAATGTGAATTCAGGAGATGTTTGTGTAATCTCCACACTGACCGTAGGATTAGGAACATTGGGATTTGTGGGATTGGTAGGATTATTGGTATTTGGATTTCCGGGGTTTTGTTCTTCTGCACATCCCACCAAGCCAATAAAGATAATTCCTGAAATCAATAATTTAAAAATTGCCTTTTCCCCGAATTTTAAAGTTGGGAAAAAGTCCCCAAATAGTGAATACGCACTGAAATTTTTCATTTTGTTGAAATTAAGTGACCATAAAATAACCTCAGCAAAGCCTCAATTCTTAAATCAATCTTTGAATCTTTTGCTTGACCTAAATTTCAACATTTCAAAATACCCTATCAATACCATAAAAGGGGGATATATAATGGCTGAATCAAAAAGTTAAACCAATTTTTCGTGCAGGGCTTTGCTGATAGCCTCTCCTTGGGAATGGACATGGAGTTTGTCGTAAATACGCTTGATATGGGTACGGACTGTCTCGAAACTTATACCAAGATCGGCAGCTATCAGTTTGAAACTATTCCCCTTTGAAAGAGATCTGAGTATTTCTTTTTCTCTTTCTGAAAGCATATATTGATTCGTTGGTTTTTGAACATGCAGCTGATTGATTACAAGTCTGGCGATAGAAGGACTCATCGGAGCCCCTCCTTCCAAAACCTCCTGAATAGCCAAAACCAATCTGTCAGATACATTTCTTTTTAACAAGTACCCATTCGCCCCAGCCATCAAAGCATCAAAAACATGGCTATTATCATCAAATACTGTCAACATGATAATTTGGGTGGTCAGGTCATACTCCCGGATCTGCCTGACTGCCTCCACACCATTGATGCCCGGCATATCAATATCCATCAAAACCACATCCGGCCTGCATTTAATGACAATTTCCTTGGCTTGCCGGGCTTCTCCGTAATTCCCAACAATCTGAAACTCCTCCCTGAGCATCAGAAGCTGACAAAGTCCCTCCCTCAGGTTGTTGTTATCTTCAAAAATCAAAATCTTTACAGGCATAATTTCATGGTTGGAAATACTACAATTTATGATGACAAAATGGTTTTGACAATACCGCAATCAGGTGACAGGAGCTTCCAGTTTTATCGAAGTACCACTATCAGGTTCTGTTTTCAATTCAAATTTCCCCCGAATTTGTTTGGCGCGGTTTTCCATATTTTGTAAACCATTGCTTTTGATCATTTCCCTTTGATAATCGAATCCTTTTCCATTGTCAGCAATTTCGATAAACAGGAGGTTGTTATTTACCTCCAGAGAAATAGAGACTTCTGTTGCCTTACTGTATTTCGCACAGTTATTAACTGCTTCTTTAAATATCAGGTAGACGTTTTTCCGGAAAACAGGATTTAAATTGAATTCTGAAAGGTTGCCTCCCTGATGGAATGCGTATTGTATTCCCAATGGCTCCAGAATTTCCGCAGCAAAATCCTTCATCCTGAAAATCAACTTTTCAAGACTGTCATTATTGGGGTTTATCGACCACACAATCTGGGACAAATTGTCCATGATGGAACGGGTGTTTTGCTGGATCTTTTGCAATTGCCCGGCCACGGTTTCTTTATCATCCATTTTCAGAAGTGCGATGCGGCTGTTTACATCAATACTTGAAAGTGTAGAACCTATCTCATCATGGAGATCACTGGAAATCTGATTTCTGAGTATTTGTTCATTGAGTTCCTGTTTTAGTCTGTACCGATTAAATATCAGATAAGCGATGCCCAAACTTGCCAAAAACAAAAAGATTGCAAAAATCTGAAATTGCACTCTTCTTCTTGCACGTGAGTTTTCCAGTTCCATGTTTGATTTAAGCAGTGCTATTTCCTGATCCCGTTTTTCGGACTCATATTTTTCTTTGAGTTCGGACATGTTGGAAAGTTGTTTTTGTTGGTCAAGGCTATCTTTCATCACTCCTGCCCTATTCAGGTAATCAAAAGCCTTTTGCCATTGTCCTGTTTCCTGATATAAATTGGCCAACTCTGAAGCGGCATCAAACTGATAATTCAAAAAACCCAAGCTGTCGCTGATACTGAAGGCCTGTGTCAAAAAAAATTCTGCTTCATTGAATTTTTTTAAGGCAATTTGTGCTTTCCCAATTACCAATCCCTCATAAGCCATGTCGGCTTTGTTTCCCAGTCTTTCGAAAAGTTTATAAGCCATTATATATTGCCTCAACGACTCTTCAAACATATCCTTCAGGTAGAAAGTATCTCCTAAATGTTCCCGAACCATTGCCAACTGGTATTCATTGTTTTCTATTTCATCGATTGTTTCCAGACATTTTTCCAAAACAGTGAGACTACTGTCCACCAAATTGATTTTCCTTAATAAGATGCTTAAGCTGATGGCAGTATTGACAGATCTTCTCAAATCTCCTTGCAATTCGAAACCCTTGATTGCCTCGTTAAAATATTCGATGGACTTCGCATGATCTCCTTGTTCTCTATACAAAATCCCCAATAGCCTCTTGGTATCTGTTTGCAAAGCCACGTCTTTCAGGGCAAAAGAAAGTGAGTCGGCTTCAAGGGCAAAAACCAATGCCTCACCAAAGCGGGACTGCTTGGTCAAAACTTCGGTCAAGTTGATATTTACCCTGGCCACATCATACGGCGAGTTTTCATTGGCAAAAACGCTCCGGGATTCCTGAAGAAAATAAAAAGAGGAATCGAGATTTCCTTTGTGCATATAAATCCAACCCAAAGCATTGTAGGAATTGGCAATCCCCCTTTTAAATGATGATTTCTGTGCTGCAGTAAGTGCTTCATTGGCCAATATATAAGCTGAATCCGAACTTACGGATGCCAAATCAAATGCTTTTGAAGCTTTGGATAATACCAATGAATCGGTATCCTGCGAAAATATAGGGAAGAATATCCCTAAAAATAAAAAAAAGAGAAGGCACACTTTAAACATACCGATGCTAAATGAATGTAAAAGATACAAAATTCCCTATTCGCAAAGGAAAGAAGCTCATTGAATGTATGAATTTTTAGAATCAAATCTATTAGTTTTATAGAAACTTAAATTTTAAAACATTGAAAAGTTTACTTCTCGCATATATACTCCTTCTTCTTTCTTCGTCTTTTTCAAAAGGACAAACACCCACTATTATCACCTCAGATATTGATAATTTTTGGGATGCCTATGACAGGTTACATAATGCCAAGTCCAAAGAGGATAGCATCAGAATTATTGAGGTGCTATACCTGGGAAGAGCAAGTGAAGGATTTAAAAAATTGATAAAATCAAGAGACCTAACCGCCGAAAAATATGTCAATACCATTTCCTATTACCCGGAATACTGGAAATCGGTCAGAAATAATACATTGAGTATAAAAAATTATGAGGCAGCAATCGCCGACCAAATGCTTCTTTTTGATCAGTCTCTCAAAAATTTCAAAACCCCTAAAATCTGCTTTGCCATTGGGGTACTTTCTACCGGAGGCACCGTCAAAAACAATTGGCTTCTGATCGGTACTGAAATGGTAGCTTCTGACAGTACTACTGTCCGGACAGGAATGAATGATTGGCTTCGAACTGTCTTACCCAATGAACCTCATATTCTTGCATTTACTGCACATGAGACCATACATACCCAACAGCGGAAAGGACCTGGTTTGGTTTGGGGTTACTTCAATCACCGTGTGTTGACTTTGGTGATCAATGAAGGGGCAGCAGATTTTGTAGCGGATAAAGTGACAGGTACATCCATCAACAGTAAATTGTATACTTATGGCTACACTCATGAAAAAGAAATCTGGGATGAGTTCCGCAAGGAAATGTATAAAAAAGACTACAGTAAATGGCTTTACAATGGAGCCAATTCAAAAGACAGACCTGCTGATCTGGGATATTTTATCGGCTATAGGATATGTGAAGCTTTTTATAATCAATCTGAGGATAAGGAGAAGGCATTGCAAATTATCCTAAAAACAAACAATTATAGAAGCTTTTTGAGGAAAAGCGGCTATGCGGAGCGTTTTGAAAATACTCAAACAAGCTCAGATTGATATAATGTTTGATTTTTGGATTTGATTCAATACTGGTATTGAACCCTATAGTTAAAAGTATTTAATTTTATAAATTTATAATTAAATTAAATGCAGTCTTTGTTTTCAATGAAAAAAGCCCCACTCACCGACAAAAACTATTTACTGGAAAAATTTCCCGGAAAAGGTGGCTGGACCTATGCGCTGATTCCGGAGGTTCCTTTGGAAAAACGGTTTCCCTTCGGTATGATGAAAGTAAGGGGTCATATCGACGACTATCAATTGGAAAATTACAAACTGATGCCATTTGGAAATGGACTTTTATTTTTGCCTGTAAATGCAAAAATCAGAAAAGCCATAAAAAAGGAAGCTGGGGATTTGGCACATATTCAACTCTTTGAAGATGAAATACCTCAGGGTGTTCCTGCGGAAATCATGGATTGTCTCAAAGATGCTCCGAAAGCGATGATGAGATTTTTTGAGATGCCTGATTGGGAACAAAAACTATACATCGAATCAATTTTGAATGCTAAAAAAAAGGATACCCAAGTAGAACGAATCGTCAGAATGATAGAAAAACTCGATTATTGAGTATGAAATTGAAAATATGAAAGCAAAATAATTACTTGATTTTAGATGATAAGAATTTAAAATTTATGGATTGAACCATTTAAAATCAGGATCAAAAAAACTCCCAATAAACCTTTAAACCAAAATCTATGAAAATCTACAAATCCTCGAATGACATCATAATTGAATCAAATGGAAAATATTTCCTGGCTGAGACAAAAGACTGGAATTATTTGGTAAACCAAGAAAATCTTTATGCTAAACTCAAAGAACATGTCAGCCCTTGGAATGAAGTAAATTGGTCGCCTGACAAAATCCAAGCGCCAATTGGAACGCAGGAAATCTGGGCTGCAGGGGTTACTTATTTCAGAAGTAGGGAAGCGCGGATGGAAGAATCCAAAGAAAGCGGTGCCGATGTGTTTTATTCCAAAGTTTATGAAGCAGAAAGACCGGAATTGTTTTTCAAATCCACGTATTATCGGGTAGCCCATCCTGGCGGAAAAGTCAATATCCGTAAAGATTCAAAATGGAATGTGCCTGAACCGGAACTGACCTTATTTATCAATTCATGGGGGAAAATTGTAGGGTACACCATTGGAAATGACATGAGCTCCAGGGATATAGAGGGTGAAAACCCATTATACTTACCTCAAGCAAAATGTTACGATTATTCGGCAGCTATTGGACCTTGCTTATGGGTTCCGGAAAAACCCATCGATCCAGATACCAAAATCCATATGAAAATAGAAAGGTTGGGGAAAACGGTTTTTGAAGGAGAAATTTCCATCAACCAAATGAAAAGAGGACATGAAGAACTGGCAGGATTTCTTTTCAGGGAAATGAGCTTTTCTGATGGTGTTTATTTGATGACAGGTACCTGTTTGGTTCCTGATGATAGCTTTACACTCAAGCCGGGTGATAAAATCAGCATAGAAATCGACAATATTGGTGTTCTGGAAAATACTGTAAACATGGCTTGAATTTCGTTTATCCCAGATTCTATGCAACCCTGTATATCTTTATAAAAAAAATTCAGGTTCTAAGTTTCTTTGTTAGTCCGAATATTCAAATTGCTCAAGTCGATAATTCTATGCAAAGAGTAAATCTTACAAAAACCCAAAAATACTGGACTTTTCAGATTTTAGGATGGGGATCTATCGTTTTTGTGGAAACGATAAATTACTCCTTCTTTATCTTGAAGCACTTTGATTGGAACTTTGTAATTCAGTTTTTAATATTGTCAGTTTCAGGTATTTTGGTATCGCATTTTTACAGAAAGGTTTTTATAAAGCCTTCTTTGTTTGAAAAAAGCCTTTCAAAAATTTGGCTTCGGGCCTTAACTGATACTTTTTTAATAACTCTTTCTATTGTATTGATTTATTTTTCTCCTTTACTATTTGAGGTTAACCCCAATTTTACCAAAGACGTATTTCTGATTTCATTTTTGGGTCAGATCATGAATGTAGCCCGGTATGTGGTCGTATGGATTATTATTTATTATCTGTACCATATTTTAAATAGAAACAAAGAGATATCCGAGCAAAAACTAAAGATGGAAAATCTCATCAAAACCTCAGAACTTGAACTCTTAAAGTCCCAATTAAACCCTCATTTTCTTTTCAATGCGCTCAATAGCATCAAGGCGCTTGTTTTGATTGATGCCGAAAAAGCCAGGACCGCTATTATCAAACTCAGTGAACTCTTACGTTTTACCTTGAACTATGAAAAAACACCACTGATCAACCTTTCAGATGAAATCAATGAGGTAATCAAATACCTGGAGTTGGAAAAAATCAGATTCGGGGAGAGGTTGAATGTGGAAATAGACCTTGAAGAAGATTCTCTGCATGCAAAAGTCCCTCCGGCTATGGTATTGACACTTGTGGAAAATGCCATAAAGCATGGAATCAATAAACTTCCTGATGGCGGTACAATAAGAATAACTTCTTCTATTTCATCGAAAACCTGTAAAATTGAAATAACAAATCCCGGGGTTTTAAGTGTAGTAAATACAAAAGGCATAGGTCTTGAAAATGTTAAAAAAAGGCTGAATAATCTTTTTGGTGAAAATTCAGCATTCATACTTAAAAGTAAACTATCGGATCAAATTTCTGCCAAATTAATCTTTCCATTAAAATACAGCACCAATGACTAGGAAATTCTATATCGTCGATGACGAATCCTTGGCTATACAAGAACTGGAGACATTATTGAAACCCTATCCAAAACTGGAAATTATAGGAAAAAGCGATAGAGTTCAAAAAGCTATAGAAGATATCAATACTCTCAAACCGGAATTGATATTTTTGGATATAAACATGCCCGGAATGGATGGATTCGAATTATTGTCCAAATTGGATGAAGTTCCTGAAGTCATTTTTGTGACTGCCTATGATGAATATGCTATCAAAGCTTTTGAAGTCAATGCACTGGATTACATTTTAAAACCTATCAACCCTGAAAGGCTCAAAGATGCAATTTCAAAGGTGGAGAAAAAGTTGAAGGATAATGCGAGCAGTGCTCAGGATAAACTAGGTCTTGAAAAAAAGATTTTTATCAAAGATGGTGAAAAATGCTTCTTTGTACCTGTAAAGGATATTTTTCTAATAGAAAGCGAGGGAAATTATGTCAAAGTTTACTTTGAAAACAAAAAACCGCTTTTGCATAAATCACTGACTTATATGGACAGCAGGTTGCCTGAAGAAACATTTTTCAGGGCAAACCGACAGTTTATCATCAACCTGAATTACATCAAAAATATTGAACCCTATTTTAACAGTACCTTACTGGTAGAAATGCAAAACGGTCAAAAAATCGACCTCAGTCAGCGACAAAGTGTTAAATTCAGGGAATTGACTGGAGTATAATTTTATAGTATTGATATCCTCGCCACTAGTTTTCAGCTACATTCTGAGGGTTTCAGATGAATAATTACAGTTGTATACATTTTGTTTTTGGGCATAAATCCAAACACTCCAAAACCTTCACCTATCGCATCTAAAAGCCGCTGATAAATCCAATAATAAGCGTTATCAAAAAAATGACGATAAAAATGTAGAATACAAATTTTGCTATTGCGGCAAGACCTTTGGCTATACCGGTAAATCCAAGAATGGCAGCAATAAGTGCAATGACGAGGGCAGTAATGACAAATGACAACATGTTTTTGTAGTTTAGGGTTAAACAAAACAATTGTATTTAGACAATATATTCTTTTAAAATTACAAATTATGGGTAAAAGTTTAAAGAAAAAATTATCTTTATTTTTAAAATAAAAAAAGTTATATTCATTTTTTAGGCAATCAATCTAATGAAATTATGGTTGTATGTAAATAGTCAGTTTTTAAATACAAGTAAAAACCAACCATGAAAGCTTCAGACCTTTTTGTAAAAGCCTTAGAAAATGAGGGAGTAGAGTACATTTTTGGAGTTCCAGGAGAGGAAAACCTTGATTTTCTCCAATCTCCTGACTTCCGCACTGGGACACCCTGATTAAAATCCGAATATTTCTTGTACTGATTTCTGTTCTTCGGTAAGGATTATTGTTTTCTTGATGACTTCCTTGTTTGGGGTGACCAAACCTATTTCATGGATGTTCTGTATGATCTCGATTGCCTTTTCGGGGCTTAATCCGGCCTTTTTGGATTTGAGTATCCTGTCAAGTTCTTTGTACACTTTGTATGCCGTAAAATTCAGGCATATATGTGCCTCTATTCTTTCCCTTTTATGGTGGAAAACAGGCCTTATTTTCAATTCGTTTTTTGCAACCCGGAATGCTTTCTCTATCTGCCAAAGGTGGCGGTAGTTTTCCAGAACTTCCTCTTTGGTCATAGTTGAGTTGGTCAAGTATCCCTTGAGCCCATCCCATTTTGCGTCCATATCCACTTTTTCCTGGTCAAGTGCCAACGCCACTTCACCTTCCATTCTAAGAAATTTGTTGTAGCCTTTGTTATTGATACTCGACTTGGTAAGTTTCCCCGATTTCAACTGCATTTCTAGCCTTTTGACACCTCTTTCCCTATTGTACCGATCCTTTTTTGCCCGGTCTTGCGAATAGGTAACGACCAAGGTCATACCTTCTTTCTTAATTGCCCTGCTCTGGTCTTTTTCGAAGTCAAGCCCCAGGATTTCTTTTTTGACAGATTCTTTTTCATTTTTAATCCTTGCTCCCAAAATAAACTCGTAGCCTTTTTCGACAAGTTCCTGCACATTTTTGTTTGAAAGAAGGCCTGCATCGGCAACAACTGTGAGCTTTTCAAAATTGTATTTCATGCGGAAGCCCTCCAGAATGGGAAGGAATGTATCCCCCTCGTATTTGTTTCCCTCAAAAATATCATAAGCCAATGGATATGCGTCTTTGCTCACCAGCAAACCCAGTACAATCTGGGGATGTTTGTGCTTCCCGTCTTTTGAAAACCCGGGCTTTCTGATATCATCCTCTTTTTCTATTTCAAAGTAGATGGTTGTAACATCATAAAAAACCGCGTGGATGCCACCGTCCAAAACTTGCAGGGTATGTTCAAAGCTGATCTTTTGGACCAGATCCTTATACCTGGAATGCAGCCTATCCATAAAGCGGTAAATGTCGTCTTCGGAGTAAGACTTCTGTTCGTAACGGTAAAGATATTCTGTTGTTTTAAGCTTGCTTTTAGGGTAAACCAAACGGTATAACACAAGATCTTTGAAAAGCTCCTCATTGATCTGAGTAAAACCAATATCATCAAATATCTTCCCCAAAACATACTGTATGCCGACAAGCTTATGTGAACTGATTGAAGACAGCACATCAGTAAATATCCTCCTGTGATCGGTAAAGTCGATCTCCTGAAGCCCCATTTGTTTTTGAGCATAACTTTTACCTTCGGCAACCAGACGCTCAATTTCTAAGGTATCTTTACTTGAGCCAATGGTCTTTAGAACCTTATATTTCCCTTGGCTTTTATCTATTACCTGTACACTGACAAGTCCACTTTTATTTGGCTTTTTGCGAACAAACATGGACTAATTTAATAAAATCATGCTCTGGGACACCCAAAACCAAAATATAAAAATTCTTAAACATTGAAAATCAATAACTTAAAAAATTACCGTGAATTACCTGCGGAAGTCAGGAAACACTCCAAAACCTTCACCTATCGCATCTAAAAGCCGCTGATAAATCCAATAATAAGCGTTATCAAAAAAATGACGATAAAAATGTAGAATACAAATTTTGCTATTGCGGCAAGACCTTTGGCTATACCGGTAAATCCAAGAATGGCAGCAATAAGTGCAATGACGAGGGCAGTAATGACAAATGACAACATGTTTTTGTAGTTTAGGGTTAAACAAAACAATTGTATTTAGACAATATATTCTTTTAAAATTACAAATTATGGGTAAAAGTTTAAAGAAAAAATTATCTTTATTTTTAAAATAAAAAAAGTTATATTCATTTTTTAGGCAATCAATCTAATGAAATTATGGTTGTATGTAAATAGTCAGTTTTTAAATACAAGTAAAAACCAACCATGAAAGCTTCAGACCTTTTTGTAAAAGCCTTAGAAAATGAGGGAGTAGAGTACATTTTTGGAGTTCCAGGAGAGGAAAACCTTGATTTTCTCCAATCTCTAAAAAATTCAAAAATCAAATTAATTGTCAACCGACACGAACAAGGTGCAGGTTTTATGGCTGCTACCTATGGCAGACTGACAGGTAAGCCGGGGGTTTGTTTGGCCACCTTGGGTCCAGGAGCTACCAATCTTGTCACTCCTGCCGCCTATGCACAGTTGGGCGGCATGCCCATGCTGATGATTACTGGCCAAAAACCCATCAAAAAAAGCAAACAGGCCCGGTTTCAGATCATTGATGTGGTGGGTATGATGAGACCCATTACCAAGTATACCAAACAAATTGTGGATGGTAACAATATATCTTCCAATGTTAGGGAAGCTTTTAGGCTGGCAATGGAGGAAAAACCCGGGGCAGTACATTTGGAATTCCCTGAAGATATCGCTCAGGAAGATTGTGATGAAAGTGTATTTGAGGTGGTGGGCCATATCATTCCAAAACCTGATGATAAGGCTATCGCAAAAGCGGTGGAAATGATTCATGCGGCCAAAATGCCCCTATTGCTTATCGGTGCAGGTGCCAACCGTAAAGTAACCTGTGATGCTCTCCGTGATTTTGTCGATCACACCGGTATTTACTTTTTTACCACCCAAATGGGAAAAGGTGTAATTGATGAAAGGCACTCGCAGTATTTAGGGACAGCTGCATTATCGAGTTATGATTTTATTCATGCAGCCATAGAGGAGGCTGATTTGATTATCAATGTAGGACATGATGTGATTGAAAAACCACCGTTTTTTATGAAAAACAATGGTAAAAAAGTCATCCATGTCAATTTTTCTCCCGCCGAAGTTGACCCGGTATACTTTCCACAATTAAATGTGGTAGGTGACATCACCAGTTCTGTCAAAAAATTGACTGAACATACCTTGGTGCAAGAAAATTGGGATTTTGACTTTTATAAAAAAGTGACAAAAGAGGTGGCAGAACATCTGTCAAAATATTTTCTTGATGAAAGGTTTCCCATGTTACCCCAGAGACTAGTGAACTTACTGAGGAAAAAACTTGATTCGAAAGATATCATTACACTGGATAATGGCATCTATAAACTTTGGTTTGCACGGAATTATACCTGCTATGAACCCAATACACTTCTACTTGACAATGCTTTGGCCTCGATGGGCGCCGGCCTTCCGTCAGCGATGATGGTCAAAATGCTTTATCCGGACAGAAATGTGGTAGCAGTTGTCGGAGATGGTGGATTTATGATGAATTCCCAGGAAATAGAGACTGCGGTTAGGTTAGGGCTACATTTGACTGTCATCATCCTAAATGACAATGCTTATGGCATGATCAAATGGAAGCAACAGGACATGGGTTTTGATGATTTTGGATTGGATTATAAAAATCCTGATTTTGTGATGTATGCCGAGAGCTATGGAGCAAAGGGACACCGACCCCAGAATGATGCCGATTTCCAGGAAATCCTCCATCATTGCCTTGAAGATAAATCTGTACATATCATTGACCTACCGGTAGATTATTCCCTTAACCACCCTATCTTGAATGTTATGTTAAAAGAAAAAACCAAAAAATTATGAGCAATAACCAAACATTGAAAGTCTTCTCCCCCTTTGACAATACCCTGATTCAGGAAATACCCATGGATGGAAAAAAAGATGTGGAAAAAGCATTGCGGAAAGCACATGATTTATTTTTGAACCGATCAAAATGGATCCCCTCACATGAAAGAATTGCTGTTCTGGAAAAAGTAGCTGAATTGATGAAAGCAGACCTTGAGGAACTCACCAATACCGCAGCGAGTGAAGGTGGCAAACCTTATCAGGATTCCAAAGTTGAAGTTATCCGTGCCATTAATGGGGTGAAAATTGCAGCCGGGGAAATCGGAAGACTTACCGGAAAACAAATCCCCATGGGCCTGACGCAAGCCTCTGAAAATAGAATTGCATTTACAACAAGAGAGCCCATTGGCGTGGTTGCCTCAATTTCCGCTTTCAATCATCCTTTAAACCTGATCGTTCACCAGACAGTGACGGCATTTGCCGCAGGCTGTCCTGTTATTGTCAAGCCGGCTTCCACAACACCTCTGTCCTGTTTGGCTTTTGCAGAAATACTTTACAAAGCGGGAGTTCCAAAAGATTGGGTCCAAATATTGATCCTCGACAATGAATCCGCTGAAGCACTTGTTACAGATAAAAGAATTAATTTTTTGTCTTTTATCGGGTCGGCCAGAGTGGGTTGGTCCCTCAAGTCAAAATTGGCACCTGGAACCAGATGTGCTTTGGAACATGGCGGTGCCGCACCGGTTATTGTAGAGCCTGATGCGGATTTCAAAACCATGGTTCCTGCCCTTGTCAAAGGGGGATTTTATCATGCCGGTCAGGTCTGTGTATCCGTTCAAAAAATTTTCGCCCATGAATCCATTGCAGAGGAACTGGCCGATGAAATCACAAAAGCTGCTGAGCAATTGATAGTTGGTGATCCTTTGGATAAAAACACAGAGGTCGGTCCTCTGATAGCCGAAAAAGAAGTAGAGAGAGTTCATGAATGGGTGCTGGAAGCAGCAGAAAGTGGGGGCAAAATACTATGCGGAGGCAAGAAAATCTCTGACACCTGCTATTCACCAACGGTGATTTTTAATCCTGCAAGCGAAGCCAAAGTATCCACAGAGGAGGTATTCGGTCCGGTTGTTTGTGTATATCCTTATGCCGACCGGGAAAAGGCCATAAAGGAAGCCAATAGTTTAGATTACCATTTCCAAGCAGCGGTATTTACCAAAGACCTTGACGTGGCCTTTGATACTGTTCAAAAACTCAACGCCACTGCTGTGATGGTCAATGACCATACTGCTTTCAGAGTGGACTGGATGCCCTTTGGAGGAAGAGATTCTTCAGGAGAAGGATTAGGTGGTATCCCCTATTCTATGCATGAAATGACAAGGGAGAAACTGATGGTTGTAAAAAGCAGGTATTTGTAGGTTGAAGTTTTCCTTAACAATATAAGCCACCTCATAATTCGACGGGATTTCGAGGTGGACTAACCATTTATGGATCGCGCTTTAAGCTGGATTTCCCATGGACAATCTTCAGTACTAACTGAGTATAAAATCTGCAGCCATCTTGGCATGCAGTTGGGTGGTGGAGATCAAGGGATAATCGCTTTCATCCTGAGTAACCAACAAAGGCAATTCCGTGCAGCCCAATATCATACCTTCAGCCCCTCTTTCGGCAAGTAATTTCATCTGTTCTTTATAAAAAGCTTTTGCTTGTTCCGTGAATTTCCCATGGGTCAATTCTTTGGAAACAAAATAATGCGACTGATCAAGGTATTCCTGATCGGGTATGATAGTGCTGATATTGAAATTTTTCCTGAGGTACCCTGGAATAAAATCACCTGTCATAGTAGGTTTGTTTCCCAGCAAACCCAAAGTTTTGATTCCCTTGGATTCCGCTTCCTTTCCTATAACTTCTGCAATGTGTAAGATGGGAATATTGATTTTGGGCTGTACAAAATCATAGACCATGTGAGGTGTATTCGCACAGATAATGATAGCTTCTGAGCCTGCTGATTCCAACTTCCTCGCAATCTCCAAATAGGCTTCTTTGATTCTATCTTTGTCCTGATCACGCATCAGTTTTATATTCAGGCTGTAAAGCAAGAGAGGTGGATTTTGATCTTCACCTATCTTTTCCCCTACCAATTCATTGATAAGCCTGTAATATTCTATGGTGGAGTGCCAAGAAGTGCCTCCTATCATTCCTAGTAATTTCATGAAATAAATATAGGGCGAAAATGAATACCTATATTGTAATATAGGGCACAAAGATATTTTTGAAGTGGTAACTCATTTACATTTATAAACAAGCCCTACCTTGTCAAGTTATGGAATCCTGATTTGAAAATTTTCAATAATTATTATGTTCTGACATTGGCTAAGGTGTCTTTAGGTCGAAGATCCCGATCTTTTGGGGGGACATAACATGGATAAAACAAAAGATCAATCGAACGGCATTTGTGCCTTTAGGTACAACATATATCCCGTACCTAAAGGCACGGATCCCAACTAAAATTAAACTTATGCTACCCATATATAGTCCCTAAAGGGACATTTTCTTCATTCATAAGATTATTGAATAGAAATGTGAATTTCTAACTGCTCTTTAAATTTGACAAAGTTGGGCTAATATGAACACCCTAACCAAAATTTCCTTTAAGCTTTCCGTCTCCGAATCAATTATTTTACCTAATTTTGAATCCCATAAGAATCAAAACAAAACAACTTCCTTCCATTCTTATGGCATCATCCACCAAATATATCTTTATTACCGGAGGCGTGACCTCTTCCTTGGGCAAAGGCATCATAGCTGCATCTTTGGCGAAGCTACTGCAGGCTAGAGGATTTACAGTCACCATCCAAAAATTCGACCCTTATCTAAATATTGATCCGGGGACACTCAATCCTTATGAGCATGGCGAATGTTATGTAACTGAGGACGGGGCTGAGACAGATCTTGATTTGGGTCATTATGAGCGCTTTCTCAATACCCCCACTTCTCAGCTGAACAACGTGACAACTGGAAGGATTTACAACAATGTAATCACAAAAGAAAGAAAAGGGGAATATTTGGGGAAAACAGTTCAGGTAATTCCCCACATTACGGATGAAATCAAAAGGAATTTCTTCAAACTGGGGGAAGATGGAAAGTATGATGTGATCATTACTGAAATTGGTGGCTGCGTTGGTGATATCGAATCCCTGCCCTTCATTGAGGCAGTTAGACAAGCCAAATGGGACATTGGAAGTAATAATATTCTGGTTATCCACCTGACACTCATACCTTATCTTTCGGCTGCAAAAGAATTAAAAACAAAACCTACCCAACATTCTGTCAAACAATTGTTGGAAGCAGGGATTCAACCTGATATACTGGTCTGTAGATCAGAGTACCATTTACCTTTGGATGTTAAGAAAAAACTTGCCCTATTCTGTAATGTGGAATTGAATTGTGTGATTGAAGCGATGGATGCGGAGACTATTTATGATGTTCCATTGCTGATGAAAAAAGAAAAACTCGACGAGAGAGTTTTATCAAAACTGAAATTGAGTTCAAAAAGCAACACAGAACTGGATCAATGGAAAGATTTTCTAGGTAGACTAAAAAACCCAACCCAAGAGGTGAATATTGCCTTGGTAGGTAAATATGTGTCCTTGCCTGATGCCTATAAATCCATTATCGAATCATTTATCCATGCAGGTGCGGCATCAGAATGCAAGGTTCATCTTAAATTGATTTCCTCCGAAGAACTGCATCCCGAGAGCATCAGCAAAAAGCTCAATGATATAGACGGGATATTGGTTGCACCTGGTTTTGGTGAAAGAGGACTTGAAGGGAAAATAGAAACTGTTAAATTTGCCCGCGAAAACAATATTCCATTCTTTGGGATTTGTTTAGGTATGCAGGTAGCCGTAATTGAATTTGCCAGAAATGTCATCGGACTTGAAAAGGCCAACAGTACAGAAATGGATCCAAATACCCCCTATCCTGTGATTGATTTGATGGAGGCACAAAAAAATATTGATCAAATGGGTGGAACGATGAGATTAGGTTCTTATCCTTGTGAAATGAAAAAAGGCAGTAAAGCCGCTCAGGCTTATGGCAAAACCAAAACAATGGAAAGGCATAGGCATAGATATGAATTTAACAATAAATACCTTGAGCAGTTTCAGGAAAATGGAATGATTGCCTCAGGGATCAATCCGGAATCCGGTCTAGTAGAAATTATGGAACTCAAAAACCATCCTTGGTTTGTAGGAACCCAATTTCACCCTGAATATAAAAGCACTGTTTTGAATCCACATCCTTTATTTGTGAAGTTCATTCAGTCGACAATAGAAAATAAAAAAAATAAATAATTCAGTTTTTGTCTGTCAAAAAACTTTCGGTTTTCTTAAACACAAGGGATTAAGGAAAAATCATATGTTTTCAATGTCAGTCAGTATCAAAAAGCAAACATGGATAGAAACCAAGCGACCGGATTGATCCTATTCGCAGCAGTATTACTGGTGTATTCGATTTTCTTTGCCACGACTCCCGAGCCTTTAGCTGAGGAGGAAATGGTAAACGAACAAGAGCTTACTACCAAGGAAGGTACAACTCCTGAAATAATTCCACTTCAAGCTGAACCTGACAGCATTCAGGATCTTATTGCAGAAAGACAATTTGGCGTATTCGCCACTTTTACCAAGGGAAGAAAGGAATTGGTTACCCTTGAAAATGAAAAAATTGCAGTCACTTTCTCTACCAAAGGAGCAGAAATCAATAGCGTTGAGCTTAAAGAATTCAAAACCTGGGATCAGAGACCTTTGATGCTTTTGGATGAAAGAAGCTCTGACCTGGATTATAAAATCCAAACGGACAAAGGACTATTGAGTCTCAATGAATTTTATTTCAACCCTACGCTCTCAAAAGTTGACATTGACGGGGTAAGCGCGTCTGTCCTGACATTTATAGCCCAAGCAGGAAATTCCCGTATTGTGCGGACCTACACTTTACCTGAAGGGGGATATGTTTTGGACAAATCATTGGAACTTTCCGGATTGAGTGGGAATCTAACGGATACCAATGTTCAGATTTTATGGGATGACCGATTAATCAAACAGGAAGCTGATATAGAAGAATCAAGAAGAAAGTCGAACATCAACTTTTACAAATCATCAGGAAGCCATGATTATCTCAGCCTTACTTCGGACTCGGATGATGATGAAATATCCGAACCCCTCAAATGGGTTAGTTTTAGTCAGCGGTTTTTCACAACCGGAATTATTGCAGCAAATCAGTTCAATTCCGCTAAACTGAATCAGGTAACCCCCACTGATACCTTGTCGATCAAAAATATGACAGCTGCTTTGGTGCTCCCATTAGAAAATGGCAGAGCAGAAGTCAGCTACTTCTTTGGACCCAATAATTACAATCTTTTAAGGAAAATCACGCCTGGCTTTGAAAACAACGTGGACATGGGTTATTTCTTTGTCAGTTGGGTAAACAAATATATCATTGTCAATCTTTTCCAGTTTTTGGAGAAATATTTTTCCAATTACGGTGTCATCATCATCCTGATAGTACTGATAATCAAACTGGCCTTGTCACCTTTGACTTATAAGTCATATATAGGAATGGCAAAAATGAGGGTAATCAAACCTGAAATTGATGAATTGAAAGCCAAATATCCGGATGATCCTACCAAAATGCAGCAGGAACAGATGAAGCTCTTTGGTCAATTGGGTGTAAGTCCCATTTCGGGATGTTTGCCAATGGTATTTCAGATGCCTTTCCTGTTCGCCATGTTTTTCTTTTTCCCCAATTCAATAGAACTCAGACAGCAATCTTTCCTTTGGGCACATGATCTATCGACTTATGATTCCATCCTGAGCCTTCCTTTCACCATTCCTTTTTATGGTTCCCATGTCAGTTTGTTTACGATATTGATGACGGTTTCTCAGATAGCTTACACGCATTTCAACAACCAATTGACTGCGCAGACCGGACCTATGAAGAACATTGGATATATCATGCCGGTAGTATTTATGTTCGTCCTCAATTCATTCCCGGCAGCTTTGAGTTTCTACTACTTTGTTTCCAATATGGTAACGTTCGGACAGCAGGCTATCATCAAGCTGTTTGTAGATGATGCCAAAATCAGAGAGAAAGTGGAAGCCAATAAATTGAAAAACGTCAATAAGAAAAAATCCAAATTCCAGCAAAAACTGGAAGACGCCATGAAGGCAGCTGATGCCAACAAAAAGAAACCCTAATCTTTAAAGAGACCCTCATTTGGGTCTCTTTTTGTTGGTAGTTATATTATAAAATTGTGAATTGATTATTACTTATCGCATCAGACGGCCTGAAAAGCTCACAATCAAGCCATTAACAGAATCTCCTGCCGCCTGTGGATAACATTTCGTTTCATCCAAAAATTTAAATGATATATTTGTAACATTAGCAAAAACAAGAATATCAATAGACATGATCGAAATTACTTATTACGGCCATTCCACTTATCTCGTAAAAATCAACAACAAATCAATTCTTTTTGACCCTTTTATAAGTCCCAACCCCAAAGCATCCCTAATCAAAGTAGCGGATATCAAACCTGATTACATTCTGATCAGTCATGGTCATGAAGACCATGTAGCTGATGCTGAATCAATTGCCAAGGGAAGTGACGCGATGCTGGTATCTAATTATGAAATTGCCGTTTGGTTTGCTGAGAAAGGGGTGGAAAAATACCATCCCATGAATCATGGAGGCAGTAAAACTTTTGATTTTGGAAAAGTAAAATATGTCAATGCAGTACACAGCAGTACACTCCCTGACGGTTCCTCGGGAGGTGCAGCCGGCGGATTTGTGATAGAACATGCAAATGGATGTTTCTATTTTGCAGGTGATACTGCACTTACTTATGACATGAAGCTGATCGGCGAAGAATTCAAAATTGATTTTGCATTTCTTCCAATCGGGGATAATTTTACTATGGGAATAAAAGATGCCATCAAAGCAGCAAGCTTTGTAGGAACAAAAAAGATTATCGGCATCCATTATGACACATTTCCATACATCGAGATAGATCTTGAACTGGCAAAAAAAGAAGCTGCAGAAGCAGGAAAAGAATTGATTTTGCTTAATATTGGTGAAACTTTTACGCTCTAAACAATTTATGGGAAAAGTTATAGCTATTGCTAACCAAAAAGGAGGCGTAGGAAAAACTACTACAGCGATGAATTTGGCTGCCAGCTTGGCGGTTCTGGAATTCAAAACTTTGGTGGTGGATGCCGATCCACAGGCAAATACTACATCAGGACTTGGGCATGACCCAAAAGAAATCAACACCAGCATTTACGAGTGTATGGTTGACGGAATTGACATCCGGTCTATAATTCTACCTACAGAAATAGAAAAACTTGAACTGATCCCTTCCCATATCGACTTGGTCGGTGCGGAAGTAGAGATGATAAACCTGGAAAACAGGGAGGAAAAAATGAAATCTGTAATCAGCAAGATTAAAGATGATTATGATTTTGTTGTCATTGATTGCTCACCTTCTCTGGGTTTGATTACTATTAATGCCCTTACGGCTGCCAACTCAGTGATCATCCCCGTCCAATGTGAATATTTTGCATTGGAAGGATTGGGAAAACTGCTGAATACCATAAAAATCATACAAACAAGGCTGAATCCCGAACTCGAAATAGAAGGGATTCTGCTCACGATGTATGATGTAAGATTGAGACTATCCAATCAGGTAGTAGAGGAAGTTAGGATGCATTTCAAAAATCTGGTATTTGATACCATCATTCCGAGAAATGTCCGTTTAAGTGAATCGCCAAGCTTTGGATTGCCTGTGATTGCATTTGATGCTGAAGGTAAAGGCGCTGTTGCCTATCTGAACCTGGCACATGAAATCGCAGTCAAAAACGGAATGGAAAAAGTTAATTGAATGAATGTAATTTATGACTGAAAAAAAACCTACACCAAAGAAAAGTGCGCTGGGAAGAGGTCTGGGAGCTTTGCTGCAGGATTCCCCTTCAAAAAACAAACCGGACTCATTGATTCCGGGACATCCTTCTGCCGGAATTTTCGAGATCCCTCTGTCAAATATTCAAGTTAATCCTTTTCAACCAAGGACACATTTTGATAAGGAAGCCTTGCGAGAGCTATCCGAGTCAATCCTTACACAGGGGATCATCCAACCAATTACTGTCAGAAGACTTGAAGAGGGTGAATACCAATTGATTGCCGGGGAGCGGAGGTTTCAGGCTTCCAAAATGGCCGGGTTGGAAAAAATCCCTGCCTATATCAGAACTGCCAATGACCAACAGATGTTGGAAATGGCCCTCATTGAAAATATTCAGAGAGAGAATCTCAATGCACTTGAAATCGCTCACTCCTACCAAAGACTGTTGGCGGAGTGTAACCTCAAGCAGGAAGAACTCGGAGACAGAGTAGGTAAAAACAGAACCACTGTCAATAATTACCTCAGGTTGCTCAAGTTACCACCTGATATTCAGGCCGGCCTGCGGGACAATAAAATTACCATGGGGCACGCAAGGGCCCTGATCAATGTAGAAAGCATCGACAAACAATTGGCCATTTTCAAAAAAACTGTCGAAGAAGAGCTCAGTGTCCGTAAAGTAGAAGCATTGGTTCAGGCAATCAATGGATCCCCTGATGATAAGCCTGAAGAGAAGGGACCAAGCTTAGATCCGGTAAGAAAATATGAAATAGGAAAAATCCAACAAAGATTATCCTCTCATTTTGGATCCAAAGTACAGCTTAAATCAGACTCGAAAAATAAAGGCGAAATAAAAATCCCTTTCCGTTCATCTGATGACCTAAATAGAATCCTTGAAATTCTGGAGATTATCTGACCTTTGAAAAAGGAATTATTCAATAGCCTTTTGTACAACAATAAAAAAGCAATGATATATACTTCTATCATTGCTGTTTTTGTTTTATTGCCCGCGTTGACTTCTTTTGCACAAAATGAAGGAACAAGTCAAGATACTGTCAAGGTGGACTTAACAGAAAAAAATAAAAAAAATCCCCAAAAAGCAACAATCCTCTCCGCTGTACTTCCAGGAGCGGGACAGTTATACAATGGAAAATCATGGAAAATCCCATTGATCTATGCCGGATTTGCTGCCAATATCTATTTTATTGAATTCAATAACAGGAGGTACCAATTCTTTAGGGAGGCTCTTTTCGCCTTCGATGAACCTGGAGGCGCAACCGACCCAAACCGACCATTTCCCAGCTTGAACCGGGACGGACTGGTGAGAAATGTCAATTACTGGAAACGCAATAGAGATTTGAATTATTTTCTTTTTATCGGTATTTATGCACTCAATATCATCGATGCCAATGTTGATGCGCATTTATCGTCTTTTGATGTCAGTGATGACCTGACCTTCAGATTTGAACCCACCTATGAATCCCTGACTGCCGGTGGGGGAAATATAATGGGTGTATCCTTAAAAATTAATTTCTGATCAAGTATGAATATTTTATTACTCGGTTATGGTAAAATGGGTAAAATCATAGGTGAAACCGCAGCATCCCGCGGCCACCATATCGTAGCCAAAATCAATATTGACAACAGACATGAACTGGATGTCCTTGACCCTTCAAAAATAGATGTGGCCATAGAATTCAGTCAACCCGATGCCGCTTTTGACAATATCAGTTGGGCCATTTCAAGAGGTATTCCCGTAGTGGCCGGTACTACCGGTTGGATGGATAAAAAACCTGTTATTGAAACCCTTGCAAAAAACAAAAATACCGCATTCTTCTATGCTTCCAATTTCAGCATCGGTGTCAATATTTTCTTTAAGGTCAACCGATTTCTTGGCTCGCTGATGAAAGATCAGGACTCTTATCATGTCAGCTTAGAGGAAATCCACCATACCGAAAAAAAAGATGCACCAAGTGGTACTGCGATTACATTGGCAGAAGCAATAATCAATGAAATCCCCAGGATAAACAACTGGACACTGTCCGATAATACGTCCGAAAACGAACAAAGTCTACCTATCACCTCCAAAAGAATCGACCCTGCTCCGGGAACACATATTGTACGATATCGTTCTGAAATAGATGATATTGAGATTTCCCATACCGCCCATAACCGGAAGGGATTTGCAGTTGGTGCAGTTTTGGTGGCAGAATGGATAATTAATAAAAAAGGTGTTTTATCAATGGATGATTTCCTATCTTTCTAAAATTTTAAACTAAAATGACTCAAGTTAAAAAGAAAAAATCAGCGGCCCGTGAGTGGGCAGACGCCTTGGTTTTTGCAGTAATTGCAGCCTCTCTTATCCGGTGGCTTTTGCTCGAACCTTTTACCATCCCAACAGCATCCATGGAAAAATCACTTTTGGTCGGTGATTTCCTTTTTGTCAGCAAAATGCACTATGGAACAAGGTTTCCCAGAACCCCATTACAGGTTCCTTTGACCCACCAAAAAATATGGGGAACAAATGCCAACTCCTACTTGGATTGGATAGAACTCCCCTATTATAGATTACCAGGATTTACTTCAGTCAAAAGAAATGATGTGGTGGTCTTTAATTATCCCTCGGAGTTTGAATACCCCGTGGATCTGAAGACCAATTATATCAAGAGGGCGGTGGCCATTCCGGGCGATGTCCTTGAAATAAAAAAGACTCAGGTATATGTCAACGGTGAAGTTGGGTCCAACCCAGAAGAAATGCAATTTTCGTACGATGTGATGACTGATAGAAATCTAAGCCCTGATTTCTTTGATGATTATGGCGTCAATATGGACAGCTATATGCCCTTCTCCAATGGTTCCGGCTATATGGTCATGGCCACAGCTGAATCTGCCGAACAAATACAAAAATCCCCTGCAGTAGGTTCAGTGACCATGCGTGTGGACAGAAGTGATTTTGGCGATCCCCGGGTATTTCCTGATGGAGCCTATTTTGGTTGGAACAAAGACAACATGGGTCCTCTTACCATCCCTGCCAAAGGCTGGACCATTACTATGGATACAGATAATGTGGCAAAGTATTCTTATACAATAGAGCATTTTGAAGGGCATGATAAAGTAGAGGTAAAGGATAATGAACTCTATATTGATGATCAAAAAGTAGAAGAATATACATTCCGTCAGGATTATTATTTTATGATGGGTGACAACAGGCATGACTCTCTGGATTCCAGGTATTGGGGCTTTGTGCCAGAAGACCATATTGTAGGCAAAGCCTGGTTCCTATGGCTTTCCCTGGACAAGCACAAATCCATGTTCAGCAAGATCCGCTGGAGCAGGTTTTTCAACGGAATTAACTGATAAAAAAGCCAGGCCGAGAGACCTGGCTTTTTTGTTTGGATTTTTGGTTAATGTATTTTTTGTGTATTGGCTTTTAACTAACTTCGTAAAGATGCAGAATCTAAAATAATATTGGTTTTGTACCTGATATGGGAAACAACTTTGATGATGTTATTTAGCACTTAGGATACGCTCTGAAAGGATGGCTGGATATTCAGGCAGCTAAAGAATAAGTGCACGAAGTATGCAGCACAAGAATAGAAATAGGAACAAAAGTAAAAGACCATTTGTCAAAGTTGAGAAAAGGTGATAAACAAAGCTTTTTGCAAATCAAAGAAAACAAGTCAGTGATGGAGAAATTCCAACTGGATAATTTCGATTTGATTACTCGGTTTTTGGTTTCGGTTTTATTATGGCGTATTCGCCACAAATAGAAAAGATATGGCAAAGAATAAAAAAATAGAAGTTCAAGGTACTGAAATAAACATTTTCACAGGTCAGGCTGATGATTACATCTCACTTACAGATATTGCTAGATATAAAGATTCTGCCAACATGGATACCATTATTCAAAATTGGCTTCGTAATCGAAACACCATTGAACTACTTGGGTTTTGGGAGCAGATGTATAATCCGGATTTTAAACCCCTCGAATTCGAGGGGTTTAGAAAACAAGCTGGTTTAAATAGTTTTGTGCTAACTCCCAAACGCTGGATAGAAACAACCAACGCGATAGGCATAGTTTCTAAATCTGGTAGATATGGGGGCACTTTTGCCCACAAGGATATTGCTTTCGAGTTTGCTTCATGGATATCTATTGAGTTCAAACTCTATATCATCAAGGAATTTCAACGCCTAAAAGAAGTTGAAAACAAACAATGTAAACTCGACTGGAACCTGCAACGCACCCTTGCTAAGGTCAATTACACCACCCATACTGATGCCATCAAAGAACGACTGATTCCTCAAAAACTAACCGGAAAACAAACTTCTATAGTCTTTGCCACTGAGGCTTATTTACTGAATATGGCACTTTTTGGAAAAACGGCCGCAGAATGGCGGGATGAAAATCCCGATGCCAAGGGCAATATGCGGGATGATGCCACGCTGGAACAACTCGTAGTGCTCTCCAATTTGGAAAGCATCAATCCCGTACTCATACGCCAAAGATTAGAGCAATCAGAACGCCTGAAACAACTCAACCAAATTGCCATTACACAAATGACTTCTTTAGTCAATAATGTAAACTTGAAAAAACTGAAATAAAGATTATTTTTAATTTGATTTTTCTCTATCTGAATTCTCCAGCTAAGCGTAGGATGAAATTCCATCCTCTACTATTAGTATTTTAGTCTGCAACCTCAAAATATAAAAAAGAAAACCCCGAAAAAAGCTCAAAAAAGCCGGTTTCAGGGTTTTAATGTTATGTTTTTATTAGTTATTTTAATGATTTTCAGATACTTGTGAAATAGCCAAGAATCCCTATTCTAAAAAAGTCTATCCCATTTTTTTCTTCAACCCTCCTACATCTGCTTTTTTCATGACTTCATTGTTGAGGACAACAACAGGTCCCGATTTACAGAAGTCCATACATTTTGTTTTGATGATTTTGTATTGGCCCTTGTGATCTTCGGAAGTGATCAGGTCTTTGATTTCCTTTTGCAATTTCTTGCAACCAGCCTTTTTACAATCAGATCCGTTGCAGATAAATATAAATTTGCGATAAGTGGCCATTTTGGTTTGGAGAGATGTAATTGTTTCGCCTCAGCGGTCAGTTTTAATTATTTTAGTGGATATTGAGTTGTCAGGTAAGCCTGCCTTTTCTTGTATTCTTATACAGATAATGCATGCCTCTCAGTTCTTGTTTCTTGTTTCTTGGCTCTTGTTTCTTGGCTCTAACTTCTCGCCTCTCGTCTCTCGCTTCTACTTTTTGCTTCTCTTGTTTTAAACCTCACATCTCATATCTCCAAACTCTACCCATGCACCATCTGCATCAGTAAACCACAAATATAAGCTCCATAGGTTCCAACAGCATAACCCAAAACGGCCATCAATACGCCAACAGGGGCCAATGAGGGATTGAATGCTGAAGCAACAATCGGTGCAGAGGCTGCACCACCGACATTCGCCTGAGAACCTACCGCAACAAAGAAGAACGGAGCCTTGATCAGAAATGCTACCACCAACATAATCAAAATATGAAATATCATCCATAGAATCCCTATCAAGAAAAGTATTGGACTGTCAAATATAGCCATCAGATCCATCTGCATACCAATAGTCGCTACAAGAACATACAAAAGTACTGAACCCAGCCGAGATGCTCCTGCACCCTCCAATTCCCGGGCTTTGGTAAAAGACAATATCAATCCGCCTGTAGTTGCGATTACCACTATCCAGAAAAAGGGAGAATCCAAGGAATATTGACTCAACTGAGGATAATTGGCTGCTATATGGGGTGCCACTATATCTGCAATGAAATGTGAAAATCCTGTTATGGCAAAACCTATCCCCAGAATTTTCATGGTATCGGCCAAGGTTGGGATTTTGAGTATGCCTGCACGGTAATTTTCCACTTTGACCTGGAGCGCATAGATAGCTGAACTGTCTGCTTTGAATATCTGATCTATCTTCCCGGGTTTTGCAGCCCAATAAAGCAATACTGCCATCCACAGATTGGCAACCAAAACATCTACAGCAATCATCTGAGAAAACAGTGATGGACTTGCACCGAATACTTCCAACATGGCCGTCTGATTCGCCCCCCCTCCTATCCAACTACCAGCTATAGTAGCTAGGCCACGCCAAACTTCATCCGGACCTGCTCCGCCCAATATTTCAGGATGAAAAGTAGAAATCACCAATAGTGCCAAAGGACCTCCAATTATAATTCCCAATGTCCCTGCAAGGAACATGATCAGCGCTTTTGGTCCAAGCTTGAGGATTCCTTTGAAATCAATACTCAACGTCAGCAATACCAAGGAAGTTGGCAATAAATACCGGGAAGCTACTTTGTACAGACCAGAAAGCTCACCCGAAATCACGCCAAAGGAATTGAGCAAAGCCGGTATGAAATAACAAAGTAAAATAGAAGGAACAACCCTGTAAAATTTGACCCAAAAAGAAGATTTACTTGAAGAAGTTGAAAACACCAAAGCCAATACAGTCATCAACAAACCAAAAACAACAGCATCATTGGTGATCAAAGGGGCATTTTCTTCCATAGTATTTTTTTGTTTGTCTTACAACAATACCACAAAAGCAAGAAACTTCAAAACTTGGTAGAATCCCATAAATAAGTGAATTCACCGAGCATCATCGCAGTTGCTCCCCAAATCACCTCCTGCTCAATATCAAAATATGGCGCTTCCAAACTCAAACCGGAACTCGCACTTACTTTGGTGACTTTACGAATATTCTTATCCAATAACAACGGGAAAGGGCAATTGATAATCCTTTCAACTTCCTTTGGGTCGGGATGAAAAATGGGAGTTTCTTCCAAAAAACCTATGTACGGGGAAACCATGAAATTGCTCGGGGGAATATAAACATCCGACAATTTGCCCAATAATTTTACCTTGCTGGCATCAATACCGATTTCCTCCTCAGCTTCTCTGATGGCCGTAATGCTCAAATCCGAATCTTCAGGCTCCCATTTTCCTCCGGGAAGGGCTATCTGACCTCCATGAACTCCCGGATAACTCGGCCTTTTTATGAAGGGAATAAAACTATTGTCTGCATCAGGATAAAATAGCATCAAAACAGCCCCTTTGCGATGGTCATCACGAATCATGGACGCAAAACGCTTTTCATCTATAGGCTGCGGAGACATGGTAATTTGACCCAATCTCCCCGGCAATGGATGCTCTAGCATCAACTCAAGTCTTTTTACAACTTTCTTTAAATCCATGGTATTTCTCCTGATTTTAAATAAACTCTTTCAAATTAAAAAACTCCAAATTATTCGCTGAGGTTCATGCCAATCAACTACTTTGATTAATGTTGAAAATATTCCCAACAAATTGGATTCTCCAAGTCGTTAAAAATCAATATTATCCAGTTTATCTTTGAGGTATTTTGTCTTAGGATATTCGGAAGTGTGAAAAGGATGGTTAAAGACATAATACACTTGTCGTTCAGGATTGATGAGCCATACCTTTGGTGTAACTCCTTCTTCGTCTTCAAAAAAACCGGAAACCATCAAATATTCAGGACTTACCCAAACCGCTTCCTCAAAACCACCTGATGGCCCCATAAACAGGAGTCTTTCCCGCATGCCATTGGACTTAAAATAAATCACTTCCGAATCAGGATTGAAAGACACTCCGCCCTCCTCCGGAATCACTACTTTGTAACTATAAATATCCACTACCCCTCCTCCCTCGGGATGGGGAATCAAAAATTTATGGAAAGGATTTCCCGGTTGAATAAAATTTTCTTCAGGCCACTCTAAGGATTCGTAAGTGACTTCTCTGCTCATGGAAAATTTTGTGATATCAAATCTGGGATCCACTTCTTTCCAGAAGCTCCCCCATTGGGAAACCTGTTGCAACCCGCTACTGAGAAGTTGGTTAAATTCTTCCTCTTGAGAAATACTTTTATCTGAAATGACCTCTTCCGATTTTTCTTTTTGAAAAGTACAGCCTCCTATCAATACCAAAGAAAGTATCATCAATCGTTTGATGGAAAGGTTCGAAAGAAGAGGCATAGAAATGAAATATGGAATTGCGAATGAAGCATAAAATCCCCAAAAATCAAAAAAGGTCAGAACATTGCGCTGACCTTTTTTATCTCTCAAACCTATTAAACCTATTGTAGATATTCATCGAATGAATAACACTCGGGAAAGGTAAATAATGTTTTTAAAATGTCCAAACAATCGATTGCGAAAATTTTATTTTGTCATAATTTCATCAATTAAAAGTGTAAATTATAGCGGTTTTTTGATATTTAAAATGGGTAAAAATTTATTTACCAACATACTATCCAATTAATCTTGTGAAAAAATAATTGTCCTTATTAAAAGAAATTTGTTGTGGATCGAATGAACATTTCTGCATTTTGAAACAAATTTTTATTCCGGATTTTCATTTGACTCCCTTATAGTTTGACATTCTTTATATCTTTCAGAACTACTTTGTGTCTCATTGCTTTGAAAAAAAGAAATCAAAATCCGGGAGAAAAAATTTTATGGACAATGAAAAAATAAAATATACCGTAACGGAAATGATAGAAGGATTTGGGAATTATATCAATTCCTTCAATGAATTGACCCGACTTGCTCCCGGTTTTTTTAAACATCGGGATTGGACTACCATGCAACAAAACCACCGTCGCAGGTTGAGGCTTTACAAAGATCAGGTCAAGACCACCGGGTCCCACCTGAAAGATTTCTTGGGTGACATTTTAGATGATTACCATTTTTGGATAGAGGCAAAAGCAGCCTATTCAGTAGCTATCCAAGAAAGCAAATACAAGGAATTGGCAGAGACTTTTTTCAATTCCATCATTAGAAAAGCATACCATGGTTTGGCCATCAATGATCGATTGATGTATGTCCATGAAGGTTATAACTCCTGTGATATCTATCCAGATGAAAACCTATATTACAGCTACCCTGTGGAATGGGGCTTTAAAAAAATTCTGGACAAAATGTTGGATGATTTTGATTTTGGAGTTCATTTTTTGAACCGGGATGAAGATATCAGGTTTTTGGAATTGGCTATCCAGGAAGTGATTTTAACCCGATATAAGACCAGTCCGGAAACCACAACCCAGGTATTGAAAAGCGTCTTTTACAGAAATAAAGCAGCCTATCTTATTGGCCGGATCAGGGTCAGAAAAAAATGGATGCCATTTGTTATTCCTTTTGTTAACACTTCAGATGGGGTGGCGGTAGATACCATGATATTTGACCCCAACCTGATGAGTGGTCTGTTCAGTTTTACCAGGTCCTACTTCATGGTGAAGGCTGATATTCCTTCCCAAATGATCTCATTTCTCAATTCTGCCATTCCGAATAAAAAAATCCATGAACTGTATAATGCCATCGGTTTCAACAAACATGGCAAAACAGAGTTTTACAGGGATTTTCTGGGTCATTTGCAACAAAGTAATGACCAATTTGTCATTGCGGAAGGAGTCATGGGAATGGTCATGACCGTGTTCACCCTTCCTTCTTACAATATTGTCTTCAAAATGATCAAGGATTATTTCGATCCCCCAAAAACGATGACGAGGCAAGAAGTCAGGGAAAAGTATAAAATGGTGGGTCTGCATGACCGGGTTGGAAGAATGGCTGATACCCATGAATTTGAAGAGTTCCATTTACCTTTGGACAGGATTCATCCTGACCTCATGAAGGAACTTAGAAACACGGTCAATTCTCTAATCGAAATAAATGGTACAGAATTGATCATCAAACATGTTTACATTGAAAGAAGAATGATTCCTTTGAATTTATACTTGGAAAATTGCAGTTATGAGGATGCAAAAGAAGCTGTTGAAGAGTATGGAAATGCCATTATTCAACTGGCCAAAGCAAATATCTTTCCCGGAGATATGATGACCAAAAACTTTGGCGTGACCAGACAAAAAAGGGTGATATTTTATGATTATGATGAAATTGAATTTTTGACCGATATGAATTTCAGGAGGAAACCCAAGCCTGAAAATTACGAACAGATCTATGCTGCCACACCATGGTATGATATTGCAGCAAACGATGTCTTTCCTGAGGATTTCAAAAAATTTATGATAGGAAGAAATGATGTGAAGGATTATTTTTTTGAATTCCACAAAGATCTTTTTGAACCTGAATTTTGGCAAAAAATTCAAAAAAGAATCCTTGAGGGAGAATTAATCCATGCATTCCCCTATCCGGAACATATCAGATTTAGACCTTCATTGGAAATTTAGAGGATTATTTTAACCTTTTCCAATCGGACTTCAATTCCCAACTTCCACCCACTTGTTTCAATTCAGCTGTCCATCTATACGTCTTAGGCCAATTCTTGAATATCTTGACTACAGCGTATAGAAACCTGACAGTTGCCTTGGATTCATTGGGAATCCATCCTTCAGTTGGTTCGAGCACTAAAAATACTTTGGTCTTGTTTCTTTGGACCTGATAAGTTCCTTCTATCCTTCCAGTACTGTCATGACCTTTTACAAAGAATTTACCTGACAGCTCAACAGATTCTTTTAAGAGATTCAACTGAGGAAAAGGTGGCTCAAAAACAAGCTGAATTTCATGCTTTGGAGATCTTTTTACGAATTTTTTTATTTCCAATGCAGGGCCATTGGTCGTAAGTTCTAATTCAGTATCCCCTTTTTTGAGTAAGTTCTTATCAGCAAATTCTTCAGAATCAACCTTTCCAATCATGGCAGGATTGAATGTGACTACAAAGGGATCGCCAGAATATCTGGTAAAAAACATCCACATACCATCCAAAGGGATCGGAAATTTATCCGGCTTATGATGTTTCCCATCAATAGTTATTGAGAATTCAGTATGTTTCCTTCTTACAAAATAAAAATCATGGACATAAACCAAGGGCATGGCCGAAGGGCTTTCAGCCGCATCTCCCATAGGCGCCAAAAGACCAAATGGCTCCCTTTTTTCAGGATGTTGCTCTAGAATCCTGATTTCAACCTTTCTTCCCGTTTTATCTTTAAAAATAATATCGGCATGAATTCCCGCATCCATAATTTCGAAAACAGAACTTACAAAGTCACTTTCAATCATCTGATTAAGGCCTTTTCCTGCAATATCATAGGTTTTTTCTTGGAGTTTCAAGCCCTTTTCATGATAGACATCCACTTTCATGTCATTCCTCCACCCTATGACCAATAGACCTTTACCATGGATATCATCATCAAAATATTGGGGTTCAAACCCTTTGTAAATAGTGTCTGGATCGTTTTCAAAATTGACTAAAAGCAGTCGTTCCATTGGATCAACATGAAATGAAAAAGGATTTAAAATCCGGTTGTTTTTTTCATTTAAATAAATGGACTCGGAATGCTGCATTTTCATCAAATTAGGGATTTTACAATTGGTTGAATACAAAGAGAAATTATCCCAAGAACCCCTATTCTCTCTTTTGCTTACTTTTGGAACACAAATTTATCTTTTGACTTTTAGTTGGGTTAAAACCAAAATCAACTGATTATATGATTCTTATCAGTTGATTAAAGAGGTAATCAAAGTACCTTTGTCCTATAAATTTCGAAAACGATGAGGATAGTTTTTCTCATATTAATTTTAATTCATGCCCTGATACATATCATGGCATTTCTCAAGGCTTTTGAGCTTGCGGAGTTAAAAGATTTCACAAGTCCGGTTTCAAAACCTATAGGATTGATCTGGTTCACCTCATTCATAATCTTATCAGCTGCTGCTGTTTTTTATTTTTTCAATACGCCATATTGGTGGGTTTTGGGATTAATTGGTGCAGTACTGTCTCAGATACTGATATTTCAATTTTGGTCTGAAGCCAAATATGGTACCATTCCCAATGTCCTGATTCTTTTGGTTGCTATAATTGCCTGTTTCCAGTTCTATCTGGATAAAAGCATTCAAAAAGAGATCACCTATATTTTTGATGAATCGGTCACCCAAAACAGAAAAATCATCAGAAAAGATATGATTGTCGATCTTCCTTCCCCTGTTCAAAATTGGTTGGAAAACTGCGGCATCGTGGGAAAACCAGCAATAGGAAATGTCCAAATGGAACAGTTGTTTGAGATCAAACTCAAACCCGATCAAAAAAATTGGTACAGTACAAAAGCGAAACAATACATTACTGCAAATCCGCCTTCATTTATCTGGACTGCGCGTATGCAAGTAATGCCTTTAGTATACGCTTCGGGCCGGGACAAATTCATTGACGGAAAAGGTGAAATGCTCTTTAAATTACTTTCAATATTTCCTGTTGCCAATGACGGTAACAATCCAGAGATCAATGAGGCTGCTCTTCAAAGATTTTTGGGGGAGATTGTCTGGATTCCATCTGCTGCATTGGAAAAATATATCAAATGGGAAGCCATCGACAACAATTCAGCAAAAGCTACCTTATCCTACCAAGGCACCTCAGGTTCGGGTATTTTTACCTTCAATGAAAAAGGAGAAGTGGAGAAATATACCGCAATGCGATATATGGGAAGTGGACCTGATGCAAAAAGATTTGAATGGTATATCGATATAGCAGAGAATAAAGAAATGAATGGCATCATTGTACCCAATAAGTGCAGTGCAACTTGGGTTTTACCTTCCGGTGAATGGACCTGGACTGAAATTGAAGTCTTAAAAATTAATTTCAACTGAATATAATTAATTTATTGTACTAGTTTTGGTCTGTGTTCTGTGACAAATTGAAAGAATTATCAATAAATAAATCACCTGTAATTATGCCTGTTTCACGAGGTTTAAAATTATTTTCAATAGTAGTCTTTATTCTACTACCGATCTATAGTCACGCACAATATCCTTATCTAGGGATGCAGACAAGCTGGAGAAAAAGTATGGTCAGCGCTACCATGAACCCTGCTGAAATTAATAATCTGCACCGAAAAGTGGAAGTTGGTTTTTTTGCAACTAATGCTGTAATCAGTACCAACACACTTTCTTTTGGACAGATGGTGAACAATACCAATGACTTATGGGACAATTTGATCAGCGAAGCGAGTGGCAATATTCAGGGTACAACGGAAGGGACTGTAATGATACCTTCTGTAGGCATTAAACTAAATAAGTGGTCAGTGGGACTTCTTTCACAGGCCTATATATCTGGAAATATCATTGACATAAATGCTGATTTGGGAAGACATATTACAGATAATCGTAATTCTTTAAATTCAACTTCTTTTGGAATTGACAATCCGCAAAATCAAAGAATTGCAGGTTCAACCTGGGTAGAAACAGGATTGATCATTGGAAGAGAAATCTGGAACAATAAAAACAGTAAGCTGTCGCTTGCAGGAAATTTTAAAATGGTCTATCCTATAAATTACAACAATATAGGAGTTGATGCATTTCAGGGAGTTTTGATAAGAGATGGATCAGAAATTACGATTTCAGATGCCAGTGCTTCCATTAATTTGATTTACAATAGAGATCTTGTTGATTTTAGAAGTCTTGATTTTGATTACAGTAATTTAACATTTGAAAATCCTTCAGGTTTTGGACTTGATTTTGGGGTAAACTGGCAATTGAAGAATGAAAGAGGGGTTTGGTTGAACAGCGGTTTGGCTGTAAGGAATATAGGAAAAGTGAAGTTTGGGGATAACTTTACTGCCCATAATTTTACAATGAATATTCCTGAGGGCAATGATTTCAATATTGATGTATTGAATACCGATCTTGAGAATGTGAGAACGGTTTTTATGGAAAGTGATTTTTTCAGTTTTACATCAAGCCAGGAAGGTTTCGAAGTTTACCTGCCAACAGTTTTAGCAATTAATGGAGATATGAAGATTTCAGAGATTTTCTATCTGAGTTTTTATGGTCAGACATTTATCCAAAACAAAAATTTCGAATTCCAGATACCAAACGCCAATATTGTATCCCTTATACCAAGTGCGATTTTTGGAAAATTTGAAGTTTATTCCCCTTGGACATATTTCGATATTTCAAACCTCACCGTTGGTTTAGGGTTTAGATATGGTGGTTTTTTTATTGGGTCCCATTCTATCCTCAGTGGGGTCATAGCAGATACCAACAAGCTTGATGTGCATGCAGGTCTGAACTGGAGTTTTGGTAGGGTTCAATAAATATTCTTACAACTTTAGGAGATACATGGCAACTCCAAAATAAACGGCCAAACCCAACAAATCATTGGCTGTGGTGATAAAAGGTCCTGAGGCAATCGCAGGATTAATACCAAACTTATCTAAAACCAGAGGAGTAACTGTTCCCATAAAAGAGGACAGCAAAACGACACAAAATAGGGCCAAGCCTATGGTTAGCCCGAAAATATATTCGAAACCATAAACAAACACAACTATCAGAAAAACAAAGGATGCCAAAACAACTCCATTGACCAAAGCAATCAAAAGGGCTTTAATAAATCTCTGCCATGGAGTATCATCAAAAACAGATTTAGAAGCCAATGTCTGTACCACCAAAGATGAGGATTGAATTCCTACATTCCCTCCTGTAGCCGCCACTAATGGAATAAAGGAAGCAAGGGCGATGTATTTTTGTAAACCTACTTCAAAAAACTCAATAATCTGGGATCCCATCAGACCTCCCATCACCCCTATCAGCAACCATGGCAGCCTGGCTTTGGAAATCCTGAATACACTGTCAGATTCTTCCACGTCTGCGGATATACCTGTCATAGCCTGAATATCTTCTTCTGACTGTTCCCTGATGAGATCCAAAATATCATCAACAGTGATTCTTCCGACCAGCCTGTTTTTGGCATTAACCACGGGGACAGATTCCAAATCGTATTTTCTCATGATCTCTGCTACATCCTCTCCATCCATGTGAGTAGGTATGGATATTATTTCCGGTTCATAGATATCAGCGATTTTGGTATCTGCTGAAGCAAGAATAATTTTCTTTAAAGAAACCCTTCCCAAGAGATGTTGTCTATTATCCACCACGTAAATCGAATAGATTTTTTCTACCTTCTCGGCCTGCCTGCGGATTTCTTCTATAGTCTGAACCACATTCCAGTTTTGGTTGGCCCTGATAAATTCTTTGGCCATCAAGCCGCCAGCTGAGTCCTCATCATACCTTAAGAGGTCGAGGATATTTGCTGACTTTTCCCTTTCCTGTAGATGAGAAATAACTTCCTCACGCTCCCGCGACGGCATCAGAATCAAAATATCCGCCGCATCATCCGAGTCCATTTTGTCTATAAGAGCCGCCAACTCAATAGGTTCCATTTCTCTGATGACTTTCACCAACGAGTCCTCTTCCAATTCGATCAGGATATCTGCCGAAGTATCGGAATCCAATAAACGAAGTACATAGATGGCCTCATCCATATTGAGCTCATCCAAAATGGCTGCTATATCGGCTACATTGGCCCCGTCCAGTGATTGGATAATGAAGTCATTATCCAGAAATTCAATCCCATCCCGGAGACTCTCCAAATATTCTTTGGATAACTCAAATGCTCTTATTGGTTCCAAGATTCCTGTAACTTTTTGGTTAATCCGACAAATTCCTGAACATCCAACTGCTCAGCTCTTTTATCCATAATCGGGTCCTGATTCAAAGACTCAGTCAGACCCATGGATTTCAAACAATTTCTCAAAGTCTTTCTTCTTGTAGAAAAACCCTGTTTGACAACTCTGAAAAAGAGTTTTTCGTCACAATCTAATTTATTTATTTCATTTCTTTTTAACCGGATGACTCCCGAATTCACTTTTGGAGGAGGATTGAATACCTCTGGAGAAACTGAAAACAAATACTCGATATCATAAAAGGCCTGAAGCAAGACAGATAAAATTCCGTAATCTTTATTCCCTTTTGGGGATGCTATCCGCTGCGCCACTTCTTTCTGCAACATGCATACCACTTCTGTCACCTGATGCCTTTGCTCCAATACTTTGAAGAAAATCTGGGAGGAAATATTATAAGGAAAATTTCCCACAATAGCATAGGGCTCCTGCATTACAGTCGCAAAATCTCCTGTAAGAAAATCAGCTTCAATGATTTTATCACCCAAATCAGGGTATTTTTTGTGCAGATACCGAATGGACTCCGAATCGATGTCCACCAAATAAAGGTCCCAATCCTGCATCAACAGGAAATCCGTCAAAACCCCCATTCCCGGACCGATTTCAAGGACTTTTCTGATGCCTTGATGGCCCGTCAATGACTTGGCGATTTTTTCCGCGATTCCGAGATCGGTCAGAAAATGCTGTCCAAGATGTTTTTTGGGTTTGACTTTCTCCATTGCCTATACTAAGTTTATTTTATATAAATTGCAGTTCAAAAATAAGGGAATTATCCTTAAGCCCTACTATTATTTCAGAAGGTAACAGGAAGCTTTATCAAGTAATTCCATTCAAAAAATATCCGGCCTCAATTTTGGCCGGAGAAAATTCAAAATGATTTTAAACGCATAATTATTAGCTAAAGCTAAAGCATCAATTTTAATGAATCCAAAGAAAAACAAACCAGTTATAGGAATCAGTATCGGAGATATCAATGGTATAGGCGTAGAAGTGACCATCAAGGCATTATTGGATAACAGAATTCAAAAAATGATCACCCCTGTTATTTATGCACATGGAAAAGTTCTTTCCTTTTACCGAAAACAATTGGGTCTTGAAGATTTCAATTTTATGCAGATCCGACACATTGATGAGGTACATCATAAAAAGATAAATGTCATCAATGTCATGGAGGAAAGCCCTGAAGTAATATCAGGCGTAGAAACCCAAGAGGCTGGAAAAATGGCTTTGGCATCCCTTGACGCCGCGATCAAAGACCTCAAGGAAAACAAATTGGATGGATTGGTCACAGCGCCTTTGAATAAAAATAATATCAACTCACCCGAAAAAAGATTTATCGGCCACACAGAGTACCTTACGGAAGCATTCGGGGTAAAAAACAGTCTGATGTTTTTAGTCTCTGAAGATGTCAGAGTGGGTTTGGTTACAGGTCATATACCCATTAAGGATGTTTCCTCAAATATTTCAGAATCCGGAATCAAAACCAAATTGGATATTATGATCAAATCCTTAAAAGATGATTTTGGGATAGGAAAACCACGAATTGCAGTTTTGGGACTCAATCCACATGCTGGAGAAGATGGGCTTTTGGGCGATGAAGAAGAGAAAATCATAATTCCGGTTATCAGAGAGTATAAGGACAAAGGGCAACTTGTTTTTGGTCCCTATTCAGCAGATGGGTTCTTCGGAATGATGTACCAAAAGAAATTTGATGGGGTTTTGGCCATGTATCATGATCAGGGATTGATACCTTTCAAATCATTGGCCTTTGAAACAGGAGTGAACTTCACAGCGGGTTTACCTATAGTCCGTACATCTCCTGACCATGGCACAGCTTATAACATAGCAGGAAAAAATATTGCAGATGAAGGCTCTATGCGGGCAGCTATTATGCAAGCTTATGATATCATCAGAAACAGAAATGATTGGGAAGAAGAAAGTGATTAAATCCCACTGATTAAATTTCTTTGACCTGATTCTCACTTTATTAATTCTACCCATATGAACAAAAAAGAATACAGTAACGGAGAGGTTACCATCACTTGGGAACCGGAAAAGTGTATCCATTCGGGAATCTGCGTCAAAGGTTTACCAAATGTTTTTCAACCAATGGACAAGCCTTGGATCAAAATCGAGGCAGCGTCTACAGATGCACTGGTTAAGCAGGTCCAAAAATGTCCTTCTGGTGCATTGGGGTATTTTTTTGAAGAAGGCAAAAATCAAACTGAATCCACCAAAACCGAACAAATTGTAGAATTGATGCCGAATGGTCCATTGATGGTTTATGGAAATATTGAAGTCAAATACCCTGACGGAAAATCTGAAAAAAAATATAAAGTAACCGCTTTTTGCCGTTGTGGTGGTTCTTCCAACAAACCTTTCTGCGACGGAACCCACAAGAAAACAGGATTTCAGGGCTGATCTTTTATGAGAGGGAAAAAACACATTTGGTTACTTTTCTTGTTTGGGATTTTTTTCATGCAGGAATTTATCCGATGGGGATGAAAATAGCTTCTGACTATTTCCAAAAAGGGCTGGGAAAATCCTTGGGTCTGTAAGTTGGGGACTTGGTCTAGGGTACAGCTTTCCCTTATTTGATCAGGTCCGAAGTCGGAAGCCCGATGTACTGGACATTTCAGTTTCTTGGCGAGAATTATATTGAATTACCAATTTACTGGCATCATTTCGTACATCCATGATTTTATTTTAAATTCAAGAAATTTTCCCATTCTGACAGTGTAATTATAGCACTAACCCAAACCTATATGACGCTAACAATTCTGGTTTTGATACTTTTTTACATTTTTATGCCGGTGGTCATCCTATTTCTTTGCTATAAATATCCTTTCATCAATAAACTTGGCCCGGTTATTTTGGCTTATATATTTGGTTTAATACTTGGCAATTCCGGCATACTTCCTTCAATGGGCTCCTACTTAAATGATTATTTGATCACCAATCCAAAAGCAGGAATCAGCGATATTGAATTAATGTTAGGTCAAAAATTGCTTACCGATAATGATTTGTTGGCATTTCGGATTTACAAACTCAAGGATACCTTGACAAGTATCACTATCCTTTTGGCCATTCCAATGATGCTTTTCTCCGCAAATATCCGGGATTGGGGGCGATTGGCTGGAAAAACTTTTGTCTCTATGATTATTGGCCTTTTTTCAGTGGTAACAATGATTGTATTGGGATTCTTCATTTTCAGAGAGAGTGGTATAAACGATCTATGGAAGCTTTCAGGCCTTTTGGTAGGTGTCTATACAGGCGGAACACCAAATCTTGCTTCATTGAAACTGATGTTGGATGTGGATGCTGAAACTTATATTTTGACCCATACCTATGATTTGATAGTGGGGGTTTTTTATCTCAGTTTTTTGCTGACCATAGGTAAGAAAATTTTCATACGGTATCTTCCAGCATTTCCTGCCTCTTTAATTGAAAATAAAATTATAGAAACAGATCAAAAAGAATCATTTTGGATTCCGTTACATGCCAAATACTTCAAGCCTTTGTTAAAAGCATTCGGAGTAACCTTTGTGATTTTATTGTCGGCAGGAGGTTTGGCAATATTGGTTCCCGAAAGTTTATTGATGGTAGTGGTTATTTTAACTATTACCACTTTGGCCATTTTGGCTTCATTGATTCCGGCCATTAATCAGATCCGATTCTCTTTTGAATCAGGCATGTATCTGATTTTGATTTTCAGCTTAGTGGTCGCATCGATGGCTGATGTAAGAAACTTTGCCGGATTGACCCCGGGATTATTAGGATATATCAGTTTGGCTGTATTCGGGTCACTTGGACTCCATTTTTTACTCAGTAAACTTTTCAAAGTAGATGCCCATACTACTATGATTACTTCTGTGGCATTTATTTGTTCTCCGCCATTTGTTCCTGTGATAGCAGGTGCATTGGGAAACAAGCAGATTGTAGTTTCAGGAATTTCTGTAGGTATCATAGGCTATGCCCTGGGAAACTATCTTGGTTTCTTAGTCGCCAATCTATTAAAGATGATTTGAAATATGGATTTTTCCTTAATTGTTACCATTCAACATCATTCGAAAACCAAAAAAATTTTCTTTACAGTTTTCAAACAATTATTTCTTACTTTAGAAATACCATTTTCTTCAAATCCTAAATAACCATGAAACAACCTAAGAAAGAATCTTCTGGCAAGTCCCGCCGGGAATTTATCAAAAATGCAGCCATCGCCTCATCAATTTTTATCGTTCCAAGACATGTGCTCGGAGGAGTTGGTTTCACCGCCCCCTCTGACCAATTGAATCTGGCTGCAATTGGAGCAGGAGGAAAAGGTTCAAGTGACATCATGAATGCTTCCGTCAATGGTCGTGAAAGAGTCATTGCACTTTGCGATGTCGATTTTTCCGGCTCTGCAAAAAGATCCGTTGAGAACTTTCCCAAAGCCAAATTGTATGCTGATTACAGGGAAATGTTGGATAAAGAAAAGGATATTGATGCCGTGACCATTTCCACACCTGACCATGTCCATGGACCGGCAGCTTCCATGGCCATGCAAAAAGGCATACATGTCTATGTACAAAAGCCCATGACCCATAACATCAAGGAAGCAAGAATGCTGACCGAAATGGCAAGAAAGCAGAAGGTAGTCACTCAAATGGGTAATCAGGGCGGATCCAATGAACTGCTGAATATGGTCCAAAAATGGGTGGATTCCGGTAAATTGGGAAAAATATCCAAAGTTCAGGTCTGGACCAACCGACCTGTTTGGCCTCAGGGTTTTGCCTTTCCTCAACCTGAACCCAGCAAAAAGCCAAATGACCTAAATTGGGATCTTTGGCTTGGTCCGGCTCCGGAAATTCCTTTTACTCCGAATTTACACCCTTTCAATTGGAGAGGTTGGTGGAATTATGGTACAGGGGCCCTTGGAGATGTGGGCTGCCATTTGATTGACATTCCATTTAGGACCTTAGGATTGCACTATCCCAAAAGTGCTGAATGCAGCGTAGGCACTGTATTCACCCGTATGTGGACACCCGATTATCATCCTGAAGGCTGCCCTGCTTCTTCTTTCATCACCCTTCACTTCGCTGCCACGGATAAAAGCAAATCTCCCATAGAAATGACCTGGAGTGATGGCGGCATCAGACCTTCTCATCCGGATATCATTCCGGCAGACCATGATATTGGCGGTAAAGACAGTGCCAATGGTGTTCTCATTATCGGGGAAAAAGGAATTATTTCAACAAACATCAATGATAGTTCCCCACTGATGCCTAAATTATACATGAATGATGGCACTACAGAATTCGGGCCTGAAACGGAGGAGAACATTGAACCGGAATATGGACACCAAAGAAAATGGGTGGATGCCTGTAAAGCAGGTTTTGGCAGTGCAGAACACAAAGGATTGACTTCCTCCTTTGACTATGCCGGTCCTATGACGGAAACAGTTTTGATGGGAAATCTTGCAATCCGAAGCTACATGCTGAGAAGAGAAAACAGCAAAGGACAAATGGAGTTTTATGGCCGAAAAAAATTACTTTGGGATGGGGACAACATGTTGATCACCAACCTGGAGGAAGCCAATCAGTTTGTGGGGAGAGAACATAGAAAAGGGTTTGAGATGTAGGGTTGGATGACCGATGTTGGATGACCGATGACCGATGTTGAAGACAGAAGAAGGGAGACCGGAGACGGATGACCGAAGTTGGTGTCATAAACACAAAGTGGTTGAACCTAGATCAATAGGACTGGGCTTTGGCCCAGTCACATTATAAATGCCAAATAACCTCATTAGTCAAAGCAATATCGTAAATCCTGGACAATTTTATATTCTCAAAGAAAGCTCCATTCAATATTTGATTCATAACCCAAAACCCTTGCACCAACCCACACCCAAATCTATCTGGATAGGCCGAAACTCTGAAGATCTTCAATATTGGCATCAGGCGGTTAATTGCTTGGAGGAATTAAAATTGCCAATAGAATCCAAGGGGAGAAAGGTTGCGATTCTTGGTTATGCCGGAGATGAGGGTGTTTCCAGAAATCAAGGAAGACGCGGTGCTGCAATCGGTCCAATTGCCATTCGAAAAATGATGGCTCCTATGGCCTTTCACCTCCCCAATGAACCCCAAATTTTTGATCTGGGTGATATTGTCACTTTGGATAATAATATGGAGGAAAGCCATCACCTCATCACCGAAACGGTTTCAGAACTTTTGGCCAATAAAGTTTTCCCGGTTTTACTAGGTGGTGGACATGACCTGGCATATGCCCATGGACGCGGTATATTCAACCATCTGAAAACCAAAGGTGAAAAACTCGGAATTATCAACTTGGATGCCCATTTTGACTTAAGGCCCTTGGTAGATGGCAAAGGACATTCAGGTTCTCCGTTCTTTCAATTGGCCAATGACTATACCTCAGATTTTCATTACTTATGCCTTGGACTTCAAAGGGCAGCAAATCCTCCCGCTTTGTTCGAGACTGCCAAAAAACTAAAGGTGAAATGGATGGAGATGGAAGATTTTACACTTCCTAACTGGGAAAATATCGTGCTGGTCTTAAATGATTTTTGCAATAGTGTCAATAAAATCTACATGAGCATTGACTTGGATGGATTTTCATCCGCCTATGCACCCGGGGTAAGTGCACCATCCCCGATGGGTTTTTCTCCTGAACTTGCCTTTAAAGTCTTCGAATGGATTGCACGTTCCGGGAAATTGATCAGCATGGATGTGGTAGAACTTAATCCTGAATTTGACAGGGACAATGGCACTGCCAGACTTGCTGCAAGAACTGTAGAGTATGTCCTAAGAAATCTTTTTTAATATTTTAAGACTCTATTTTTTTTGGTTGATTTTAACTTTTGAGTTTTCTTTTTGAAATATATATATATCAGCATTCATGCCGGTAAATCAATTTAAGGGCTTAAAATTTCGGTCGATTGCCTTTTCCGGTAGCTTCTGTCATCGGTCATCGGTCTTCCGTCCCAAAAAACAAAGGAAATTTGGATAGCGGCCCAGTTGCGGATAATCATATTGAAATATAAATTAAACCCATTTAAACTTGAGCACAATCAATTGGCTTTGTGACAATTATCATATTATTTTAATACCATTTTTGATATTTTTATCCTATTAAAATTAAATCCTATAACCTAAAAATTTAAAAAACCATGGGCGCACTAACAAAAAGAAATGGAGGTTTTTGGCCAAAAATGGTTCAAGACTTCTTCGGAACAGAAAACCCATTTGATTGGGATGAGAAATTCTGGTATCCTGAAAAATCAATTGAAATCCCTTCATGCAACGTGATTGAGAATGACAAAGAATTCAAACTTGAATTGTCTGCACCGGGATTTGACAAGAAGGACTTCAAAATTGATATCAGCGATGGTATCCTAAGCATCAGCGCAGAGAAAGAACACAAAGCTGAAGAAGAAAAAGACAATTATAGAAAAAAAGAATTCTCTTACTCCAGTATCAGACGTTCTTTCAGTCTGCCTGAAAACGTAAAGGATGAAAATATTGATGCCAAATATGACAAAGGCATTTTGAAAATTGTTCTTCCAAAAAAAATGTTGGAAACAAGTAAACCCAAAAAAGCAATCGAGGTTGCTTAACCTTAAATAAGAAAAAGCCTTCAATCGAGAAGGCTTTTTCTTTGTTTCACATTAAAATAAAAGCCTATGGGCATTGTTCCGATTCAAAGCAACTCTATCGGGAATTCCCTGAAATCATTCAAAAGGGAATTACTAGGGCTTAACTCGGTAATCAGTATATCTATAGCATTTAAATCACAGGTCTGATAGCGTTGTACGGAGTGCAGTTTGTCAGAAACGGAGAGTATTACCGTTTTTTTGGCAGATTCAATCATTGCTTTTTTAACCTGCACCACCTCCCAATCAAACTCCGTCAGTCCATGCTTGGGATCAAGATATCCTGTTCCCAAAAACAACATATCGACCCGGATCTGGGAAAGTGAATTTACAACTGTCCCCCCGATTGCGAACTTGGCTTCATGAAGAAGTTTTCCCCCTAAGAAAATTACTTCCACATTTGGAAACTCCATCAATTCCAATGCAATATGTAGACTGGGGGTAAAGACCGTCAGTTCGATTCTTCTGGGAAAAACTTTGACCAATTCAAGGTTTGTAGTACCCCCACTCATCAGAATGATCTGTCCTGACTTCAGAAGTGAAACAGCTTTCTCAGCTATAATGATTTTTTTCGATTGTAAATAAACATTCCCGTCATTTTTGGAGAATGTCATAAAACCAAATGAAGTGGCTCCTCCATGCACCTTCTTGAGCTTTTTTTCTTTGTGCAATTCTTTCACATCTCTTCTGACGGTATCTATAGATACATTCAAAGCTTCAGAAAGGTCATTGAGCAGAACTCGGTGGTGTAAGTGAACCTGATCCAAGATATATTTTTGACGTTCTTCTTTAAGCACAGGGTCTTGGGTTTCTGTTTTTTGCAAGTATTAAATCATTAATCTGAACAAAAAAATTTAAAACAGCAAATAATTGCAAATCAAAATTGCAGGATGCTCTAATAAATTCATGTATTTTAGCGATATATTCTGATTAGATTATCCAAACTTCCCAAATCCCGTCACGAATGAGAACATTAAAAAATACCTGTTTGCTCTTTGTTTTTGTTCCTTTGATTTTGTCCTGCAATGCTCCAACTTTTAGGATCTTTGAAAAACCCATAGTCTTCGATGAGGAAAGAGAAAAGCTTTCCCTGGAATACCTTAAAGTAAGACACGGATTGGATCAAGAAACGGCGACCATAGAACCGACTATGGTGGTGGTACATTGGACTGCTGTACCTACATTAGAAGCCACATTCAATGTATTCAACCCAGTTCAATTGGGCGGAAGGCCCGAATTGACCACTGCCAGCAACCTGAATGTTTCTGCCCATTTTTTAGTGGATAGAGATGGGACGATTTTCAGGCTTTTGCCGGACACCACATTTGGAAGGCATACAATTGGATTGAATTATACTGCAATCGGTATTGAAAATATAGGCGGACCCGATGATCCGCTGACCAAAGCTCAGTTGAAAGCGAATGCAGACCTCATCAGATACCTGCACAAAAAGCACAAACTGACCTATATGATTGGCCATCATGAATATTATGATTTTCAGGGATCTGAAATTTGGAAAGAAACTGATCCCAATTACCTGACCCAAAAACAAGATCCAGGGCCAAAATTCATGAAACAACTGAGGAAAAAACTCAGCGACCTGAACCTTAAAAGTAAACCCTAAGCCAACTCCATGAAATCTAATTACCTGATTCAATTTTCAAGAATCTTCATTTATCTATGTAGCTTTATTTTGATTTTACAATCCTGTAAAACTGCTACCACAACTACCGGACAGCGGGAAAGAAGTACTATTCCAGCTCCCGGACCAAAAAGTCCTGATAGCACTTATCCTTCAAAAACTGCCAAAATGCCTGCTCAACCTGAGTTTTACAAAGCTTTGGACCTGGAATTAGCCCCCAGTCCTAGGGAATTCAGAGGAGTATGGATTGCAACAGTGGCCAATATCGACTGGCCAAACAGTCCAACCGACCCATTCAGCAAGCAAAAGGAAGATTTCATCAAATTGCTGGATTATTATAAATCACTCAATTTCAATGCAGTAATTGTGCAGATCAGAACTTCGGGAGATGCTTTTTACCCCTCGAATTTTGCCCCTTGGTCCAGATACCTTACAGGAAAGGAAGGCCAAAAGCCCAGTACTACCGAGGACCCACTTTCTTGGATGATATTAGAAGCACATCGGAGAGGATTGGAATTCCACGCATGGCTGAACCCGTACAGGGCTACCATGAATCTTGATACCAAACTCCTCAGCGCTGAGCATGATTTTTTCAAACATAAAAACTGGATGGTAAAATATGATACCAAATATTACTATAATCCCGGACTTCCCGAGGTAAGAGCACATTTGGTCAATATCATCAGGGAAGTAGTGCAGAATTATAATGTGGATGCCATTCACTTCGATGATTATTTCTATCCCTACAAAGTGGATAAAGTTGTTTTTGATGATGCGCAGACCTTTAAAAAATATGGTAGGCAAGGTCAAAAACTCGATGATTGGAGAAGGGAAAATGTCAGTCTATTGGTCAAACAAGTCCATCAGACCATTAAATCAGAAAAACCTTGGGTACAATTTGGGATCAGCCCTTTCGGGGTTTGGAGAAATAAGGATAAAGACCCCAATGGATCAAATACACAGGCAGGACAGACCAATTTCGATGACCTCTACGCAGATGTACTGACCTGGATGAAAAACGGTTGGATTGATTACCTGATTCCCCAATTGTATTGGAGTATGGATTATAACCTGGCTTCGCACCGGGAACTGATCAATTGGTGGTCCAAAAACAGCAATAATACCAAGATTTACATAGGAAACGGTCCCTACAAGATCCGAAACAATGCAGATAAGGCTTGGGACAATCCTATGGAAATCCCCAATCAGATCGGCTTGTCGAAAATCACCCCAAATATCTCGGGAAATGCTTATTTCAGCGCCAAATCCTTGTACCTTCAAAATAGGGATGTGGCAGATCTTCTATACAAAAACCATTATCAACAAGCTGTCTTGACTCCCGATTTATTTGAAACCAATTCAAATTCAAAAGAACCAGAAGACCCGGTCCTGGTTCCCCATGGAAATGGATTTGCTTTCCAATTTCAACAGGTTTTGGATCCTGATTATAGGTTTGCTGTAATCCACACTTCTCCAACCATTCAGGATCTTCAAAAAAGAAATGAGAAAACCGTTTCCCAAAAAATATACCTTGATGACAGCAACAGAATGCTGCTGCCTGTGCTGACCCCAAACAACCCAAAATTTGTGGCCTTGAGCTTTTTGGACAGATTTGGTAATGAAAGCAAACCGATGGTATTTGAAATCCAAAGAACCCTTCAATCCCAATAAAATGAAAGATATGCTTGTCCGGTTATTGGAACTTCCGGATATCTCAGAAAAAGAAAATCAGTTGGGTACTGAAAACATTGTTTTCAGAAGGCCTATTCCGCCTGAAAAATCCTTTGTCTGCGATTGGGTAATGGAGCATTTTGGACAATATTGGAAAAACGAAACAGAATCCGCATTTTCCCACCTTCCCGTAAACTGCTTCATCGCCCAAAAGGATAATGAAATTTTAGGCTTCGCCTGTTTTGAATCCACCGCCAAAAACTTCTTTGGACCGACCGGAACAGTGGAAAGCATGCGGGGAAAAGGTATTGGGAAAGTTCTATTGGTAAAAAGTCTACTGGCCTTGAAAGAAATGGGGTATGCCTACGCCATCATTGGTGGAATCGGTCCTGCGGATTTCTATAAAAATACAGTAAATGCAACCCTCATCGAAGGCTCGGAAATCAGTATTTACCAAAACCTGATCAGAAAAAAACCATGAGAAAGTCTATCCCCAACAATCCCTGGTATTGGGTACCGCCTTTGTATCTGACAGAAGGAATCCCCTATGTATTGATTATTACGGTATCTGTCATTATGTACAAAAATCTGGGGGTTGACAATTCAGCTATTGGGCTTTATACGAGCTTCCTTTATTTACCATGGGTCATCAAACCTTTTTGGAGCCCCTTGGTGGACCTTTATGGTACCAAGAGAAAGTGGTTCCTTGCTATGCAATTGGTACTTTCCCTTGCTTTTTTGGGCGTGGGACTTTCTCTTCCCACCAATCAGTTTTTTATCATCAGTCTTGCTTTCTTTTGGTTGGCTTCCTTTGCCTCAGCTACCAATGACATTGCCTCAGATGGATTTTATCTTCTTGCCTTAAAAGAAGAGCAACAATCCTTCTTTATAGGTTTGCGCAGCACATTCTATAGAGTTGCTATGGTTACGGGACAAGGATTATTTGTGATTTTTGCTGGCTATCTGGAAGTGAAATACGGTGATAATACCAAAGCTTGGTCTCTCACTATGGTGATGATTGCTGCATTGATGTTTATACTCACATTGGTAAACTTCCTGGTCACACCCAATGTCGAAAAAGCAAAAGATTATATCAAAGAAGAAAGCCTGACATTTTGGAAAGTGTTTGAAAGCTTTTTCAGGAAAAAGGAAATCTGGGTCGCTTTGGCATTTATCTTGTTTTACCGTCTTGGAGAGTCTCAATTGGTCAAAATGGCCTCACCATTCTTATTGGACAGCAGAGAAGTCGGAGGGTTGGCATTAAGCACCTCTGATGTTGGATTGATCTATGGGACTTTCGGGATAATTGCCCTCTCCTTAGGAGGAATTATTGGAGGCATAGTGATTTCCAGGGACGGATTGGGAAAATGGATGCTGCCCATGATTTTGGCACTCAATGTTCCTAATTTCTTTTATTATGTTTTGGCTTACTTCCAACCTGAATCTGCTTTCTATGCAGGCGCAGTGGTGGTCATAGAGCAATTGGGCTATGGATTCGGATTTGCGGCTTTTATGATGTATCTGATTTATGTATCAGAAGGGCCTTCCAAAACCTCCCATTATGCCATTGCCACCGGATTTATGGCTTTGGGAATGATGCTTCCGGGAATGGCCTCAGGATTTATTCAGGAAGCATTGGGCTACCCTGGGTTTTTTATCTGGATTGTTATTGCTGCTTTCCCCGGAATCCTCATGGTCAGATATGTGAAGTTTCCATATGAATATGGGAAGAAGAGGGGAAGTGGGGAGTAGGAAGGACAGGATTTTGACCGATGTTGGATGACCGATGTTTGGTGGGAAGTGGGAAGTGGGAAGTACATGACCGATGTTGGATGATCGATGACCGATGTTTGGTGGGAAGAGGGAAGTACATGACCGATGCTGGATGACCGATGACCGATGTTTGGTGGGAAGTGGGAAGTACATGACCGATGTTGGATGACGGATGACCGATGTTTGGTTGGAAGTACCATGTCTTGATTCTTGGTTCTTGTCTCTTGATCATAAAATATGAAATCTCAAATCACAAATCACACTGTAGTGGAAAAACTCAAAAAAATAGGCCAATTATTTTCTCCAGCGGCATTTATACATGATACGGAGGAAAATATACTTAAAATGGAGTCATTGATTCGAAACCAATTTATTGGGGGGATCACTTTTTTTCATAGTCGATATAGTGCCGCAGCCAATTTTGAAAAAAGACAGGAGAAACTTTCTGTTGAGAATACTTTGGAAAAATTACACCTGCTTATCCAACGCTATCAAAAAATTTCCAATACCCCGCTCCTCTTCAGCATCGATGCAGAATTCGGCTTGGCTATGCGTATTGAAAACTCTCCGCAATATCCTTATGCAATTTCCTTGGGCGCCATGTCCGAAAATAATGTTGAATTGGTTTTTGAAACAGGTTTTAGGATCGGAAAAGACCTTAAGCAATCAGGCATTCATTTGAATTTTGCTCCGGTGGCGGATATCAATACCAATCCCAAGAATCCGGTGATCGGATACAGATCCTTTGGAAAAGACAGAAATAAAGTCAGCAACTTCGCTATTGCCATGTACCAAGGAATGACTTCAGCGGGTATAGGGGCCTGCTATAAGCATTTTCCCGGGCATGGAGATACTGATGTGGATTCTCATCTCGGTCTTCCTGTAATCAATAAGAATAAGTCTCAACTGATCAATGAAGAACTCTATCCATTTTTGGAAGGCATCAACAAAGGAATTGATATGATCATGGTGGGACATCTCGCTGCCCCTGCCCTGAGTAATGGACAGCATATTCCCGCATCCATTTCAAAGGAAATCATCACCGGATTTCTCAAAAAAGAACTTGGATTCAAAGGCATCGTTGTTTCTGATGCCCTAAATATGAAAAGTGTCAGCAACATGTTTGCCGAACCGGGAATGTTGGAATGGGAAGCTTTCAATGCAGGAAATGATATTCTATGTTTCTCTGAAAATGTAAAAGAGGGTATACATATGATTGATCAAAAAGCAGATAAAAAACAGATCGATGAAAGTTTTCAAAAAATCATGCAGCTGAAAGAAAAACTGGGACTGCATAATCAGGAAAGTTTTCATTTTCAGGGTTTTGATTGGGACAAACACCATGCATTCAATCAACAATTGACAAAAGAATATATTTCGGTAATATCAGATAAGTCATCCCCTTCCGGAATTCATTTAGACCTTGAAAATAGAAAAACTGCTCTGGTATCTATTTATAAAGAAAAAGATAATCCTTTTTTTAAGGGTATTGACCCGAAAAGCCTTATCCCTAAATTCGGGATTAACCAAAACCAAGAATTTGAATTTGAAAAACTTGATGATTTTGAAAGTGTTTTAATAGCACTTTTTGTGCCATCTGCCAAGCCTGTCAATCATTTTGGATTGGAACTTGGATTGATGAAAAAAGTCGGAGAAATATCTGAAAATAAAAAAGTGGAACTATACCTTTTCGGTACTCCACTTTGTCTGAATGATATCCCAAACTTATCCAATTTCCATAAAATAGTCTGTGCTTATCAGGATTTCGAAGTAGTTCAAATTGAAGCCGCACAGTTTTTCCTCGAAGGGAAATAATGGAATGCTCTAAATCGAAGAAAGTTTAATTCCTGGTCAACACCCTAAACTGATCCATCACCCTGTAAGTTGCTTTGGTCAATTCTGTACTGACATCAGGCGACACCAAATCAAAATAAGCTGCTGTATAACCCTGCCAAATGGTATTGCCCTTTTTATTATCAATTACAAAAATGACCAATAACCCATTGTTCTCCGTATATTTTACTTTGTTGTAGGTTTCATCTTTTTCCCTGTTTTCCTTTTCTTCTTCTTCAGTCAAATCCACAATTTCAGCTCTTCTCTGAAGCCAAAAATCAAAATTGGGCTGATCATAACCTCTGTACTTTACCTCGTCTGTAAAGATTTTATAATTGATCAAAAGATCAGGTTGCTCATCTTTCTGTCTGTAACCCTGAGACCCTAACCTAGAACTGATTGTTCTCTCAATTGCCTGGTAATAATCAGTAGAATCCTGAAATGGATTTCTCACAAAACCATATGTTTTGTAACGTTTAAATTTACCCGAATAATTGAAGTCTGAATCTGCCACATAATCTTTTTGAGATATACAGCCTGAAATTATCAAAAACAAGCCGGCGATTAAAATAAAGGTGTGTTTCATATTTAGCAAATTGAGGAAGTAAGTGGTTCTAATTTACCTATTTGTAATTTAATAAAATAGAAATTTGTAATATTTGAATATAACATCAAAATGACATTATTGTTTTGTACCTATCTGAATACCAACTAATAATAAGAATTTATCTCAAAAAGATAAAAATATTTCATGTATAGGGGAGTGGAAATTATAAGAATGTCAAATAGAAGACAATTTTCTTTATTAAATTGTATTGTATGTCAGTATTTATCATAGGAGATGTTCATGGTTGCCTCAATACCTACCTGTCACTTTTAGATCATTGGGATCCTAAAACTGAAACTCTTGTTCAGGTAGGCGATTTGGTGGACAGAGGAAATTTTTCCCCCTCGGTGTTACAACTTGCCGTCGAACTGAAAAAGAACTTTAAAAAGGAAGTACATTATATCAAAGGCAATCATGAACAGATGATGATCAAATATCTTATCGGGAAGGACAAACAAAAAAATTGGCTGTTCAATGGGGGACAGCTGACCCTCCATCAGTTTGATATGCTGAATATTGATCCTGGCAATTATTTGAACTGGTTAATGGATTTACCGATGGTTTGGGAAAATGATGCCATCAAAGTCTCTCATGCAGGCTTGAGTGGGATTGGAAATCCTGAAGACCCAAACAATCCTGACGGTTATCTTTGGAACAGAAAGCCACTGATAAAAATCAGTAAACTTCAGGTAATCGGACATACTCCAAGGTGGAATGGCAAACCTGAGTTTAATCCTGATTCAAATTCATGGAACATTGATACAGGAGCATATGGAGGGATTTGTCTAACCGGGATAAAATTGAAAAATGACGGTACTTTTCTTGAAACCATTTCCGTACCTACTGATGAAAGGGATATTGGTAAAATAAAATAAAACAAGGTTTGAAGCCAAGGTATAGGTATTTTTCATCGTCTATCATCATCTCTAAAATGGCCAAGTGTCAAAGATTATCTGAATCGAAAACCATAAGTAATGCAAAACAGGAAATAGCGGATACTCTGATCATTGTATATCCTTCACTTCACCTTGACTCAATTGAAGTACCTTGTCCACACATGCAGGTATATCTTCTTCATAATGGCTGACATAGATAATTGAAATTGGCATGAGGTGGCAAACCTGATCAATTGTTTTTCGGAATAATTTTCTTTGCAATTCATCCATGCCTTGTGATGCCTCATCCAATACAAGTAGTGCCGGTTTTTTTATCAAAGCTCTAGCCAATAAAACAAAACGCTGATTTTCCAGTGAGACCTGTCTCAACAATAAGTTCGCAGTGCTTTCAAGTCTGAACAATTTCAACCAGGCCAATGCTGTTTTTTCCTGTTCCGGGCTGACTTTCTTAAACAATCCCATAGTATCAAATAAACCTGAAAGCACCACTTTCAGACAAGTTTGATTAGCCGGAAAAAACCTGCTTAACTCAGGAGCGACAAAACCAATGTTTTTTTTGATGTCCCAAATGCTTTCACCTGAGCCTCTTTTCCTGTCAAACAGCCAGAAATTATTGGAATAGGCCTGCGGATTTTCTCCCAAAATCAAACTCAATAGCGTAGACTTCCCTGCCCCATTCTCGCCTTTCAGCAACCACTTTGAATTTGGCAATACGGTCCAGTTGATATTATTCAATATCTTTTTATCTCCATAGCGGACACACACATTTTCCATTTCCAGGATTTTTTTAAAATCCGTTTTTTTGGCATCTCTTAACAATTCCCCCATTAATAAATGGTCAAATCCATTGCCGGAATCAGTGTCCAACTCGAGACCATTCAATTCTTCGACTTGGATAACTTTAGACACTTTTTGGTCGGCCAATACTGCAACATGTGTTATTGATTCTGGGATTTCATCACTGTGGGCCGTTAGCATCAAATGGATCCCGCTGTAGGCAATTTCTTGTAAAACCCGCCCAAAATCCATTCTTGACTGAACATCCAAACCAGTCATCGGCTGATCCATCAATAACAGTTTGGGATTTTTCATCAATGCAGCTGCGATTGCGAGTCTTCTTGTTTCTCCATTGGAAAGTTTGATCAGTGATTTTTCTTTGAGATCATTTAGGCGCATCAAATCCAAAACTTTTTTCAGATTCCAATAACCGGGAATTTTTACTTCAATTTCACTCAGGTAATTCCATACAGTAGCTGTATCCTCAGATTCCATGGAATTGAATCGCTGCTGATAATAAAAGTTCTGGAGATTGGATTTATTCCGAAAAGTATATTGCTGGGAAACGGTGGAAATCAAATCACGAAAGGAATTGATTTCGCCTGATAAGGTCTTTGTTTTTTGATAATCTTCTGAAAAAGGCCGGATGACATTTCCAGATGTCACCATCGTCCGCCCCAACAAAGTATCCAAAAATGCAGTCATCATTACCCCTGATTCACCTATTACCGCCCAATGCTGACCTTCCTTCCAGTCAAATTCCATTTGATCAAATACTGTTTTGCCTTTTTGTTTAATGGTGGCGTTTTGTATCTTTATTAAGCAGGGCATGAAAGGTATGAGACTGGAGATATTTGATTTTAGAATTTAGATTTTAGATTTATGATTGCTCGGGAAACGGAGGCTTTTACCTACTGAGCAAAATCCTATATCTTGTTTTTGCTATCAATGATGATCGTAACGGGGCCGTCGTTGATGAGGGAGACCTTCATGTCTGCCCCGAATTCACCTGTTTGTATGGATTTTCCCAGATCTGATTCAAGGGTTATAATAAAATCCTCATAAAGAGGTATGGCAATTTCTGGTTTTGCGGCTTTAATGTAAGATGGTCGGTTCCCTTTTTTGGTACTTGCATGCAGGGTAAACTGAGAAATGAGCAAGACATCTCCACCGGAATCCAGAATACTTTTATTCATGACCCCTTTATCATCGGGAAAAATTCTCAGGTTGGCAATTTTCTTGCTTAGCCAATCAATATCCTCTTTTGAATCAGTTTCTTCAATTCCCAAAAGGACCATCAAACCATTTCCTATCTGCCCTTTGGATTCTCCTCCTATCTTTACGGAAGATTCTGAAACTCTTTGGATGACTGCTATCATGCTTCAAAATTCTGCATTTGTTTGGAAGAAATCACTTCAACTTTAATTGATTTGACCTGATTGGCATGATAAATCATTGCTTTGGCTACCTGACGGTCAAATATGGGACGGTACTTCTTGGCAATTTTCAACCAGACCAAAGGCTTGGTTATTATTTTCGCAACCTCTTCCCCAAACCTGAAATCCTTTCTGTTTCCCAACAAGAGTGATGGTTCAAACAATCCAAGATATTCGAAAGGGATAACTTTCAGGTCTTCTTCAACTTCTCCTTTCACCTTATTGTAAAAAACAGATGATTGCGGATCAGCACCCATAGCACTGACATACAAAAACCTGCTTACTCCCATTTCTTTTGTCCACCAGGCAAAATTGAGTACATAATCGTGATCGATCTCATAAAATTTATCTTTGGATCCTGCTTGACCTATGGTAGTACCGAGCGAACAAAAAGCATGCATTTCCACAGATTTGGATTTGATGGCCTCTATCAGGGGAAAGAAAATCCCTCCTAAATCATCCTCTCTGAGTTTGGATTCTATATCCCAATTTTTGATTTCTTTGAAATTACCTTCCAACTGAACAAGTTTGTTATGTTTCAAAGCCAATTTTCTCCGACCTACTGAAATAACAGTATCGTATGAAGGATCTTGAATCAACTGATGCAACAATTGCATTCCGATCAATCCGGAAGTGCCTGCAAGAAATGCTATTTTTTTCATAAAAGTTAAGTTAAGCCAAATTACTCAATTCCAAAAATTTAAATCTTGTCCTGATGGATTTTTTCCCAATCCAAAAAAGCTTCAACCTCGTGTTTGACTGAATTAAAAATAGCTATGAGAACTGATAAGTCATCCGCAAAACCCAAAACAGGAAGGAAATCAGGAATGATATCCAGGGGTGCCACGAAATAAACCAAACCCAGGACAATCAGTCCCAGGGTTTTGGTAGAAACTTTAAACAGACCGCTCCGGTGTGCTTGAATCATTCTTTTGAAAACTAAAATAGGCTCTAAAGCAGCCTGTACCTTAGGATTGTGTGAAACTGCATTTAAACGCTCTCCTACATTCTTTAAAAGCTTTTTGAGTTTCCCGTCCTCTCCTGCTATCTGTTCCGCTTTGGACAGGTACAGGATTTTTGCTTTTTCAAAGAAATCAACCGTTTTCTCTCGTAATGTGGCCATATTTGATCAGAAATAAATTCGGATTTCAGATTTTACTTCCTTCAATGCCAATTGAATGGCGTCATTTTTTTGTTCCAAAGTTATTTGAAAAATTCTTTTGGCGAGGTCCAATCCCCTGGCATTTTCGTTCATGTCCTGCATGGCAGTATTCACAATAGTGACCACACTTTCCATTGCCCTTCTGACACCTTCCCAGGTTTCATCAGAAAAATAGACCTGCTGTGAAAGATTATGATTAAACTCTTCTCTTACTTCGGATAGCAGTAGACTATACAATTCCCTCGCAGAATATTCAGGATTGTTGACTCTTCTGATGAGGTTGTTTGGTGTAATTCTTTCCAAAAGCAGACAAAGCCTTTCACCTGCCTGAAGTCTTATCGGCAGGACAGTCTGTGTGTTTTGGGTCTTGAGGTCGATGAGCATTTTTTCCCTTTCTTTTTTAAGAAATGACATGATAGTCAGATACATCCCGTAGATGACCAATCCCGCAGGTAAAACAATCTTTAATAAATCGGCTATATACTCCATGTTCAGTGATTAATTTGTTCCGAATATCCGAAATTAATAAATGCTATAAAACTTTTGCCATTTGATATTTATTCAGGCTAAATTTGAACTTCATAACGAAGAATTGCATTAGAATGGCATGCTGACACCGATTAAAATTACCCATAAGGCCCAAGAAGAAATCAAAAATATCATTGCCCACAAAAACATTCCCAAAGAATATTCTTTGAGGGTCGGAGTAAAAGGCGGTGGCTGTGGCGGTATGTCCTACCTTTTAGGGTTTGATAAGCCCAAAGAAGGGGATCAGCAGTTTGTCATTGATAACATTCCTGTTTTGATTGAAAAAAAACATTATATGTTTCTTATGGGAATGATGGTGGATTTCTACGACGGAGCAGATACAAGAGGATTTACTTTTATCAACTCTGATTTACCCAAGAGGCATGATGTGCAGGATGAGGATAGATAATTGATTTTTGATTGTAGATTTTAGATTGTAGATTTTTGTAGCGATGGGAAATAATAATTTATTTCGATTCCTTCAACCGTTCTTGACTCCCCGAGCTTACCGAGAGGGCATTTTAAAATTACATCATTGGTATACTCCTGGCAGGCTCTGATTCTCGTCTCTTGGCTCCCCGAAATTCTTCGGGACAAGCTTTGTCTCTTGGCACTTGGCTCTTGGCTCTTTTCTCTCGCTTCTCGCTTCTCGCTTCTTCTACCTCAAATCTCAATTCATCCTCTTCTCTTCATTCCAAGCACTTTATCCTTTTCTTCGCCTTTCAATTTCAATGATTTCACAATCCTATCCGGGCTGGGTTTTCCAAGTGAAAAAAATAAGAGCGTTACAGCAAAAGCCATGGTGAAACCTGGATTATCAAAAAACAACAATCCCAATGCAGAAATAAACGTGGAAACAAAAAGTATCCAGAATCTTTGCATAGTCGCCTGAGAGTACAGCGCCAACTTGGTTTCCAAATCCAAATTACCCCTCAGTATTCTTTTTATCGAAGTCTGAAAATTAAAATACTGTAAAAACAAAATTGAAACTACCAATCCCAAGCCAAAGGAATCCCAAAAAGTGGAAAGCTCGGGTAGGTCAAAGGAAAAGGTACTGTTCTGCGAATTCAGATAGACTACCGCAAAAAAAGGAATCGGAATGGCAATCAAAATCAGCACATTCCGCTCCAGTGTTTCAAATCTTTTTTTAATCCTTTTTTCTTCCAAAATACTGTTATTCAATAATTATTTTTATGTCAGAACTTGCAGGCTTGGAGGAACAGCACAAGATATAACCTTCTGCTATCTCACTTTGACTCAATCCTGCATCCTCTATCATATCCACTTTGCCTGAAACAAGCTTACCTCTACAGGCAGTACACAAACCACTTTGACAGCTGTAAGGCATATCAATATCTCTATCCAGGCCTGCTTCTAAAATGGTCATCCCCGCAGGCACTTCAAAATGAAACGATTCTCCGTTGACATTCACTTCTATTTCCCGAGTCAGTTCGGGAGACAATTTCCCCTCAGCTTTCAGGGTTTCTTCCTTGGCTTCAATATCTGTATAGAAACTTTCCTTGAAAATATCTTCATCCGAAATTCCTTTAGCCTTCAAAGCTTCCAAAGCAATATCCATTAAACCATTAGGACCACAGACAAAATATTTAGTCTTGGCAGTTCCGGGATAAAGGTTGTTCTGAAGTATTTCGTCGATTTTTACCTGATCCAAGCGTCCCTTCATCCCTTCCCAATTTAGTGAAGGCTTACTCAGATTGTGGAAGACTTTGAATCTTTCTTTGTATTCATCCTGCAGCTTTTCCAACTGATTTCTAAAAATAATCTGGTCCTCAGAGCGACTGCAGTAAATAAGAGTCACTTTAGAATCCGGCTCATTGATCAGGATAGATTTGGAAATCCCCATGATGGGTGTAATACCACTACCCCCTGCAATCATCACAAAATGATTTTTGTTTTTAGAGTGAAAATCAGTTGTAAAATGACCCAATGGTTTCATTATTTCAATGGTCTTTCCGGGTCTGATCTGATCATTCAAATAATTGGATACCAATCCTCCCTCCACTCTTTTTATGGTGATTCCGGGATGGGGGTCCACATATGGCGAAGTGCAAAGACTATATGACCGTCTTACTTCTTTTCCACCCAATTCCAAAATTACAGTAAGGTATTGACCTGGTCGGTATTCCAAAAATGGTTCAGGCTGCTCAAAATATATGGTGACTGTGTCAGGAGTTTCTTTGACGACTTCTCTTACTTTCAAAGACAAGTATTGGTCCCCCCTCTTATTTTCCTCTTTTTTCTTCTTAAATAAATTAAACATTTCTATTGCTCTTTATTACATTGATCCCATATGGAAGCCCCAAAATTAATGTACGGTTTTTAATTTATAAGACTCTGGAATATTATTATCTCTGTTAACAACAAATAAATCAGAAACTGGTTTGATTCTGAGCAGAAATCTTAAGGTGAAATTGAAATTATTTATTTGAGTTGAATATCATTTCCAAAAAGACCTTGTTTTTAATTTCATTTTTTGCCTTTTGCTACCGGAATTTCTGAAATTGTGTATTGGCCTCCAAAAAACTCAGATTAAATACAACAGGAGGACAGTATTTTCAGGTTGAAGACCTAAATTGCGCCTTCAAATCAAAAACCTAGATCATGAATCTCAATAACCTCACCGCCGTAAGTTCTGTAGATGGTAGATATGGCAATAAAACCGAGCCATTAAGAGCATATTTTTCTGAATTCGCTCTAATCAAATACAGAGTCTTTGTCGAAGTGGAATACTTTATTGCGCTTTGTGAACTTCCTGTTCCTCAACTGACAGGTTTTGACCATGATCTCTTCCCCACGCTACGGAATTTGGTGAGTGATTTCAGTTTAGCTGACGCTACAAAAATCAAGGATACTGAGAAAATCACCAACCATGATGTGAAGGCCGTCGAATACTTCCTGAAAGAAAAGTTTGATGATTTGGGACTTCAGGAATTTAAGGAATTCATTCATTTTGGTTTGACTTCTCAGGACATCAACAATACCGCCACTCCTCTGATGCTGAAAATGGGTCTTGAAAAATGTATCCTTCCCAGTCTAAATGCTATAGTTGATAAGTTAAAGGAAAAAGCGCAAACATGGAAAGACATCCCCATGCTAGCAAAGACCCATGGACAACCCGCCTCCCCTACCCGTTTGGGGAAAGAGCTGCGCGTTTTTGTCATCCGATTGGAAAAACAATTGGAATTGCTTTCTCAGGTTCCTTACTCAGCTAAATTTGGGGGCGCTACAGGGAATATGAATGCCCATCATGTGGCTTATCCTGAAATTGATTGGAACAGTTTTGCAGAAAAGTTTGTGTCAGCATATCTGGGTTTGGAAAGAAGCTATCCCACTACCCAAATAGAACATTACGATAATCTTGCGGCCTGTTTTGATGGATTGAAAAGAATAAACACCATCCTTTTGGATTTGTCAAAAGATATCTGGCAGTATGTGGCCATGAATTATTTCAAACAGAAAATACAAGCCGGGGAGATTGGTTCCTCAGCCATGCCTCACAAAGTAAATCCTATAGATTTTGAGAATGCCGAAGGAAATCTTGGAATAGCCAATGCCTTATTGGAACACTTGGCAGCAAAACTACCCATCAGCCGACTGCAAAGGGATTTGACAGACTCCACTGTTTTGAGAATTATTGGAGTTCCACTTGCGCATATGCTGATTTCTTTTGAATCCTTGTTGAAAGGACTCGGTAAATTGGAGTTGAATAAAGATGCGATTGATGCTGATTTGGATGAGAATTGGGCTGTTGTGGCGGAAGCAATCCAAACGGTATTGAGAAGAGAGGGATATCCAAAACCTTATGAGGCGCTTAAAGAACTGACCCGAACCAATGAAAAGATCACCCAAAAAACAATTTCTGCTTTTATCAATGGGTTGCAGGTTTCTGATCAATTGAAAAATGAATTGGGCAACATCAGTCCTTTTAATTATACAGGATTAAATTAAATGGTTATCCGCTTCATTGCCAGTAACCCAATATTCTACTACAAACCTGTCGGATGTCCGATGTACTGGACATTCCAGTTTACTAGCGAGAATTAAATTGAATTATCATTTAATGGCATCATTGCGTGCATCCATGTTAGGCTAAAATATTTTTGCTTCTGCGAAAGAAATTCTTAACTTTTTTTTCAAAGGGGAAAGTTTATTTATCTGATAATTTCAGAAATAAACTTTCCCCTTTTAGTTTTTTTTGACAAACGGAATGGAGGAACTCTATAAAAAGATAATTTTGTATATAAAATATCTTTATTAAACTTATAAATTAAATGTATTACCTTATCATTGGCTAGGAAATTTTCAAAAACCCGGAAACAAACATTAATGGATAGTAATAAAAGAATTTTTTCCCACTTTGGCAGCGATTTACCTTCTGGATTGGTAGTGTTTTTGGTAGCGCTTCCTCTATGTTTGGGAATTGCTTTATCCTCAGGCGCACCGTTATTTTCGGGGATAATCGCTGGTGTGGTGGGTGGAATCGTGATTGGTTCTCTTTCAGGCTCTCATACTGCAGTATCCGGACCTGCTGCCGGTTTGACCGTTATTGTACTGAATGCCATTTCGGACCTTGGGGCTTTTGATATTTTTCTGACAGCCGTTGTATTGGCAGGGATTATTCAGATAATTCTGGGATGGTTAAAGGCGGGTGTCATTGGTTATTATTTTCCTACGGCTGTGATCAAAGGAATGCTTGCCGGAATAGGTGTAATTCTAATCATCAAACAGATACCCTATGCCTTTGGTGTAAATGAAGATGCCAACCTTGAAAAATACATTCCCTTTGTAAATGACTGGAGTGCGGTAATGGATTTGGGAAACCTTTCCAAGGAATTCGAATTCGGTGCCATCATCATTACTTTGGTCTCTTTGGGCATCTTGATGTTGTGGGATCGCCCAATGATTAAAAAACAAAAATTCATAAAATTCATCCCGGGACCATTGGTAGTGGTAATCGTTGGAGTTTTGATCAACAAATTTTTTAAATTCTTTGTACCAAACCTTTACATTGATGCATCCGGAAAAGTAGTATTGCCGGAAATAGAGTCTTTCGGAAATCTTATCGGTCAGTTGACTTTCCCAAAATTTTCTGCTTTAGACAACCCCGATGTTTGGCTAGTGGCCATTACCATTGCCATCATAGCAAGTTTGGAAACACTGCTAAGCCTTGAAGCAGGAGATAAATTGGATCCTCATAAGCGGGTATCCCCTCCGAACAGGGAACTCTTTGCTCAGGGAATAGGAAACGTCATCAATGGTTTGATTGGTGGCTTACCGGTAACCGCCGTTATTGTCCGGACTTCTGCAAATATCACTTCAGGTGCCAGAACCAAAAGTTCAGCAGTTTTCCATGGCATTTTATTATTTGCCAGTGTTCTGCTGATTCCGGGCTTGCTTAATCTTATTCCATTAGCGTCCCTCGCAGCAATACTACTTTTGATAGGATATAAATTGGCCAAATTCTCCTTGTTCAAATCCCAAGCAAAATTGGGCATGGATCAGTTTTTACCATTTGTTACCACAATATTGGGAATTGTGATATTTGACCTTTTAATAGGAATTGGAATTGGAATGGGAGTTGCCATCGTTTATATTTTGATGAGAAATTTTCAGAACTCGCACTTCCTTGAAAATAAACCTGAAAAAGACCCCAACACCATACATATTGTCCTTTCAGAAGAAGTGAGTTTCTTAAACAAAGGGGCTTTAATTCAGGCTTTGGATGATATTCCCCCAGGCAAGCATGTGATCATTGATGGATCTAATTCAAAAGTGATTGACTACGATGTGCTCGAAGTGATCGCCAATTTCAAAATTGCTGCCAAAGAAAAAGACATAGAAGTGGATACCATAAAAATCAAATCTGTCACATCGGGCAACCTACACTGATGGCAGGAATATTTCAGCCATCATACATCTTGCACTTCCCCCGCCCAACTTTTCGATTGTAGCTATATTTGGAACTACGATATCAGTATATCGCTGAATAGTTTGTACCTGAACTTGACCGAGTGATTGGTAGGCAGTTTCTGACATGACAGTCAGCTTGCCTCCATCTTTGTTTTTTATTTCCAGCATATTCCCTGCAAATTGGAATTTCTGCTTGGCTGTGATGGGGATCATCTTTTTTCCGGTTTTTTCCAGGTATTCCTGAACCTTCAGTTTTTCAGAAGCAAGTGGAATACTATCCAGGCATACTACTGCTATTTCAGTCCCGATATGCATCATTACATTGGTATGATAGATGGGTGAAACTTTACCATTGATCAGCTGTGTTGCATCAAAATCTACAATTTCATATTCCATTATTCTTCCAAAATAGGCCAATGGAATAGGATGGGTTCTCTGTGAGCGGCATGCATAGGCAACTTTATTGGTCCTGTCCAAAATCAAGCTTCCCGTACCTTCCAAATACTGTTCATCATTTTCAAAAAAAGTCAGATCAATAATATCACTGATTTTATAACCCTTTTTCATCAAAATCTCGATGATGTCTTTCCTCCTTTCTTGCCTGCGATTTGGCGAAAACATGGGATAAAGAATCACTTTCCCATCTTCATGAGTGCTGAACCAGTTGTTAGGAAAAATAGCATCTGTTTTTTTTGGTTCCTCCGTATCTTCCACCACAACAACATTGACTCCTTTTTCCTCCAATAGACCAACAAAGCCATCAAATTCCTGCTGGGCAATTTTATTGATTTCCTGTGGATCCCGGTTGTCTCTTTGTTGATAAAAATTATTGGCAGCAGTTTCAGGGTTAAATCCGAAATTAGCCGGGCGTACCATTAAAATATTTGAAGTAGTCTGAGTTGGCATAGTAAGTAGCAATAAATCCAAAATTAACTATTTTTTATTATAGCGGTACAGAACAGGTTTAATTTTAAACCTCGTTTCACTCAAAGTAAAATAACTTTCACCATTTGAATGAAAGGCAATGGCCTCTCCCTGAGGTTCAGGCTTATAAGGTAAAATGATGGGATTTCTTTTTAATGCCTCAGGTATGGATTCCCCTTCCTTTCTTTCCCAATAAAAAACTGTAAAATAGTTTTTAATCAGAATCTGTTTTCCATCTACAGATATATCCCCTGCAACTGACATGGTAAATGGAAGCTCCATTACTTTTTCAAGTTCAAAATCTTTTTTTGAAAAAGCTGATTGCGGTGCCCTGTACAAAATATTGACCGAGTCTCTTTTAGAAACTATAAAAATATCCTTCGATATGGGATCTACCATCAAAGTCTCGGCATCCCTTGGCCCATCCGGATAGCTGAGTTTGAGTACCTCAGGTTCCGCTTCCATTTCCTCTTTTAACGATTTGGGTTCGGGAAACCTAAAAATTCTTACACTCTTGTATTCCGCATTGTTATCCCCAATTTCACCAACATAGATATAATTTAACTTTGGATCTGGGCCAGGACCTACTGCTATATCTTCCCAATCCCTGTTCCTAACTCCATTTAGTCTAATGCTACCTATATCTTTTCCCAAAGTATCAATCAAATAAACCAATGGCTCTCCCCCACTGTCATTGTGGGTATATATAATTCCAAGATGAGTTCTGGAAAATGCAATACCACTGGCTTCATCTATTTCTTTGTTTTTGAGATCCCCTGCTTTTTTGGGCGCGGTAAAAATCGAATCAGTGTAGGCTGGTATAAAGGAAAGTTCTGTTGCCTCAGGCATCTTCTGGGAAACCCAAAATGGAATGGAAACAAATATAAGGTAAGCCTTAAACAGGTAATTGAACAATGTATTCATAGGTTTTTCAAGATCAAAATCCAGTCCCCAATTAACAGGGAGTTGTTAAGGTTTGTTAAACAGATTTTAAATTTTCTGATGATTCTCTTTCAAAAGAAGGACTTGTAGAAGCAATAATTTTTGATCAATCATTAAACTTTATATTCAAACAAGTGGTTTTGGCGGTCAACTTAGTTTTTGGAGTAATGATAAAGTTGGGGACGTATACCATTGGCCAATTCGCTGAGGGTAAAATATCCACCGGCCGGATCAAAACAAATGGCCTCCCCTTGTTCTTCCTTGGGATCATAGGGAAGCAAAAAGGGTTTTTCAGCTAACATTTCAACAAACGTTTGACCTGACTTTCTTTCCCAGTAGAATATCTGATTATAATTTTTCATAATTGCTTTATCACCCTCTCTGGACACAGTGCCAGCCGTCACAATTCTAAATGAAAATGTCCCCGCTTTTATTGCGGTCAATTCTTTTTCCAAATTTTGAGGAAAAGGCAATACAAAAAGTTGTGATCTCAATTCCCTTTTTGTAGCCAAATAGATATCTTTCGTTATAGGATCGACCATCAATGCCTCCACATCATAACTTTTGTTTGGGTATCTGAAGGTTATTTTGTCAAAAGGCAATTCAAGTTCAATGATTTTTCCCTGATGGTTTTCTTCAAATTTAGGCTCTTCAAATCTGTAAATTACATAACTGTCATAAATCTGATCATTATCACCTATATCCCCCAAATACAGATAATCAAGTCCAGATATTGGTCCAAGTGCAATTTCAATATCCTCCCAATCTCTATTCTCTGTTCCTAAAATCTTATAGGTAGCTGCAATTTCTCCATTAGAGGCATTTATAAGAAACAGGCTATTGTCAAAATTTTTATCCTGATGTGTCCAAAGAAACCCGGGGTTTTTTCTGCTGTAAGCCAAACCCGATGCTTGATTGATTTCCGGAAATCCCTTGGCCTCTCCCTTTAATGAAAAAGATGTTGAACTTTCCATTTCCGAGATGGAAAAGTTACTGTCAAAAGGAATATGATTTGCCCAATTCTTTGCTTCATCTTGTTTTTCTACGCAGCCTAGAAAAACCATCAAACCAAAAATCCATTTAAAATTAAACTTCATGAAAAATCACGATTCTTGATAAAACCTCTCGAAATTAAAACATTTAAAAAAAACGGCCAATTTTCATTGGCCGTCTTATAAATTTAAGTTTCAAATTATTACTCTGCTTTTTCTTTCTTATTTACGGTGATGGTAAGTTCTTCACCTTCTCCCAAATAATCAGCGATAATTACATCTCCTTCTGAAAGTTCACCTTTAAGGATTTCCTCTGCCAAAGCATCCTCAAGATACTTCTGTATGGCCCTGTTCAATGGCCTTGCGCCATATTGTTGGTCATATCCTTTTTCAGAAAGGAAATCTTTAGCTTTATCAGTAAGTTCAATTTGATAACCCAAGTCGGTTATTCTACTGAACAACTTGCCCAGACTAATTTCAATGATTTTGTGAATATGGGATTTATCCAGAGAATTGAAGACAACCACATCATCCAGCCTGTTTAGGAACTCTGGACTAAAGGCTTTTTTCAACGCACTTTGAATGGTGGATTTCATCACTTCATCCATGCTTTGCTGCTTGGCTTTGGGGGAGAAACCTATTCCTGCTCCGAAATCCTTCAGATCTCTGACCCCAATATTGGAAGTCATGATAATAATGGTGTTCCTGAAATCCACTCTCCTTCCCAATCCATCAGTCAATATTCCATCATCCAATACCTGAAGCAGGATATTGAATACATCTGGATGCGCCTTTTCAATTTCATCCAATAATACCACTGAATAAGGTTTTCTTCTGACTTTCTCAGTCAACTGACCACCCTCTTCATAACCGACATATCCCGGAGGTGCTCCAACGAGACGGGAGACGCTGAATTTCTCCATATACTCGGACATATCAATTCTTATAAGAGCATCATCCTTATCGAACAGATAAGTTGCCAGCATTTTTGCCAACTCAGTCTTACCAACCCCCGTTGGTCCCAAGAAAATAAATGAACCGATGGGTTTTTTGGGATCTTTAAGACCAACACGGGTTCTTTGGATCGCTTTGGTCAGTTTTTTAATTGCCTGTTCCTGACCGATGACTTTAGCCTGAAGTTCCTCGCCCATATTCAAAAGTTTGACACCTTCATTTTGAGCAATTCTTTTTGTAGGAATTCCGGTCATCATGGCAATCACTTCAGCCACATTATCTTCTTCTACAGTATACCTTTTGGTTTTACTGTCTTCTTCCCACTTGATCTTGGCATTTTCAAGTTGTTCGAGCAGTTTTTTCTCCTTGTCTCTCAACTGAGCAGCCTCTTCGTATTTCTGACTCTTTACTACCCTGTTTTTCTCAATCTTGATATGCTCAACCTCTTCCTCTAATTTTAGGATTTCCTCGGGAACATGAATATTATTGATATGCACCCTCGCTCCCGCTTCATCCAAAATATCTATGGCTTTATCAGGAAGAAACCTATCTGAAATATACCTGTCTGATAATTTCACACAAGCTTCAATAGCTTCTTTGGTGTAAACCACATTATGGTGATCTTCATACTTGTCTTTGATGTTTTCCAGGATCTGAATCGTTTCTTCGGGAGAGGTGGCATCGACCATGACCATCTGGAATCTTCGCGCCAAAGCACCGTCTTTTTCGATATACTGTCTGTACTCATCCAGTGTAGTAGCTCCAATACATTGGATTTCCCCCCTGGCCAAGGCCGGTTTGAACATATTGGAAGCATCTAGAGATCCGCTGGCACCACCGGCACCGACAATAGTATGCAACTCATCTATAAAGAGTATGACGTTTGGAGATTTCTCCAATTCGTTCATGACTGCCTTCATCCTTTCTTCAAACTGTCCTCTATATTTGGTACCGGCGACCAAGGAAGCCAAGTCCAAAGTGACCACACGCTTGTTAAAAAGTACCCTAGAGACTTTTTTCTGAACAATTCTCAATGCCAAACCCTCTGCAATAGCTGTTTTCCCTACACCTGGTTCACCTATAAGAATTGGATTGTTTTTCTTTCTACGGGAAAGAATCTGGGCAACTCTTTCAATTTCCTTTTCCCTTCCAATTATGGGGTCCAATTTATCATCTTCAGCCATTTTGGTCAGGTCACGGCCAAAATTATCCAAAACAGGGGTTCTTGATTTTTCACCTGTACTTTTTGAAGTACTGGATGAACTACCTGAAGAGGAACCAAAAAGCTTGGAGCCATCATCATCCGGATCATCAGCCTCAGCTTTTGACCTTGGTCCTGAATCGGTCTGAAACTCCAACATTTCTTTAACAGAATCATAGTTGGTATCAAATTTATTCAAAATCTGAGTCGCAATATTGTCCTCATCCCTTAAAATGGATAGAAGCAAGTGTTCAGTTCCGATTAATTGACTTTTAAAAATTTTAGCTTCCAAATAGGTGATTTTCAAAACCTTTTCAGATTGCCTGGTCAAGGGGATGTTAGCAAGATTTTTTACATTGTGGGTTGCTGTCCCTTTGACGGCACGCTCTATTGAATTGCGGAGCTCATCCAAGGGGACTCCTAATTTTTTCAATATGGAAACAGCCACTCCTTCTCCTTCTCTTATCATGCCCAACAAGAGGTGTTCCGTACCAATGTAATCGTGTCCCAAACGCAGCGCTTCTTCTCTGCTCAGGGAGATCACCTCTTTGACTCTGTTTGAAAATTTTGCTTCCATGTATTTCCTTTCTAAATTTATTCTAATTCCGTAATAATGTTACCGAATTTGTTTTAAAAACACAATCTATTTGCGGATTGTTCAATCATTTTTTTTTGATCGGACCAGAATCTCTTTGGACTCAGTTCCTTGACAAAACAACAAATCCAGAACGCTAAGGTTGGGTACAAAGTTTACGCCAAACATTTGACTGTATTCATATCCTGTCATGATGCTTCTCGCAGTAAATTCCTCTTTTGTATTGATTGTACCTCTTTTATCTACATAATCTGAAATATTACCTTGACCAAATCCAATAGACACTTTGGTATCCAACTGTAAGAGTTTCAGACAAACTGTCAGTAACTCAAAGTTATGGTCAAACAAAAAAGTCAGGTTTTTATTATAGATTTCTTCCAAGTATGGAAAAAAAAACTCAAAAAAGGGTGCTTTTCCATAAGCACTCTGAATACCCCTTAAATGAACATTCTTCCATTTTTGACCATAATCTATTTTTATTTCTTTGTAGGCCCTCTCTTTGCTCCCCCCAAAAACCGGAATGGAAAGTATCTCTACTTTATTAGTCAATAAAATCCGTGCCCTATTCCTGTATGTTTGCTTTTGATAATTCTCCGTTCCATCAACAATAATTTCCTTGTGCCCAAGAATAGACACAAAATATTCAATTGGAGGGAGATAAAACAGATCTGTAATTATGGGCATTTTTGGAAGGATAAAGGATAAGGGATAAAGGATAAATGGGGGTGATTGTAAATTTTTAGGTTTTAGAACTTCCTGGCCGGCAGCTTGAAGATTTGGAATAAGAGAAGGTAGTAAGGGGTTCTTCAGTACAAGTTCTTATCTCGCTTCTCGGTTCTCGCATCTAGCGTCTTATGTCTTGCGTCTTGCGTCTAATGTCTCAATCTAAAAGATATCATCTACAGGACCCAAGCCTTCTCTAACGATTTCTATTTCATCGCCGGTACAATCAAGGATCGTAGAAGCCACGTTATTGCCGTAGCCACCATCAATCACTATATCCACCAAATCCCGGTATTTTTCAAAAATCAGTTCAGGGTCTGTACTGTATTCAATTACATCATCTTCATCCTTGATGGAGGTAGTCAATATCGGAGAACCTAATTCCCTTACCAATAATCGGGGAATGGAATGGTCAGGAACACGGATACCAACCGTCTTTTTATTGCTATTGAGTATTTTGGGTACGTTGTTGTTTGCTTCCAGGATAAAGGTGTAAGGACCGGGAAGGGTTTTTTTCATTATTTTAAAAACCGGAGTACTTAAGGCACGGGTATACTCCGAGATATTACTCAAATCGTAGCAAATGAAGGAGAAATTATGCTTTTTGACCTTGATCCCCTTGATAAGTGCTATACGTTCTATGGCCCTGAGGTTATGTATATCGCAACCCATACCATAGACTGTATCTGTCGGATATATAATTATCCCTCCGGCCCTGAGCACATCCACTATTTTTTGGATTTTTCTGGGGTCAGGATTTTCAGGATATAGTTTAATGAGTTCCGCTGACATGGGAGAGTGTTATTTAGATTTAAGATTTTAGAATTAAGAATTAAGATTAAAGATTAAAGATTTAAGACCTGTTTTCTGGCGGGCAGGTTTGAGATTTTAGTAATGTGGTTTATATGGAGTGGGTTTGGGTTCTGTTTAGAGAATACCATTGAACAAAATCCCTGATTATAGGTATATCAGCTTCTGCCCAGTCCATTTCGGCTAGCTTAACAATTTCTTTCCAACAGAAGTCTTTATGTTCCTTTAAGGTTATTCCACTGTTAATAAAGCTACAAAGAAAGGGAATAAGTTCAATTTTCTTTAAAGGACTGTATTGATGTATATTGCTTTCAAATGATCTGATGATCTGAATTTCTATATTCAGCTCTTCAAATATTTCTCTTTTCAGGCACTCAGCTGCAGACTCGTTTTCTTCGATTTTGCCACCGGGCAACTCCCATTTCAAAGGCAAATCCATATTTTCACTCCTTTGAGCACATAGGACTTTGCCTGAATCCAAAATAATTGCGCAGGATACTCTGATTAGTTTTGTCATTGATGCTGGCTGATGTTAGCCTCTTGAACAAAAATCTCTATTTTTGGCGTTATTCTTTTATTCCTTTTCAAAAATATGCTCGAAGACAAGAAAACAAAAATATATCTTATTTTCATTATCACCTTTTCAGTGCTATTAAGTACCCTTTCTTTTTATTTTTATCAGGCATTTTACAGTCCAAATGCACTGATAGATAAAGAAGAACCCTATATATTGAAAATCCCGAGTAATGCCACTTTTCAAATGGTGGTGGATAGCCTTTATGGAAAGGGCGTGATCAACGACCTGATATCCTTCAGCTTTGTTTCCAAAGCATTGAATTACCAAGAATCGGTAAAATCCGGTTTATATACCATCCCTCCAAAAACAAACAACCTTAATTTGGTAAGACTTCTCCGTTCAGGCAATCAGACACCTGTTCGGATTACGTTCAATAATGTCAGGACCAAGGAGGATTTGGCGGAAAAAATAACCCGAAACCTTGAAATATCTCCCGATCCGTTTTTGGATTTGCTTATGGATTCCATCAATATTAGGAAATTTGGATTTGAGGAGGAGACAATCATGGCGATGTTTATCCCCAACACTTATGAGGTGTGGTGGAATATCAGTGCGGAAAATCTTTTTGACAGAATGTACAAGGAATACGGAAATTTCTGGACAGAAGCCAGGAAGGAAAAAGCCAGGCTAATAGGTTTGAGCCCACACGAAGTCTCTACTTTGGCCTCCATTGTACAGGCCGAAACAGTAAAGGCTGACGAGCAACCCAAAGTTGCCGGAGTCTACATGAACCGACTACGTATCAAAATGCCCTTGCAGGCAGATCCCACGCTGGTTTTTGCAGCAGGTGATTTCAGTATTAAAAGGGTGCTGAATATCCATAAAGAAATTGAAAGTCCTTACAATACATATAAGTATGCAGGACTTCCTCCCGGCCCCATCAATCTTCCGGAGATATCCGCGTTGGAAGCCGTTCTGAATTTTGAAGATCACCGCTATCTTTACTTTTGTGCCAAGGATGATTTTTCGGGTTATCATGCTTTTGCCACCAATCTCAACCAACATATGATCAATGCCAGAAAATACCAAGCTGCATTGAACAAAGCCAAAATATATTGACATGTTCCAAGCTGAAACACAAATACGCGTAAGATATGCCGAGACAGACCAAATGGCCTATGTGTATTATGGCAATTATGCCATGTATTTTGAAGTAGCTCGGGTGGAAGCCTTAAGGTCAGCTGGCTTTTCGTATAAACAAATGGAGGATGACGGGGTAATCATGCCCGTACTTGAACTACATACTCAATTTATCAAACCGGGAAAATACGATGAATTGTTGACTATCAAGACTCTGATTCCTGAATTACCTGGAATACGGATAAAATTTGAATATGAGGTTGTTAATGAAAAAGGTGATTTGCTCACCAAAGGATGGACTACTTTAACCTTTTTGAAAAAAGACAACCACAGGCCCTGCAGACCTCCTCAATATTTATTAGATTTATTGCGACCATATTTTCAATAATCCACTTTTAAGTGAAAAAAAGGCTTCGTTTATTTTCCATTAAGTTTACCCGTAAAGCAAAAGTTTTGAGGAAATTCCACTTTGGAAATCCAGATCAGAATCTCTATGATGTAGGTAAGATTTTTATGGAACAAATGAGAAAGGATGAAATTACTGAAAGGGCAGGTGCTATGGCTTTCAGTTTTACCGTGGCCATGTTTCCATTATTGCTCTTTCTATTGAACATGATTCCTTACATAGGTATTTTTTTTAAAAATGTCACCACACAGAATATTTTACTTTTTGTGGCCGAAATCATACCCGAAACCATTTATCAGGAAGCTGAGACAACAATCATGGATATCGTAAGTAAACCAAGGCAGAGTTTATTGTCCATCGGTTTTTTCCTTGCTCTTTTTCTGGCAACAAACGGAGTGGTATCCATGATGAATGCCTTTAATGCAGTATATAGAACCAAGGAGAACCGGAATTTTTGGAAAACCCGCGTAATTGCAATCAGTATTGTTTTCGTTTTGGTACTGGCAATTTGTGGTGCGGTGGTGATTATGATTTTTGGAGGTAGTGTATTGTACAAAATTTCAGAATGGGAAATAGTGTCGAGTAATTTGTACTACTATATGCTGACTTTTTTCAGATTCCTGGTCTTACTTTCTGTTTTCCTCTTTGCTACGGCTTATATCTTCAGGTTTGCTCCTGCAGTGCATGATAAATGGAAGTTTTTTTCCGCAGGATCACTGACTGCAGGGGTTCTGATCACTTTGGGATTTTATCTCTTCACCTTTTACCTGAACAACTTTGCCACTTATAATAAATTATATGGTTCAATTGGAGCCATGATCGCAGTGATGTTGTGGTTATTTATCACCTCACTGATTATATTGGTATGTTTTGAGATCAATGTCAGCTTGGATAAAGCAGCCGAAAGAAAATCAGTATCACAAGATCTATCATTGGATGAGTAATATGATTATTATCATACTGGCACAAAAACTTAATCAATCTTACTGCAGGTATTCCTGCTTAGTTTTGCACAGAATTTAAAATCAAGATTTACATGGGAACCAACAAAAGTATTTTTATAGCGACTGCCGAACCTTTTAGTGGCAAATCCATCGTGGCAATGGGTATGGTGGACATGCTATTGGCTAAAGGACAAAAGATCGGTTATTTTAAGCCAATCATCAATCATAAACCTGAAGAAAAAACAGATCCTCATATTGACACGCTAATCAAACATTTCAGGCTTCCGATTACTTATGAAAAATCCTTTGCCTACACCCGTGAACAGGCCAATGTTTTGGCAGAATCGGGATTACAGGGAGAAATCATAGACACCATTATCAGCAAGTATAAAAGTCTGGAGCAGGAGTTTGATTTTACCATTATTGAGGGAAGTGACTTTTTGGGAGAAGGAACAGCCTTTGAATTTGACGCGAATGTGACCGTTGCCAAAAACCTCGGAACTCCAGTGGTAATTGTGCTTTCAGGTGATGGAAAAACTGTCGCCCAAATAACAAATGCTGCGGTGGTTACTATCAATAATTTCCTGAATAGAAAAGTCAAGGTTATCGCAGTAGTGGTCAACAAAGTTGAGGAATCGCAGGCAGTGGAAATTAAAAAAGCGCTAAAGCAGCACCTCAAAAAAGATATCATTCTCGCTGTAATTCCAAAAATAACCGAACTCAAAAGTCCATCCATGAAGGAAGTCAGAGAACTCCTGAATGCTGAAGTGATGTTCGGTGAAAATCAACTTGCCAATAGAGTTGACCATTTTATTTTCGGCGCTATGCAGATTTCAAATTTTTTGAACCACATCAAGCAAAATGTATTGATCCTCACACCTGGTGACCGTGCGGATATCGTCATGGCCTCACTTCAGGCCAATATTTCGAAAAACTTTCCCAAAATTGCCGGTATTGTATTGACAGGTGGATTTGAAATTGCAGAATCTGTAGTCAAACTGATCGAGGGTTCGAATACCCTCGTACCCATCCTAAGGGTAAATGATCCTTCATTCTATGTTGCTACCAAAGTGGCGACTATCCATTCAAAAATAACTCCGGACAATACTGAGAAAATCCACAGTGCCATCAGTACTTTCAGGAAATTCATTGATGTTGCGGCCTTGGAAGAGAAAATCGCTTCCTTTACTTCAGTAGGCATTACCCCTAGAATGTTTCAATATCAACTGGTCAGTTGGGCAAAGAAGAAGAAAAAACATATTGTACTTCCGGAGGGGAAAGATGAAAGAATATTGAAAGCGGCGGACCGTTTGGTCAGACAGGGAGTGGTGAATATCACACTCCTGGGCGATGTCAATGAAATCAGCACCAATATCAGCAGAATGGGTTTATGTCTAAACCAGGAAAACTGTCAGATCATCAATCCTCAGGATTCTTTTTTTTATGAAGAATATGTAAACACCCTGTTCGAATTGAGAAAAGGAAAAAACATGCCTTTGGAAGTTGCTAAAGATTTGATGACCGATGTTGCCTACTATGGTACCATGATGGTCTTTAAAGGCCATGCCGACGGAATGGTTTCAGGGGCCATACATACCACTGCGCATACCATAAGACCAGCATTACAGTTTATAAAAACTAAACCCGGAATATCATTGGTTTCCTCTATTTTCTTTATGTGTTTACCAGATAGAGTGACCATCTTCGGTGATTGCGCCATCAATATCAATCCCACTGCTGAAGAACTTTCCGAAATAGCAATTTCATCCGCTGACACCAGCACCAGGTTTGGGATAGAGCCAAGAGTAGCCATGCTTTCCTATTCATCCGGGGAATCCGGTACAGGTGAGGATGTTGAAAAAGTCCGAAAGGCCACTGAAATAGTCAAGGAGAAAAGACCTGATATCAAAGTGGAAGGCCCCATTCAATATGATGCCGCTGTGGATCCGGTAACAGGTAAACAAAAAATGCCCAATTCAGAAGTCGCAGGAAATGCATCAGTCCTTGTTTTTCCAGACCTCAATACCGGAAACAATACCTATAAAGCGGTACAGAGAGAAACAGGAGCTGTGGCCATTGGGCCTATGCTGCAGGGATTGAATAAACCCGTCAATGACCTCAGTAGAGGCTGCACGGTAGATGATATTTTCAATACGGTAGTGATTACAGCAATACAGGCTCAGGAGTGATTTTGGGAAGGATGAAGGATGAAGGAAAAAGGGTAGATTTTAGATTTTTGATTGATTCGATAACCGGATTTCTTTTCATTAAAAGTAAAACAAGGATTGTAAACAAATTCTGGGTTTAAGTCAATTGCCTGTTAATGCGACTCCTGAAGTCTTTAGGATAAAATTGAAAATATAGCGGATTATATACTTTTTTAAATAGCCAATCAACATGTCTCTTTGTGATTTGGAAAAGCACCCCTTTTAAAACATCTTTACAGGATACTATATATTCCCAATTTCAAACCTATCCTTTGAAAAAATGACCAAAACTAATTTCAAGAATGTTGTAACAAATTTCTGTTGCCTGGTAATTTCTGTATTTTTTGGCTGTAATGCCCTTTTTGCCCAACAGACTTCGCAGCTGAGCTCCCTCTCTGATTTCCGCCCAAATTCCGGTACCTGGCAAAACGCTGGAGAAGTATCAGCAGATATTGATAAGCCCAATCTTTTGAATTTCACCAAAGGTGAAGGTGTTATTGTCAACCAACCCACAAAGAAAAACAATGGTGAAGACCTTATTTCCTTAGAGGAATTCGGTGACATTGACTTGGAATTTGAGGTGATGGTTGCCCCACAATCCAATTCGGGGGTTTACCTGATGGGACAGTATGAAATCCAGATACTTGACAGTTGGGGTAAAACCACTGCCCGTGCAGGAGATATGGGCGGTGTCTATGAAAGATGGGATGATAGCAAGCCTGAAGGACAAAAAGGGTATCAGGGTTATGCCCCAAGGCAAAATGTAAGCCGAGCTCCCGGGATATGGCAAAATCTGAAAGTCTCTTTCCAAGCCCCAAAATTCAATGAAAAAGGAGAAAAAACTGAAAACGCAAAATTCTTATCCGTTCATCTCAACGGTGTTATGATCCATGAAAATCTGGAAGTATTTGGTCCTACAAGAGGTTCCTTGAAACCAAATGACATCCCGAAAGGTCCAATTCGGATTCAGGGGGATCATGGTGCAGTAGCTTTTAGAAATATCAAAGTGACCAAATATGAAACTCCTGAGCCTTTACTTTCCAATTTGAAATATGAGGTCTTCAAAGGTGTATTTAACCAAGAGCCGGATTTTGCAGCTCATCAAGCTATTTCAGCAGGCCAGGTCAAAAATATACAGGATCCCGTTCAAACTCCTTCCGGTGAAAACTTAATTCGTTATAATGGCAATATTACCCTGGCAGAATCCGGGGATTATACCATTCACATGCTGGTATCATCAGGAACAGGTTCTCTGAAGATCAACAATAAAAAGCTGACAGAGATGGGTGAACCTTACCAAAGAGCGGATGTAAGACTGGAAAAAGGCACATTCCCCATAGAAATACTCGTTTCCAAGACCAATGATTGGTCAGATAATGGTTTTGATTTATTTATGTCCGGCCCAGGATTAAGAGGGGATGTTCCCTTGTCTGAAAATGACACCAAACCTGTATTTACTGTTGATCCGATTTTGGTAGACCAAAACGAAGTCCCTGTCCTCAGGAGTTTTATTGATTTGCCTGATGGAAAAAGGATTACCCATGCTGTGTCTGTCGCCAGCAGCCAAAAAGTACATTACTCATTTAATCTGAGTACCGGCAACTTGGTGCAAGTTTGGCGGGGCGGTTTTTTGGATGCTACTCCCATGTGGGACAATAGAGGAAATGGTGTTTCCAAGCCTATTGGGGCAGTGGTCTTTCTTGGCAATCCCGAAAAAAACCTTCATGATACAGAATTCACTGCCATGAGCGAGAAGTTCAAGGCAAAAGGATATCAGCTCAAAAATGGAGGAGTCGAATTTCATTACGAAAATATAGGGGTAGATTTCAAGGATTTTATAATTGGAAGAGCAGATGGAAAAGGGTTGGATAGAACCCTGTCTACGGAAGGAATCACTGCCAATAAGCGCTACAGCATTGCCTCTGGTGAGGAAATTAAAATGATTCGAGACGGATTGTATTGGGTGGTAGACAAAGGTTACTATATACAAATGGATCCAAAATCAGCTTCTAAACCAACCATTGAAAGTGGTGCCGATGGAAAAAATTTGATGGTGTCAATCAGCCTTCCTTTACAATATTCCCTTTTGTTCTAACCTATTGCCTGAAAAAAGATGAAAACCCTTAAAATATTATATACAATTGCATTTTTGATCTGCCTGTCTGTCATATCAACTCAGACAGCATTTGCGCAAGAGTCTCCCATGGAGGAGGATTACTATAAGATCATGAAAGTAAGTTCACCTGAAGGAACCTTGCTTGAAGTCGGTGGATTGGCCATGATGCCCAATGGTCATTTGGGAGTAGCGACACGAAGAGGAGATGTTTTTATTGTAGAAAACCCAACAAGTCCCCGACCCTATTTCAGGAAATTCGCATCTGGATTGCATGAAATACTTGGACTGGTTTACAAGGATGGCTCATTTTATTGTGCCCAAAGAGGCGAATTGACCAAGTTGACAGACACAAATCAGGATGGTGTGGCTGATTTATACGAAACATTTGCTTCATGGCCTATTTCGGGACATTACCATGAATATAGCTTTGGGCCCAAAGTCGGAAAAGACGGCAGCTTCTATGTCTCAGGAAATGTGGCTTTTGGAAATCAGGAATGGTGGAGAGGTGAAAGCCGCGTACCTTATAGAGGTTGGGTCATCAAAATCACTCCATACGGTGCCATTGAGCCCTTTGCAACAGGCATGCGTTCTCCGGCAGGTTTGGGAATAATTGAGGGTGAATTGTTTTATACTGATAATCAAGGAGATTACATTGGTTCGGGAGGTCTATGGCACTTGGAAAAAGGAGACTTCACAGGACATCCAGCGGGACTGGCTTGGACAGGTTTAGAGAATTCTCCTTTAAAACTTACCTCAGCCCAATTTGATGCAGTAGTGGATCCGAGAAAAGTAAAAGACGCAAATGGTCGTTATATCAAACCCGAGAATGTAGTAGATGAAGAATTTATAACCCTGTATGAGGCAAAAGAGAAATTGCCGAACATCAAATTACCCGCTGTTTGGCTTCCACATGGTATCCATGGAATTTCAAATTCCGAACCTTTAGAGATTCCAAAAGGACATTTGGGCCCTTTTGAAGGTCAGGTTTTAGTCGGTGATCAAGGTCAAAGTAAAATCATGAGAGTATTCCTGGAAAAAGTAAATGGAGAATACCAAGGAGCTTCCATAGATTTCAGAAGCGGTTTTCAATCCGGCGTATTGAGAATGGTGTTCGCCCCGGACAAATCACTTTTTGTAGGAGAAACGAACAGAGGTTGGGGCTCAGCAGGTGAAGCAAATGAAGGTCTGCAAAGATTGGTCTGGAACAATGAGATTCCATTCGAAATGAGGACTGTAAAATCAATGCCTGATGGATTTGAAATTGAATTCACCAAGCCTGTTGATGTCAATTCCGCCAAGGATCTTGCATCTTATGCTGTGCAGAGCTTTGTCTATAAATATCACCCCGCTTATGGAAGTCCACCTGTAAATATTGTAGACAATTCAGTGACCGGCGTCAAAGTCTCTGAGGATGGATTGAAAGTCAGGATAATAGTTGACGGACTGAGGAGATATTATATCCATAAGATTTCATTGGAAGGAATCAGGGAGAAAAAAGAATTCCATTCTTTGGTTCACCCTACTGCCTATTATACACTCAATAATATCCCAACCGGAGAAAAACTCGCCCTTACTGAAGTAAGTCAATTCAATTCAGTGGTAGAACAGGAGAGAATCAAAGCAGAAGCAGCAAAGAAAGCAGCGACATCTAAAAAGCCTGTTGCTGTAACAAGTCAGAATATACAGACAGCACCAAAAGCCGAAGAGCTTCCATCAATGGAAGTAATCAATTCGTTGTTGGCTAAAAACACCTGCACCGCCTGCCATCAGGCCAATAAAAGACAGGTTGGTCCCTCCTATGCTGACATTGCAAAAAGGAAGTATACCAACGAGCAGATTGTGGAGTTGATCTATAATCCAAAACCTGAAAACTGGCCTGATTATGCCACCCCAATGGCCGCAATGCCACAAGTGCCAAGAGAAGAAGCTTTGAAAATTGCAGCCTATATCAATTCGTTGAGGTAGCTCCTCGGGATTTGAAATCCCGAGGACAGTTTACCGGAATTTGTAATTTCAATGCTCCTCGTGATTTGTAATCGCGAGGACAGTTTACCGGAATTTGTAATTCCAGTAGATACCTCCTCAAACGTACCAAGATTATAAATCCTGTTTATCTGTGGTTCGATACCGGGCATTCGGTATCGAACAGCCGCTCCTCTCGATTTGCAATCCTGAGGACAGATGAATGGAATTTGTAATTTCATTAAATCCGAATCAAAAAAAGGAAAAAAGTACCCGAATCCCTGAAAATGTCTTTGATTACCTATCAAATAAAATTAAGCTCCTTATAACCATACTAACATGAAAAATTATTTGGGTTTTCTACCACTTTTCCTGACCCTTTTTCTAATTCTTTCCTTTGAGACATCTGTATCAGCACAGGGATTATATACCGCACGAGGTTATTGGGAAGAATCAAATAAACCTACTTACCGGGAAATCAAGCAAAAGCAAATGGTTGGCGATGCACTTTCTGAGGATGAAATTTCCTATTTATTGGACTTTGAAACTTATCTGAATAATTATTACAGTCGGCTATCCGAGGAAGAGAAAACAAAGTATGAGCAGATGAAGGCCCAATGGGATAGGGAACTTTTTGAAACCCAACGACCGCAACCTGTAGAGGAATTCGAATGGAGAGGTCGGGACCGGGCAATCAATATCGGATATGGGTTTATTTATGGTTTAAGTCTTGTAACAATTGCTGAAATTGATAATGCAGCGGCAGTTGGTTTACCGCTTTTAACTGCTGGACTTTGGGCCTTAGGTCCGGTAATAAACCCAAACAAGTATAAGGATATCACAAGACCGGTCCTCCGCGCCAGCAATACGGGAAAATTTCTGGGGCTGATCTATGGAGGTTCTTTAGGTCTGATGATCGGTGGTGATAATGACAATACAGGTAGATTGGCATTTGGGCTTGCTACTGTTGGAAGTATTGCTTTGGGGGAAGTAGGTTTCCAACTTCAGAAGAAAAACAATTATTCGGAAGGGCATATAGAATTGATGAGGTTGTATGGAATTATCGGTCCATGGCTTGGACTTGCGGCCACAGGTGCTCTGGGTGTTGAAAATGCAAACATATATGGCGCTTCTCTATTGGCGGGTGGAGCTGCGGGATTGGCTTTGGGTAACAAAGTGTCAAGAAACTATGCCTATACCAAAGGCGATATTTTTAACGTGGCAGCATTATCAGTTATCTCAACAGGTCTTGGGTTCGCGGCAGCTGTGGAAGTACTTGAAGAAGATGCTTCAAATGCAATTTTATTGATTCCGGCTGCAGGAACTGTTTTGGGAACCTATTTTGGACAAAAATCAGTAAAAGGCGTGTATCTGACCAATAAACAGGGAAGTACCATCAGTTATTCAACCGGAGGTGCAGCTTTGGTCGGATTGGGCATTGCAGCTTTGACGCAATCAGAATCCCCTTCTATATATATTGGACTGCCCTCAGCTCTTGCATTGATTACCCAACAAATAGTATTCAATAAATACAAAAAGGAAAACCTTAGTAATAATTCATTTTCAGGAAAATCAGGAAAAAACAAAAAAATTGATTTTACAGTGAAAGTAACTCCCGAAAATTACTTCATCAACAAACAGATGGCAGGAAGAACAAATATCCCAGGTCTTAATCCAAATCCAACCCAATCACTGGTGAATTTTAAACTTGCTTTTTGATCCTTCCAGGTCAAATCAATTTCATTCATTTTCCTTGCAACTTAAATTGTCCGAATATTAATCCTATTTTTTAGCTATAGGCATCCTCCCTACCTGGCATTTTCTGTTTCAAATGGCTATATCCCGTGGTATAAAAGGGTTTGGTTTCGAAACACCTTAAATCCCCTTTCCGAGAAATTAAAAAACTTTATTTTTTAAAAAAAATATTTTTTTTATTTAAACAAAGACTTAAATTTGAGTGAAAAAAGAAGCATAATTCAAGCAAGCATATAATTGAATATGATTGCTAAAAATTGGATCATTTAAAGCAATTGAATTTACTATTCCATCTAACCTCCAAGCTCTTGATCAATAGTAATGAATGTTTGAACCCTGAGAAAAATTCAATACGGTCTATACAATATTTGTACATATAAAAATTAATTCACTATGGAAATCAATCAATTATTCAGCCTCAAAGGTAAGGTGGCCATTGTTACCGGCGGAGGCAATGGAATAGGAAAAGCCTGTGCGATCATGCTTTCAAAAGCAGGCGCTTCAGTAGCTGTAAGTGACCTCAAAATTACCGATGCCCAAACCGCCGCGGACGAAATTAAAGCCATGGGCGGGAAGGCCATTGCCGTGGAATGCAATGTGACTGAAGATGCACACTTGGTCACTTTGGTAGAAAGAACCAAAACCGAATTGGGCGGTGTCCATATTCTGGTCAACAATGCCGGCGGTGGCGGTGGCGGCCGGGAAAGCCCGTACAAAATCTCTGTCGATGATTTTGCATGGAGGTTTAAACTCAATGTGTATTCCGCATGGAGACTCTCCCAACTCTGCGCACCGCTTATGAAAGAAGGAGGATATGGCTCCATCATCAACATCACCTCTATGGCCAGCATCAACATTAGCCCCAATATGAGCGCTTATGCTTCTTCCAAAGCAGCCATGAACCACATGACCGCCAACCTCGCCATGGATTATGGAGTAGATGGCATCCGTGTCAATGCCGTCGGCCCGGGAGCTACCAAAACAGCCGCATTGGCTTCAGTGCTAACTCCGGAAATAGAGTCCAAAATGCTGGCACATACTCCGATCAAGCGTCTGGGTGAAGTGGAGGATATAGCCGGAGCAGTACTTTATTTCGCAGCCCCGGTTTCAGAGTGGATCAGCGGTCAGGTCATTTTTGCAAACGGAGGGGGGGTTCAAACTTTAGATTAATTCAAAACCTTATAAAAATAAACCAATATGACAGCCATAGAAAAACTGTTTTCCTTTGAAGGAAAAGTAATCATCATCACAGGCGCTGCAGGAGCAATCGGTAGTGCTGCAGGCCATCTTTTTGCTTCCCTTGGAGCAAATGTTGTCATCTCAGACCTCAATGGAGAAGGTGCAATAAAGGTAGCTGCGGAAATCGAAAAAGAATCAGGCAAAAAGACCTTGGGCATCAAAACAGACGCTACCGACGAGGCAGACCTTGAAAATCTGGTAAAAACGACCATTGACAAATTCGGGAAAATATCAGGATTGATCAACAATGTAGGTTGGGGAGCCAATACGCCTATTTGGGAATCGAATGCTGAAAAAATGGTAAAATCCTATTTACTCAATACAGTAGGTTCTTATAATCTGACCAAACTCTGCATGCCTTATCTGGAAAAGGAACCCAATGCCTCTGTCGTATTTTCAGGATCAATGGTGGGGGTCTCCCCTTCTCCTGAATTTATTGAATACAGCACAGCAAAGGCCGGATTGATGAATATGGTCCGCAGTATGGCGGTGGTTTCCGGCCCCAGCGTAAGATTCAATACTGTCCTGATCGGATCAGTTGACAATGGCGACAGCACTTTGGCAGCAGGATACACGCCTGAAATGCTCAAAGCCCTTTCGGATATGTTTGTGATGAAACGAAGAGGAGCTCCCATAGAGATTGCTTATGGGATGATGTTTTTGATGAGTGATGCCGCCCAATGGATAACCGGAATTGACCTAAGAATTGATGGTGGAGGAACATACAAAAGTAAAATGCCTACTAAAAAAGATTAATAAACTTAGAAAAGGTACGGCTGGAAATGACCATCCGTACCTTTTTTCTTATTCGATATGAAAAGCCTATTCAATGCTTCTCTCCTCTTTTTATTTATTTCGTTAATGGCATGCCCTGTATTTGGCCAGATTGACCAAATATTTGGAATTGAAGTAGTGCCCAACACTGTGGAAGGAAGTCCAATCCGTTCTGTGGTGATTCTTTTGGAAAAAGACGGCAAAGAATACCTGGCAGATTCTCTTGAAATAAAAGCTTTCTATGATGCATTCAATATTAAACCAGGAAGTATTTTCCGTCAGTTTTCAGTCGATCTGGCAATTTCTGTTTTTTTGAAACAAGAAGAAATCAAATCAGCAAGCTATAAAGTATATACGCCCGAGATTTCAGGTCCTGTAGTATTGGTAATCAGATCATCCTTTTGGACCGAAGAAGAAGATAAGAAAATAGTTGCCAAAAAATCTTTGCCCTTTCCAAGTCTTATTGAAACTGAGAAGAGTAAATTGACTTTGATTCTCAATGGGGCGATTGGTTTATACCATGACCAAAATGCGTTTTTCTCCAAGGGGGCAGAATTTACCCAAGGCAATCCAGTAGCAAACAACCCTGCAGGTATTGGTCCGAGGTTCTGGGGTGAGTCATTTTTGGAACCGGGAATTGCTGGAATTACAAAATTAGGTAAAACCAAAATATTCCCCTATGGGGCTGTGACTTTTTTGGTTTCCGGAAGAAATTCCAGTGACATATACTCAGAAGGTACTGCATTGAAAGGAACTATTGAAAGACTTTATGGAGGAATCCTCCTACCTCAATTAGGTAAAAAACAACAACTCCATATTGATTTATCTGCCGGTGGACAATTTTTTCAGTTGAATGATGGCTTTTTATTTTCAAGGTTTTCCGGATCTGCCAATGCAGGAGAAAGAGGAAGTGTGTTTTTAAATTCGAGGACAGCTTACCAAATGACTGCTTGGGCAAAAGTCCATTGGAAAAAATTCAATTTCTCTGCCTTTTATCTTGAGCCTCAAGAATTGTTTAAAGATAGACAGAGCGATACCAGATACTTGGGCGGAGGAATATCTTACAACGACAACAGAAGGCTGGACCTAGGCCTTCATTACATCACCATCCATTCTTCAAAGTCTACCTATGCCACCCCTAATGACAGAATTCCTTTAGAGGGATTACAGACCATCAATCCAAAAGTCTGGGTCAACAATATTGCAGGAAAAGGATTTTTCATCAAATCTGAATATGCTTTCCAAAGAAACAGCAATGCCGATATGGTAGCCAATGCCTGGTATTTAGGAGGAGGTCTTGTAAAGCAAACTTGGAAGAAAAGCCCTTCTCTGTACTATCGCTTTGCATTTATGCAAGGAGACGATCCAACCACAACAAGATTTGAGCGGTTTGATATCCTTCAGGGTGGCGGCTTGGGTAACTGGATCCAAGGGATCAATTTCAAAAAAATTATAGGAGATGGTAACTTATTGACCCATAGGATAGAAGTAAAAGCATATTTGGCCAAAAACATGGAACTGAGTTTCGACTATTTTTTCCTAAGTGCAGATTCCAAAAGCAATTTAGGATCACTTGCCCCAATTTCCACACTTCAGGATAAAAATTTTGGCCAGGAATTTACGACGACTTACCGCTATTTCTTCAAAAGAAACTTTCTGTTTCTTGGATTATTTTCTTGGGCAAAACCCGGGAAAGCCATCTCATCCAGCTTCGAATCCAATGTATATGATTGGTTAACATTCCAAGCCTCTACCTTTATGTTTTTCTAAAATCAAAATTCACAGAGTATGACAACAACATCACCTTCACCTTCAGAATTGAAAAAATCAGCATTGATTGGAGGAGTAATCAATGCTGTAATCAATGGAATCATCAATTGGTTCTCAGTCAAAGATTTGGATAAAGTATTGGTAACTGACAACATGATCTCATCCACAGAACACACCCTTCTATCTGGGGCAGTCCCCTTGGCTGTTTCTCTTGCATTTATACTTAGCGGAGTGGCCTATTTAACAACAAAACTTCCCAATAAACCCTCTTATTTTCCAAAAATATTCTGGCTTTCCATGAAACATACATTCATGGCCTTTGGTATAACAGTCACTTTTGGGGTAATGTGGCAAAGATGGATGGGTTCTATTGAAATATCTCCCATAATGGCAACAATCTACACAGGAATAATTGCAGGTATTGTAGCAGGAGTCGTTAATTATTTAACTGTCAAAGAAATCATTAAAAAATGAGAACTTGCTTTGGTTTCCTTTTAATTGCAGTAATGACATATTTTGGTAATAATGGGGCTTTTGGTCAATCCAATAGTGATCAGCCATCAGGAATTCCCATTACCAAAGGAACTTGGTTTAGCAGTTTAAGCTTGTCTGCTTCCCAGAAAAATGCAGAAAATGAGCGGCAACTGTTTGCCACTTACCTCACTGAGGAAAGAAGGTCTTTTTCGATCAGGCTCGACCCTGGATATGTCATCAAAGACAATTTGGGTATTGGACTTGGATTACTCTATGGTAGTACAGAAGATTTCAGCACCCAACAGGCAAGCGATGGTGTCATTTCAGATGTCAAACTTGCTGAAAGACGGATGGCATTCAGGCCATATATTAAAAATTTCATCCCTTTGGGACCAAGTAACAGGTTCTATATCATCGTCCCCACCGAAATCCAAATCGGATACGGAAGCCAACTCAAAGAAACCACTACCAACCAAATCCTAACCAGAACCTATTCTAACACGATCTATTATGGATTGGAAATGAGACCGGGTATTTTGGTATTTGTCCACAGGAACTTCGGCTTTGAAGTCAATGTGGGCGCATTTGGACTAAGCAACTCAGTGTCTCGGGGTACTGCGACCAATTTACCTGACTCTAAGGTGGTCAACAATGACCTTAATTTAAAAATTAATCTATTTGAACTAGCGCTTGGATTTTCCATTTACATATGAAAAAGTTTGAATCTTTCTACGGACTATTCATCGCCATTTCGGTGATATTAGCATGCCATGCCTGTTTGGACGAGCATCATTTTGGTAAGTCATCCCTCAACCAAATCTTATACTTCTCTGTGCCGGGACAAGTTGGAAACACACAGATCGTTTCTGACAGTCTTTTGATTAGGGTGACAGTTGGTTCCCAAGTCAATACATCCAATTTATTTGCGGACTCAATCAAGGTGAGTTCCTATGCCATAGTTTTTCCCGGAAAAGGTGATTTGGTCGACTTTACAAAGCCTACATTTTACGAAGTGAGAGCAGAGAATGGAAGTGTGTCGAAGTACCGGGTATTTGTGACCAAAGAGACTGCCACTCCCCAACTTGAAAACTCCGGATTTGAGGATTGGCATACCCCTGCAGGGAAAAATTATCAGGAACCGGGCAAAGATGAAAATACCATTTGGGCATCGGGCAATGCAGGCGTGGTCACTTTGGGTCAGGCCAATGTCGAGAAAACCGAAATCGGGCCGGGTGACTTTGGGGCCAAGTTGATCACCAGGGATTTAGGGCCGCTTGCCCAATTAGTCAAACAAGGAATCGCTGCAGGATCCATGTTCACAGGAAAATTCCAATTGAACCTTTCAAATCCATTGAGTTCAGCCAAGTTTGGAGTCCCATTCGCAGCAAGGCCGAAAAGCTTCAGTATCACCTATACTTATGTTCCGGGTTTGGTTTATAAAAATGGCCAAGGACAGGTTTTGGACAAAAAGGACCAAGCGGATATCTATCTTTTGTTGGAAAACAGAAGTGGGGAAACCATCAAAAGGATCGGAACGGCTTGGTTCAGATCCGGAGACAAAGTGGAGAGTCCCAAAGAAATCACCATTCCCATCATCTACGGCAATTTACCTCAAGGCTCTCCAGAATATTGGTTTCCCACCAATGGCACGATTGGCAATGCCACAGATGAAATCACGCACATCAGCTTTGTCCTGGCATCAAGTGCAGGAGGTGCAAACTTTGAAGGAGGGGTTAACAGCACTTTGATTGTCAATAACCACAGATTGAATTATTAAGCATTCAAAGTCTGATATCACATACAAAAAAATAATGAACTGAATTCTGAAAATTTACTAAATCAAGGTAATGAACGACATTTGTGCCCGCCCTTTCTCAGTAAGATATTTTTCAAAAACTCTCAAAACTCCCTCCAAATAGATGGGTTTCATCGATTCATAACTTGCGTCAGAATCATACAAAGAATAGGACACAATCCATGTTGTAAAAAGGTTGACATACTGAAACCTAAAAACTGCAAACTCTTTGGGTTCAAGAATATTTTCTTTTAACAAACCTATGCTAACCAAAGTACTTGCCAAGAGCTTTAATCTATCTTGACGATTGAGCCAAGTTTTCAGCAACTGTCCCATCATAACTGTTTGCGACTGATGCATTACTGAAAAAAACAGAATTACTGAACGATGTTTGTATTGAATATCAATCACCTTCGAAAAAAAATCTGTCAATTTCTTGAAATCCAATGCTGCATCAAATTGAAATCCAGAAGTCAATTCATTCAATTCATTTTCATATTGTTCGGATAAGCCTACAAAGAGGTGTTCTTTAGTAGGAAAGTGGTTGGTTATTCCGCCTGAGGTGATTCCGATTTTTTTTGATATGGCACTTAAGGTTAAAAAAATTCCATCTTCATTAAACACCCTTCTTGCTTCATTAAGTATGGATTCCCTGGTTTTTTCTCCTTTAGTTAGCTTCTTTTTGGTCATTATTGATTTTGCTTTTTTCAATCTCCCAAAAATACAACATTTGATCAAAATTGACTTTATGATTTTTACGTCCGAAAAGAATTATCAAAAAGAAAATAATTCTTTAGCAAAATTTTCGCTCCTCATGATTTGCGATCACGATAACAGATAACTGGAATTTGTAATTCCAATAAAACCTGATTAAATAAAGAGGCTGTCTCACACGTAAGGACAGCCTCTTTATTTCCCTGGCAGGTATCTGAATCAATTTTCAGATAGCCAATACTCAGAGTCTTCGTTTTTTTAATAACATTCCATCCGGAATTGAACATTACTTTGTTGAATAACCTCACTGAAGCAACACGCCAAATAGACGAGGTGCTTTTTTTAAGGTAACTTCACGCTCAGCATCAAAAAGAAATTCCTTCCAGGAGAATACAAAGGTTTTCTTTCCGGACCAATAGGCCTGTTTAGATGCTCATAGTAGGCTTGGTCCAGAAGATTTTGAGCTCCGGCTTTGATGGCCAAATTATCGGATAATTTGTAAGAAACATCAACATCAATCAAGGAAAATCTTGGGGTGGACAACTCTCCAAAACTATCCGAAACCCTGTCCTGCCCTATGACATGTCTCAATCGAATAGCTGAATGAAGTTTGTTGTCTAAATGATTGCCAATCAGCGAATACCTGATATCCATAGGCGCTATCTCCGGCAAAGCTTCAGAGAGGCTTAGGTTTTGCCCATAGGTATATGCCATTGCCAACTGATGTTGAACTCCATAGCCTAAGTATTGGCTTGCAGAAAATTCAAATCCTGTCTTTAATGCCCTATCCACATTAACAAACTGTCTTACCCCGGGACTGCTTGGTATTACAGGCGAAAGTTCAGTCTTTTCTGCAGTAATGTAATCATTAAGGTAAGCGGCAAATGCACTGAATTCCATCTGTATTCCTTCTTTTTCATATCCCAATACCATGTCGACTTGGTTGTTGGTCTCAGGTTTCAAACTGGTATTACCCAGCATTTCATAAGGATCCATCCCTACAGGAAAATAGTTGATAAACCTTTCAGTAAGGCTACCGCTTCTCTGTACCCTTGCCAACCAAATTCCGAAATTAAAGTCTTTGAAAAAATCCCGTTTCAAACCCATTGACAGACCCGGATTCAATTGGTTCACCTTACTTTCTGCATTGATGTTTTCAAACTCAGGTTCAGTTTCATTTGCCACAGCCTGATTAAAATCCAATCTTCCCGCAGCAGTTAAAACAAACTCTCCAAGCGGTACATGGTAAGTGACAAAGGTGCCTACTTTTTGAATTTTAGAATCCTGCCATGCATTGTCAAAAATTGTTCTACCAACCATTGGTCCCATCAAAAATTCCCTTTCCCTGATGCCTTGTGCAGACTCAGACCTGAAGTCTCCTCCTGCATATATCTTCCCTTGGCCAAGTTTCCATAAACCTTCGGTCCTTGCACCATAATTTTGGGTATTCGCAGGTGTACGGGAATTCATCATTCTTGGATTTAATTCTCTCAACATATTGTCCATCAAGTGGTCGACACTTGTAAAAAAACCGGAACTAGTCCAAGATTGAAGCTTTCTATTTTGGAATGATTTTGTATGACTGACCGAACCCATCCAAGTATCATCTGATCGAAGATCCATTCCCAAGGTGGGAAAATCCACATCTCTGGCAAAATTCCTATTGACCGTAACTTTAAGCAAATCATTTTTACTTAATCTGAAATCCCCGTAGACTCCAACTGTTCCTCTCGTGAAATTAGCTGGAACAATTTCTCCATTGCCGTCTTTGTAGTCAGTCCCCTTAGACCAGGATCCCATTACACCAAGATCATAAGCTTCCCCTGAAAAACCCACCCTAGCTTCATTTCTGATCACATTGCCATTGGTCTCATACATGCTGGACAACCTTCCGTAAACATTATTATGAGCGGAGAAATTAGGATCTTCCTGCAAAAAATTGATCGTACCACCCAAGCCAATGCCATAGCGCAAGGCATGAGGGCCTTTTAGTATTTCAATTTGCTTGATCCGGTTCAAAGCAATTTGGGAAGTTGGGGGATCCATCCTATTGGGACAAGCCGCATTGGCTGATTGAAGTCCATCAATAACTATGTTCAACTGATCATATTTGAAGCCCCGCATAACCGGGTCAAATGCAAAAGATCCACTTTTTCTGATACCATTGACCACCGGATTGAGATTGAGAATCGCACCTGCATCATGGTGCAACCGTTCCTGATCTGAAATCAGGATTTTTTGATCTTTTTCATCTGTCATTTTCAAAGAAATCACAGAAACAGGTTGGAGATTTACAAATAAACCGCTTCTCAAATAACTTCCATCTCTTATGGCTTCTTCAATCTCCCGGGGGGTCAGTTTCCATTTACCGTAATTGATGTGACTAAATTGTATTTCTTGGTTCGCAGAGAACTGAATATGAACTTTCCCATTGTCATCAGTAATTCCAACTTCACTTCCATATTGATAATATAGGCCGATAATAGGCTCTTTGCTCAATTGGTCCAAGATCTGAAACGAGGAAATTTTCTGTCCATAAACAAATGAACTTAACAACAAACTGCATATAAATAATCCTTTTGATAAGATGGATTTCAAGGGTTTCATGATTTTAAATGTTTTGATGAAGAAAGAGAGAATGCCTTTGGAAAAGGCATATCCTATCCAATCCTCCTTCTGATGAATGAGTTGAATGAAAAGCTGTCCTAAATACTATTAATCAACTACACTGTGGGGGATGAAAAAAGTCAAGGCCAAATAACAGATTTAAACCTTCCTGAACAGAAGAACTATTTTTATCTTTAAAAAAATTAAAATAACGTGAAGGCTCCCAATCCATCAATGAAAGGAGATAAAATGCAGGAGATTCTTCCGGATAGATGACTCCTTTTTCTTTATCCTGTTTTTCAGCCTCATTTAATTTATTGTCCAATTGACAAAGGCCATTGCATTCGAGTTCGGGTGAGTCCTGATTGATGCAAAACAATTCCGCAATAGCTTCTCTATTCAAATAAAAATGCGTCTGGATAATGGTATAATTCATACCATTGGACAATAAAACAAAGACAAGGGCTATATGTGAAAGGCTTCGAAACATTTGAAATCAATCTGCAAATTCCATCCTAATATTATTTATGTTGGTGATATGAATCACTCAAGAAGATTCGATTTGTTGTTTGAGTAAATGATTTACTGCATACAATCTTTTCAATATTACGACCCCTGCCATTAAAGCAAACATAGTCATTATACTCCAACCATTGATGAAGCCGAAAACGGATCTTAGGTCTGGGGCTTTTAAAATGCTAGAAGCTATTCTTCCGACCAAACTCAATTGGAATATTGACCATCCAAACCATAAAATAGGATGATAGGGTTTTTCCTTGATATTCAATACCATGGGCAAAATGATCGGTGCATGTGCCCATATCATTGAAAAGGTAAATCCAAGAAAGAAGGTATGCAGGAAAAGATCGTAATATAAAGGGTGATGTATGGAGAAAACAAGAATTACTCCATTGAGAAAAAGCCAAAGGTAACCGACCCTTAATCCAATACCAATATACTTGAATTGGCCAGACTTTTTTGAAGCTATCTTGGCCATATCAAAGTAAAGCAGCCAAACCGATACCAATAAAACTGAAAGTCCCATCAAGAAACTACCCGAACCATGAAATGGGAGCCATATTCCAAGGATGAAAAAACCCAAAATCAAAGCAAGACCTTTTTTTGCCCACTTAGGAGTAGGTAGAAATTTACTGAGTTCAAGTCTTTCTCCCACAATGGTCAGCAATAAAAATCCCATCCACCATGGTACAGCTGCAGCAACCAAACCAGTATTCAATAACATGAAGTTTCCCAATAGCCAAGAAGCTGCCCCTACACTCATGATGAATTGATAGAGTACGGGATGCTTTATGGTTTGGAGATACATGATGGCCATCAATCCCAAGCTAGCGATGAATAGAAGGGCAACTCCAACAGTGGGCCATCCCAGCCACAACAAAACCGGGATGGACAAACCACTGATTAAAGGAAACAACAACCAAAATTTATTTTTCATGACCATTGCTCTTTCAAGAGAAATCAAAGTTCCCAGAAAGCCGCCGACCATCAATGTCCCATGATTTGAAGCTGCACCGGAGATATTCCATTCAGAATATCCTAATCTCGTCCAGCCTCCAAGTATTCCTGTCAAAAGACCTAAAAGAACAAGAGGGAATATATATATGGGCTTGAATAGTTTCATGATATGATCATTTTATTGACAATAAATTGATAATTGATCTCAATTCAGCTCTTTTGAATTCCATACAACTTTTGAATCCATATTTTCAACTATACTATCCAAGAGGTATTCGGCCTTTATTCGATATCTTTTGCATATTTCTTTAACTGTTTTTCCCAATAAGGATTTTGAATCTATACCAAAATTCTTAAATACCATTTGTGCTCTAAAGTCAGCTTTAAGAATTTCTCTCAAAGTAAAATCTTCAAATTCTCTCATGATTTCATCTATTAAAGGAGTATTTAGTCTTTTATTTATAGTGTGAAAAAGGAGCATTTCTACTCCTTATTGATGAACAAAGATATATAACAAAATATTAAAGGACAAATATATCTTTTATTAAATTTTTAAAAATTATTCACCAGTTCTTTATGATACCTCAGTTTTTTCTAAAAGAATTTAATCCATCCTGAGCAGCCTTTAAAACTGTATCTATTCAAAGAAACATTCTTTTGGATGTAAATTCATTTTCAAGCAAAAATGCTTATTAAGCATCATTTCTGAAAAATTCAAATAAAGGGACAAATTAATCTTATATTTAACATCAAACAACTCTATTTAAGACAAAAAAGTCTGATTTAGATCATCTCTATACATGACAAAATCCATCTATCTAAAACGGCCTATTTTATACTTTGGGAAAGTTTTACCAAAAATCCATCAACCCAAATTCTCTATGGACCAATTTGTCATCAAAAGAAATGGTGAATATGCACCATTTGAACGTTTTAAAATTGAAGATGCATTAATAAAGGCATTTCAAAGTGTACATCAACCTTATCAGGCCATCGCATTTAAAAAAGTACTCCAGCAACTAGAACCCAAAACTACCTGGTCAGTAGAGGAGATTCAGGATATCATTGAAAAAGCACTATATGGATTTGGGTATTTTGATGTTATGCGATCCTTTATGCTTTATAGGCATACCCGCAAAATGCAACGGGAACATGTCGCGGGACTCAATGAGGATACTACCTATGTGGATAGCACCCAAACCATAGAGGAATACATCCACCAAACAGACTGGCGCATTAATGCCAATGCCAATACTTCCTACTCCAATGCTGGATTGGTAAATAATGTGGCAGGAAAAATTATCGCAAACTATTGGTTGGATAAAGTATACAGCAAGGAGGAAGGGTATGCCCATCGTAATGGTGATATCCATATCCATGACCTAGACTGCCTGACCGGATATTGTGCCGGCTGGTCATTAAGAGTATTGCTGAATGAAGGTTTCAATGGTGTCCGTGGACGGGTGGAAAGCAAACCTCCCTCCCACTTCAGGGAGGCTTTAGGTCAGATGGCTAATTTCTTGGGGATTCTTCAAAGTGAATGGGCAGGTGCACAGGCTTTCAGTTCCTTTGACACTTATCTTGCCCCTTATGTATTCAAAGACCAACTTTCCCAAAAAGATGTTGAAAAAGCCATCCGTTCTTTTGTATACAACCTCAATGTCCCTGCAAGGTGGGGCCAGTCACCATTTACTAACATTACTTTGGATTGGGTTGTCCCTGAAGATCTTCAAGATCAGATTCCTACAAAAAATGATCTCCATTTATTCAAGTCAATCCAAGATGAAAATCTACTGAGTATAACCAGAACAAGAGGTGTAAACAAACTGGAAGATTTGAGTTACAAGTATTTCCAAAAGGAAATGAACATGATCAACAAGGCTTACTATACCATCATGACAGAAGGGGATGCCAATGGACAGCCATTCACCTTTCCCATTCCTACAGTCAATATCACCGAGGATTTTGATTGGTATGGTGAAAATACTGACCTGCTTTTTGAAAATACTGCCAAAATCGGCTCTTCGTATTTTCAAAACTTCATCGGAAGTCAATATACCTATGATGAAAATGGAAATAAAGTAGAAAACCCGAATGCCTACAAACCTAATGCTGTGCGCAGCATGTGCTGCAGGCTTCAATTGGACTTGAGAGAACTCCTGAAGCGCGGCAATGGGCTTTTTGGATCGGCAGAGATGACCGGAAGTATTGGTGTGGTCACCATCAACATGGCCAGGCTTGGCTATATTTATAAAGGTAACCTTGAGGGATTATATCAGCGATTGGATCACTTATTGGAGATTGCCAAATCCACATTGGAAAAGAAGCGACAATTTATCCAAGAGATGTATGACAGGGGACTTTTCCCTTATACCAAAAGATACCTTGCCCATTTCCGAAATCACTTCAGCACCATCGGTGTCAACGGCATCAATGAAATGATCCTCAACTTTACTGATGGAACTGATGATCTCACCCATGATTCCGGTCAAAATTTGGCTGCTGAAATCCTGGAATACATCAGAGAGAAAATGAAAGTTTTTCAGGAGGCAACTGGAAATCTTTACAATCTCGAAGCTACTCCCGCCGAAGGCACTACCTACAGATTTGCCAAAGAAGATAAAAAACGATTCCCGGACATCATTCAGGCTGGTATGGAAGAAAACATTTACTACACCAACTCTTCCCAGATTCCTGTTGACCATACAGATGACCCATTTGAAGCCTTAATGCTTCAGGATGAACTCCAATGCAAATATACCGGGGGTACGGTACTCCACCTTTACATGCGGGAAAAGGTATCCTCTCCTGAGGCTTGCCGCAATTTGGTGAAAAAGGTACTGTCCAATTTTAAGCTGCCATATATCACAGTCACTCCAGTATTCAGCATTTGTCCTGTTCACGGATACCTGAATGGAGAACATGAATACTGTCCAAAATGCGATGAAATTCTTTTAAATAATTTAAACCAAAACCATCATGAAAATGCTAACTGAAATCAAAGAACCTCAAACAGAAAACCAACTTGCCAAACATGAAAGTAAAAGAACCAAATGCCTTGTTTATACAAGAGTGATGGGATACCACAGACCCGTGGAAAGTTTCAATATCGGCAAAAAAGGAGAGCATAAACAGAGAACCCATTTCCAAGAATAAACCTAATGGTCAAAAAGCCCATTTACAGTATAACCCCATTTACCCTGTTGGATTATCCAGATCATACAGCCTGCATCCTTTGGTTTGCGGGCTGTAATATGCGTTGTGGCTATTGCTACAATCCTGAAATCGTCACTGGCAAAGGAAAGGTGAGTTTTGAAGAAGTGCTCAGTTTTTTACAAAAAAGAAAAAATCTACTCGATGGAGTTGTCTTCAGTGGTGGAGAATGTACCATGCACCAAGATTTGCCTTGGTATGCTTCGGAAGTGAAGAGTCTGGGCATGAAAGTCAAAATCGACACTAATGGAAGCAGACCGCATGTGTTGGAAAATCTGATTTATGGGAACCTGGTGGACTATATTGCCCTAGACTTCAAAGCACTCCCACAAGACTTTGATAAAATAACCAAATCTGATTTTTTTGATCAATTCAAAGAAAGTTTGGAGGTGCTTTTGGGTTGTCAAGTGCCTTTTGAAGTGAGGACTACTGTTCACTCTGAATTGATCAGCAAAGAAAAAATTTCGGAAATGGCTGCTTTCCTACGTGACCAAGGCTATAAAGGCAAATACTTTCTACAACACTTTGTAGGCGAAAAAGAAACAATCAATACATTACCTCATAGCAAAAAGCCGAACTTTGCAATCACAGATTATCCTGAATTAGGTATAGTCTGGCGAAACTGAGATTTTTACTTGCCACTGAAGCACTGAAAACGCGGATTTTAATCTCAAAACATAACAATTTTGTAAACCATTCCTCCATGCTTCTCCGTGGCAACTAAAAACTCAAAACAATACTCTTTTTATATCCAATTTTGCTTTCCCAAAGTTAAGGATCAAGCCTACACCACAGTCAGAGCATTTCAAGTAATTGATAGTTTGAGCCATATCTTCATTGGCAATTGCATTTTTGGCTTTGACTTCCAGAATAACAGAATCAAAAACAACAAAGTCCGCAAAAAACTTATGGGGCAAAATCACTGTCTTGTAGGCCACATCATACATTTTTTCCCTTTCATAAAAAAATGTCATTCCTGTTAAATTCATACTCCAATGCATCCTTGTATACAACCTCCAAAAATCCCATACCCAATGTCTTATGCATTTCGATTGCCAATCCAATAATGATTTCAGTTTCCCCAGCTAGAGGGAAAAATTCTTGCTTAATTTCCATGCCTTAAAAATTTTAGTGAAAAATACTGAACTAAATTAATGATTAACAATCTTTTGTCAAACTAATTATTTAATATATCAGGCTCCCCTTTCCACCACAAAAAAAGTGCAGCCATCTGGCCACACTCTTTAATATCCATAAACACCACATCATTTATTTACACATTTAAAGTTAAACCAATTCTCCTTCCTGAACCTCCATGACAGGAGCCTCATTTTCTAAGCGTGATGAAGGCTTCAAATACTTTACACTTTTCAAAACAAACCAGGTCAAAGGAAATAGTCCCCCTATACAAAATACCGAACCCCCGACAATTCTCAACCAAGTCATGGTCTGGAAAGGAACACTTTGAATAAATTCTTGTGAACGTGCAAACCAATAACCTTCTTCCATCACTGCTACCAACTGATGGATACCGGCTGGAAAAAGATCCAAGGTCACCATAAGCAAAAGACCAATATTGATAGACCAAAATGAAACCTTTACCAACTGGGTATTCCACTTCTCAGGTTTTACCAAAAACCTCAGACAAAACAGTATCGCCGCTATGGATAAGTTCCCATAAACACCCATAAGTGCGGCATGACCATGATTGACAGTAAGATAGGTGCCATGTTCATAATAATTGGCAATGGGAAGGTTGATGATCAAACCAAATACACCGGCCCCAAAGAAGTTCCAAAAAGTCACTCCAATAATAAAAAGAAAAACCCCCGGCATGGCAAAAAGAGAAGATCGTTGTCTAATATTTTGCTTCGATGATAAAAGGTATGGCATCCTTTGCATCCTCCATGCCTCCAAAGTCAATAGAATCAGTGGCACTACTTGCAAAGTGGAAAATACACTGCCTAGAGCTAAAGTCCCTACCGGTTTGGCATTCCAATAGAAATTATGTGAAATCCCCAAAAGACCCGATCCTAGAAAAAGCAAAGCCGCAATATAAACCACTTTCACCACTGCCTGTCTATTGACCAAGCCCATCATCACCATCATATAACCTACTATAATAGTGGTAAATACCTCAAAGAAAGCCTCCACCCACATATGGACAACCATCCACCTCCAGAAATCTGCGATCACAAAATTAGTTTCGGGACGGGCAACAAATCCAGAAAGCAACAGCAACAGAATACAGACTATGGAATAAACCAGCCAGTTGGGCAAACCCCAAGGCATTCCAGGTTTAAGGGTGTTTTTGACACCCCGATACACAATTATCGCCCAAAGGGCAAAGATTGCCAATAGAAAATACTGATATAATCTGCCCAATTCTACAAACTCCCACCCCTGATGACCAAGCCATCGGGAATAATCTCCCATCATCCCCATTGGGCCCATAAAGATCCCAATGAAAGCCCCCCCAACCATCACAAAAAATATCCCGAAGAGTGAATTGATCAAAAACAACTGACCCTTTGGTTCTTCTTTGGCCAATAAGGGCAGCACAAAAAAGGATATCCCCACCCAACAAGCAGAAATCCAAAAGAGAGACAATTGCACATGCCAACTTCTGGAAACAGTCACAGGTAACATTTCTTGGATATCCCAACCGAAAAATTTTGTGAATCCTACAAAATCATGAACTGTCAGAACCCCGGCCAGCACCTGAACCAAAAAGATCAAAATTGCTGCATAAAAAAATTTAAAGGTTGCCCGTTGGGTAGGTGTTGGTCTGTACGCTCGAAGTTTTTCTTCTGTCACCATCTCGGAGGCACCTTTGGCATAATATTCCTCACTCAACTGTTCAAATTGCCCATAATAATACAATACCAATCCAAGCCCTATGACCAATCCAAGAAGCCCAATGATGCTCCATATCAAAGTAGCAGGGGTAGCTACATTACCGGCATACTCGTCATAAGGCCAATTGTGGGTATAACTGTATTTTTCACCAGGTCTCTGCACACTGCACACCCATGAACCCCAAAAAAAGAAAGCACTCAAGTCCTTTATTTCTGAAATGTCCGTGATATAATTGGTTGGCTTAAAGGCTTCATGAAAATCAGGATCCAAGAACATTTGTTGGTAAAATCCTTCCAAATCCCTTATGGCGTGAACCTGTGCTTGGGAAATATGAACCGTGTTATCCTCTTCTTTATAGGTGTTTTCTTTAATTTCTTTTTGAACTTTACTTAAAATCCCTTCGGATTCAAATTCATTTCCATTGCCATTTTGTTTCAAATTTTCAGCATAAAACCTGAACATGCTTTTGGCACGTTCATTTAGGGCCTGGGCTGTAAAATCAGGCCCCCTCAGCGCTCCATCTCCAAACATGCTTCCATATTCCATCAAAGCAAACCGGTGAAAAACTTCCTGTCCTCTCAAAATTCGCTGCTGCGTGATGACTTCCTCTCCACTTTCATTGACGTAGGTTGGAATTGGAGGTGCTTCTTCATAAGTCTGATATGCAATAAATATCAGACCTGAAATACTGATAACAAAAATGATTACAAAGGGGAGCCACCAGTTTTTTTGCTTCATCAGGTAGCTGAGGAATTTGGTATCGGGTTTCATAGGGCAGGGTTTAAAATAAAACTTATTTCATATTTAAGAGTATTTTATCTTATTTAAATATAATTTTTTTTTTCAATCGAATAGTCGGACTTCATTGGCTGTAATTTTATCTCCCAACTCAGCAAGATTAGTTATACAAAGATGTGTTTTCACATCAGCTTTAACTTCTTTCCAAAAATCATGTACCGGGCAAGGTTTTTCTACTCCACATCCTGGGAATCCCAACAAGCAATTGTCAAAATAATCCTTACCTTCCAACGCCAATACAATATCCACGAGCATAATTTGATCAGCAGGTCTGGCCAAAGCTACTCCTCCTGAAGGTCCCCTGTATGAATACAATATTCCTTCATTGTTTAATTCTCTGAAAATTTTGGTCAGAAAATGAAAAGACAATCCCAATTCTTTGGCTATTTCGCCTATACTGACATACTCATTCACTCTTGGATGACTTACAATGTAAAGCAAAGCCCTGATACCATATTTACTCGTTTGGGAGAGTACCTTCATTTTTATTTTAAGAGTTTTTACTCCGAAATAAAGTAATTTTTACCCAACTCTACAAATTTTTTTCAAATAATTCATATAACCATTCCAACCAGCAATACAACCAACAACCCCACTGTAACTGTAGCGATTTTCCAGAATAAATGTGCCTTTCGTAATTCCATAAACTCAAAGGCTACCAAATAAAACTTAACACCCGCAATCCCCATAACCGTAACGGACAAAAGCCCGGATTCTCCCCAAAAGCTTGCTACTAATCCAGTTACCAAAGTCAATCCTATCAAAACCAAGAGTGTGAATAAATTTTCATCTTTCATATCAAAAAACAAGATAAAGTGATGGAAAAAGCAACAACCAAATCAAATCACACATATGCCAAAATGCAGCACCCGACTCTACATCTGAAACCACTGTAGCCTCATTTTTATTTTTTAAATTGAACCAAATGACCATTAATATCACTAAACCGATTAAGACATGAGCTAAATGAAAACCTGACAGTAGCCAGTAAAAAGTAAAAAACATATTATCTGTCATCTCAATGTCTGATGAAAGCTTCTCAAGATATTCCCAGCTCTTGAGTACCACAAAAATCAAACCTCCGAACATGGTAAATGCCAAACTAAATTTGGAGGCAGACAATTCTCCCAACCTTAACTTTGAAACAGTATTCGCCATAAAATACCCACTAACCAAAAGAACAATTGTATTGAGCATGCCCAAAGGAGCATTAAGTAATAACCTGGATTTATGAAAAAGTTCTGGCTCCAACTTTCCGTAATACACCAAGCCTCCAATTCCCAAACCGAAAGTGACCAGTTCCAAAATGATGATGATCCAAAGCAGAACACCCCCGGGGGGATAGAAAATATCCTGGTGATCGATTTTTAAAGTTTTTAGTTCCATTCCATTTTACTGGTTTTTAATTCTTTCATACAATTTGACCAAGGAGCTCAAAAGCTCAACAGGGTTGGTCAAAATCTGATAATGGTTTTGTCCAAACATCTGAGGTAAGTAATACTTGGCTTGTGCTTCTATGGCCAAAGCATAAGAATGGATCTGTTGTTCGTTCAATTCCCTCAGCGCCTGTTTGATATCCTGTATGCCATATTTTCCTTCATAGCGGTCATAATCATTGGGCTTGCCGTCTGATATCAGAATAACCCACTTGTTTTTGGTCGGCCGCAAATCCAATCTGGCTCCGGCGTGTCTCAAGGCGGCACCGATACGAGTATAGCCCTGAGGTTCTACGGCCCCTACACGCTTCTTACCTACCTCCCAATTTTCATCAAATTCCTTGAGTGTGAGATAGGTTGAATAATTTCTGGTTTTGGAATAAAAACTGTCAATGGAAAAATCAATATCAAACTCATTTAGAATTTCACCGAAAAGAATGGACACTTCTTTTTCAACATCAATCACCCGATTGTTGGCAGCATATCCATCACTGGACAGACTGACATCCAAGAGGAGCAAAATGGACAGGTCCTTTTCTTTCTTACGCTTGGACAGATAAATATTTTCCGAAGGGGTTTTGCGGGCATGCACATCGGTATACAAATCGGTCAGGGCATCAATATCAAATTCATCTCCATGATTCAGCCGCCGTTGTTGTTGCATCTTATTATTCACAGATGTCAGCATCTTCCGAAGCCCCGCCAAGGTACTTGCATTTTTGGATATGGTATTCCTATAATATTCCATGTCCGCTTTGACCTGGATTTTGGGGTAAACTTTACAAAAAGCTTCTTTATAACTGCACTTTTTAAAATCCCATTCATCATAAAGTAAATGGAAGCCTCTTTCATCTCTTTCCGCACTTTCAGAGACTGTGGTATTTTCCACAAATTCTGCCTGATAGACCGAGTGGGCCGGGTCATCCACCCTCACGGTAAATTTCATACTCAACTCTTCCAAGGCATCCTGATGGTCTTCCAATTCATCTTTACCATCAAAGTCCCTCCATACGCCATTGGATTCTTCGGCAGTTTCGACTTTTTCAAAATTGTGCAGTAATACATAATCTTCCTGCTGCTTTTTATCGATGGTGAGGTTTTTGACTTCCTCCACTGCTTTGGCCATCAATGTGGTCGTAGGATTTTCTTCTTTGCCTTTTTTGGTACGGTCGTCAAAATTTTGGAGCTGATCCTCTGCATCTGAAGCAGGGTCAGCAAACATCCATTTCCCGTAAAGTAGGCTGAAATCTGCTTGCTCTCCAACCTTAGTTTTGGATTCAAAATGATTTTTTAATTTTTCATGCAGTTGTCCGGCAATCCTGAAATCCAAGTTCAACTTTTCCAAAATAGCAGGAGCCGTCTGTTCCGCCATTTGCCTTGAAAGCATGATGTCATCTGTAGCTATGGTCCAATTGTATCCCAAATCCTGCTGTACGCTCAAGTACATGGTTCTAAAAAAATAGAAGTATAGGTTTTCTTCCCAAGTTGAAAACTCAGAATAAGAAATAGGCAGGAAAAAATTATTGTTTTTGTATCCCCCTTCTCTTTCAGCGGGGTAAATATCTATGGCTTTACCGGTAATCGCTCTTGCCAAAAAAGTCAAGCGGGGACGTATCATTTCCAAGTCCACCTTATGGGACATACCCATTTCTGACTTTAGCCTGCTTTTTTTAAAATAGCGGACTAACTTGCCGTATACCCATTCATCTAAATCCAGTCCCATTTATCTTATTATTTTATTTGTCTTGTCAATCCCATTCCTCCTGATGATTACACCACCTCCCTAACTGAAGTCCTTCTAAAATATCAAAGAATACCCACCAATATCCCCCTCCTATATCAACTATTGGTAAACCTGATTTCAACCTTGACACTAATACCTCAATATCGCTTTCAGCCAATATCCTCTAATATCAATCAGTATCCACCAATATCTATTTCGGCAATGGCATATTTCTAAATATTTCGAGAAGCATATTTCCATTATATTTCTACCATTTTTCAATATCATATCATCAAATCCACCAAATCCTTCATGGACTCAATGGTCTGTGCATCATCACTTAACGGCTCTACAATGCCCACATGGCAGGAAAGCCGCTTTGGAAGTCCTGAATGGATCAATTTGGCAGCATCTACCAATAGCCGGGTGGACACCGTTTCGGTCAAACCTAATTCTGTAAGATTTCGGATTTTACCTCCTATACTGACAAGCTTCTTGGCTACCTCCTTATCAACTCCTGTTTCGTTGATCAGGATTTCTGTTTCGATCTTAGGTTCCGGGTAATCAAAACTCAATGCAACAAAACGCTGCCTCGTAGAAGGCTTCAGCTCTTTGAAGCCTCTTTGATAGCCTGGATTGAAGGAAGCAATCAACATAAAATTTTCATGGGCTTTGACCCTTTCACCCAACTTATCAATAAACAATTCTCTTCTGTGATCTGTCATAGAATGGATCGCCACAATCACATCAGGACGGGCTTCCGCCACTTCGTCCAAGTACAAAATGGCTCCCTCACGAACCGCAGTGGTCAAAGGACCATCGACCCAAACTGTTTCAGCACCTTTGATAATAAATCTGCCAATCAAGTCAGTCGAAGAGGTTTCTTCATGGCAGGAAATGGTGATCAACTTCTGCTCTATTTGGTGGGCCATATATTCTACAAACCTGGACTTACCGCTTCCTGTAGGTCCCTTCAGAAGTAAGGGCATACGGTTCCGGAAAACATGAATAAACACCTCCTTTTCCTGATGTGTCTGATGATAATATGGTACTTCGATGATCATGATATTTTCTATTTTTTTTGGTGAAATAGCCAAGTTACCCTATAAGAGCAACCTGGCTGGGTTCAGGATAACCTGAATAAAGAAACAAACCGTTTAATCGAAATTATTTTAACATTGAAAAAGGTCAAAAAACCCTAGCTGACCAATATCGCCTCTTCCTTTTTGGTCAAAGCCTCGTCAGACGGCCTTCCATACTTGATAAATTCATAGATATACAACCCAATGCCAATAGAAAATAAGGTAGCATTGAGCAACATCACCACAAAGTGGATTTTCACCTCTTCTTGAGCTACCATAAAATCCATGTTCAACCTTCTTTCAAGATAAACCTGTACAACACCTGCAACCCCAAGCGCTACCACCATCCCAAGCATACCGATATTTGATAGCCAGAAGGCAAGATGCCCATTGGTTTTGTCATGACGTTTCCTGCCTGTTAGATTTGGCATAGCATAACTGATTATCGCCAATACGATCATCACATAAGCACCCCAAAATGCATAGTGCCCATGCATAGCTGTCACCAATGTTCCGTGTGTGTAGAGATTGGTTTGGGGAAGCGTATGTGCAAAACCCAACAATCCCGCCCCGATAAACGAAACTATAGCCGCTCCGATGGTCCAGAAAAGGGCAATTTTATTAGGATGGTTTTTCTCACCTTTCCGGTACATATACACTGCAAACAAGGCCATGGCAAGAAAAGCAAGCGGCTCTAAGGCAGAGAACACTCCCCCTACAACCAACCAGATTTTATTCACCCCTATATAGTAGTAGTGATGACCGGTGCCAAGGACCCCTGACAGGAATGTCAAACCTACAATCACATATAGCCATTTTTCGATGACTTCCCTATCTACTCCTGTCAGCTTGATCAACAGGAATGCCAATATACCGCCCATGATCAATTCCCAAACACCCTCTACCCAAAGATGGACCACCCACCAACGGAAAAAAGAGTCCGTCACCTGGGAATCAAACCATATCATACCCGGCAAGTACAAAAGAGCTGCAAATACCAGCCCCATGGTCATGACCAATGCAGTAGTGGTCTGTCTTTTCCCTTTAAATAAAGTGGCTAATATTATTCCCAAAAAGAGCAATACATTGACTACTACCAAATAATCCAGTTCCCGGGGTATTTCCAGGAATTTTCTACCCTCCCAAATATTGAAATGGTAACCGGTTATGGCAACCACACCGACTACTGCCAGAGAAATCAACTGCACATAAGCCAGCTTAACACTAACCAGTTCGCGTTGCGCTTCCTCCGGAATGATATAATAAGCTGCGCCCATAAATCCGGTGAGCAACCAGACTACCAGCAAATTGGTGTGCACCGCACGAGCAGTATTAAAAGGTATCCAATCATGGAAACCATCCATCCCAATTCTTGCAAAACCCATGATAAAACCATAAATGATCTGCAATGAGAATAGCAGCATACATAAGGCAAAAAACCAGTAAGCTACCTGTTGTGATTTATATTTCATAAGGCTAGTCTTTTATTTTGTCTTTAGCTAGAGGAGAAACAATACGGTCAAAACCATTAAGATCGATTCCCCCAATCCATTTGAAGTATTCGACCATAGCTTCTGCATCTTCATCGCTCATGTTGTAAGCGACCATTTTCCGTCCATTGGGTGCCCATGGTATCGGAGATTGAAGGATAGCCTTTACCATTGGGGCTCCCTTTCTATCGATGACTTTGGTAAGCTCTGGTGCATAGTAGCCACCTTCACCTAATATGGAGTGGCAGCCCATGCAATTATTGGTTTCCCAAAGGTGCTTACCCTTTATTACCTGTTCGGTAATGTTGAGATGATTGGACTGATCGTTACTTGGGGCCATAGAATAAATGGTCAACCCAATAAATATCAGGAAAGTGACCGCTGTTCCGCCAAGAAAGAAAGTCCTCGCTTGTGATTTTGATAGCATATTTGACCGGTTAAATGATAAATTAATATTAAAAGACCTTTTTATCTTTTTTTTACTAATATAAGACTGCTTTTGAAAATAAAAACACCTTGGAAAAAAAATTTAAACAGATTTTACAAAAGACTGATTAAAATCAGGATTTTTGACTTCATATTTTCCGAAACCTTAGAATTTGTACTTTTGCTGAACATTTTGAACAAAAACTTAAATCTATGCATTCATGGTTTAATAATCCAGCCTGTCTAATCAATTATTGCAGTCCAGAATGGGTTGAAATCATACAACAACGGTCAATTACACATTTGTATCCAAAAGGACAATATGTATTTATGGAAGGAAGTCTTGTCATGGGTGCATATTTTATTTTGAAAGGAAAAGTAAAAGTGATCAGTTCTGACCAAACTGGAAAAGAACAGACTGTAAGGTTGGCCAATGAAGAACATATGCTTGGCCATACCGCAATTGGTCTGGAAAAATACAGTGTCGGTGCTATCACCTTGGAAGATTCCATCATTTGCTTTATTGAAAACAACATACTTTATGAAGCTTTTATGGCCAATCCAAAATTCACTTTTGAAGTAATGCTTTTTTATTCAAGAGAGTTGCGGAAAAGCGAATTACGTACAAAGTGCCTTGCTTTAATGAATAATGAGGAAAAGGTGATTCTGGGTCTCTTGTACATTGCTGATACTTATAATCAAGAAAAAACCAAAAACCAAGTTGAAATAATTCTCAGCAGACAGGAAATTGCCCAAATCATCGGGACAAATGCCGATCAGGTAAGCCGGGTTTTGTCAAGCCTTAAGAAAGATTACTTAATAGAAACCAGAGAAAGGACTATTGTCATTAAAAATATAAATCATCTGAGGTCAATGTTAAACAAATACCCTTTTGCGACGGGGTGCTGATCAGATCCCTGCGAAAACGCAGAAATATTCATGCAATAATATTTTTTTTTGATTGACAGTTGTCATGATGCACTATTCTATTTTTATCGTCCTTTGTAGAGCTTAAAAAAAATCCATTTAAACATCAAATGAGAAGTACTATGAAAACCGGAAAATTAAATTTATTTAAAAGATATTTTTATCTTTTTATCTTTTTATATGGATTGATCGCAACAAGTTGCACACAAAGTCAATCCCGAAATGCGGGCAACATAAAGTATGTAAAAGACCATAGCAAAACCAAAGTCTTCGGGAATATGGTAGCAGAGTTAACCTCCCCCCCTCACGTCCCACCTCCGGTTGGAAACAGACCTGCCATGAAGTTATTCATGGAAATGGAAATCATAGAAGAAGAAATGGAAATGGCTGATGGCGTTTCTTATGTATTTTGGACTTTTGGTGGAACAGTACCAGGTTCATTTATCCGTGCAAGAGTTGGTGACGAAGTGGAGTTCAAAATCAAAAACCACCCGGACAACAAACTTCCACACAATATAGATCTCCACGCAGTTACAGGACAGGGCGGTGGTGCTGAGGCTTCGTTTGTAGCTCCCGGCCACGAAAAAACCTTTTCTTTCAAATTGATAAATCCCGGTCTCTTTGTTTACCACTGTGCCACAGCACCTGTGGGGATGCACATTGCCAATGGGATGTATGGGTTGATATTGGTAGAAACTGAAGGCGGTCTTCCTCCTGTAGACAAGGAATTCTATGTCATGCAGGGTGATTTCTACACAGAAGGTAGATTTGGAGAACCCGGTTTACAGCCTTTTGATATGGAAAAAGCTTACGATGAGAGACCCGATTATGTAGTATTCAATGGAAGTACCACTGCACTTAGCGGCGAAAATGCACTTCAGGCTAAAGCGGGAGAAACCATCCGTCTTTTCTTTGGAAATGGCGGTCCCAACCTGGCTTCATCCTTCCATGTGATTGGAGAAATTTTTGATAGGGTATATGTAGAGGGGGGAGACCAAGTCAATTATAATGTAGGAACTACCTTGATTCCGGCAGGTGGGGCGGCAATTCTTGAATTCAAAGCCGAAGTCCCTTCCAACTTGGTATTGGTGGATCACTCGATATTCAGGGCATTCAATAAAGGCGCACTAGGTATCATCAGTGTCACCGGTGATGAAAACGAGAAAATATTTGCCGGAGAAATTATGGAAGGTATCTATTTACCTGAAGGCAGTACTATCCAGAAAATGCCTATTGATGGCACTACGGTAACTCCACCTGTCACCATGACCAAAAGTGAATTGATAGATGCCGGAAAGAAAATTTACATGCAGGCCTGCTTTGCCTGTCATCAGGCTAACGGTGAAGGATTAGCCAACGCATTCCCGCCTTTGGCCAAAGCTGATTACCTGAATGCTGATGAAAACAGAGCTATCGATGTACTGTTGCACGGACTTTCCGGAGAGGTAACGGTAAACGGGAAAAAATACAACAGTATCATGCCATCTCAACAACTCAAAGATGAAGAAGTTGCAGCAGTTTTGACTTATGTCTATAACAGTTGGGGCAATAATGGTTCCGAAATCACCCCTGAAATGGTAAGCAAACGAAGGAAATAATGAAAAAATTCATAGTGGCAGTAGCAGGTTTCTTTATTATTAACCATGCATACTCCCAAGAAAGTAATATGGCTCTGATAAAAGGGGGGAATTACACCCCCCTATACGAAGTAGGTGAACAAGCCTATGCCGAGGTGCTGAATTTTTACCTGGATATCAACCCTGTTTCTTATGCAGATTTCCAAAGATTTGTACAGAAACATCCTGAATGGCAAAAATCAAAGGCTAAAAAAATATTTGCAGATTCAAGATACTTGAGCAATTGGGAAAATGACCTTTCTGCCCCTTCCGCAATGTTGGATAAACCTATAACCATGATTTCATGGTTTGCCGCAAAAGCTTACTGTGAATGCCAAGGAAAGAGACTCCCCACTGTTGACGAATGGGAATTTGCCGCTATGGCCTCTTCATCAAAGAAAGATGCCCGGGAAGACAGTCTTTATAATGTTTCGATTTTAAGAAGCTATGAACAGCCCAAAACCTACCTGAAAACAATAGGCCAATCTCCTGCCAATTATTGGGGGATCAAAGACCTTCACGGCATGGTTTGGGAATGGACCCAGGATTTCAATTCTATCATTCTCACAGGTGAATCAAGGAACAACGGCAATACCGATGCGGGGCTTTTCTGTGCAGCAGGTGCCATTGGAGCCAAGGACATGATGAACTATGCTGCATTTATGCGTTATGCCATGCGCTCCAGCCTCAAAGCAAGTTTCTCTATCACAACGCTGGGCTTCAGATGTGCAAAAGATGCCCAACCTCAGAATCAAATGACTCTAAAATAATCATATGAAATGCCCACGAGAATATTTTCTCACAAAGAAATGATTATTTGGGGCATTCCATATGGCCTTAAAAAATAAAATTATAAACAAATGAAATACCTTAGTCTATTACTTGTCGCATTTATACTTTTTGCATGCCAGGAAAAAATACAACATAAGCCAGTTACCCAAGATGAAAAAGATTGGGATGAACTTTCCATTTACCAACTCCCTTCTGTGTGGAATACGCAAGATGGTGCAACCATTGAATTCAAGGAACTGCAAGGAAAACCCCTAGTGGTGGTTATGATCTACACGGCTTGCAAAACTGCTTGCCCACGACTCGTTACAGACATGCGCATGATCGAAGAGAAAGTTTCCTCCAAAAAAATGAAAGATGTCCAATATGTACTTGTGAGTATCGATCCAATCAACGATACCCCTGAAAAATTAAAAGACTTCGCCAAGGAAAATGGCATGGACGGAATTCAGTGGCTATTCTTACAGGGTACTGAAGATGGAGTAAGGGACTTTGCCAATATCATGGCAGTCAAATACAAGCAAATCAATCCTATTGATTTTTCCCATTCCAATATCATTTCTGTATTTGACCGTACTGGAGTGATGCAATACCAAAAAGAAGGCCTCGGACTGGTCAATGATGAAATCGTCAATAAGATAGTTGCAATAGCTAAAAATTAACCGCTCCTCGGGATTTGCAATCCCGAGGACAGGTAAATGGAATTTGTAATTCCAATCGAACCTTCCTTGAATGAAACCAGGATTACAAATCCTGTTTATCTGTCAATCGATACCGATAGCTATCGGTACAAATGGCGAACAGCGGCTCCTAGTGATTTGCAATCGCGAGGACAGATGATTGGAATTTGTAATTCCAGTCGAACCCTCCTTAAATGAAACCAGGATTACAAATCCTGTTTATCTGTCATTCGACATTACAAATGTCGAATAGCAGTCGTGATATATCCAAAATTAACTTTTTCCCCTATATTTAACCCAAAGCATTCTTTTTTACGATGACCATACAACAGTACCTGGAAAGTATCCACAAACGTTTTATGCTGGGGCATGCTACCGAGCATTCTTTTAGAGGTGACCTTCAGCAATTGATAGAAAGTCTGGCACCGGACATTCAAGCTACCAACGAACCCAAAAGGCAATCCTGTGGAGCACCTGATTATATCCTCACTAAGAAAGATATCCCAGTAGGTTTTATTGAAGCCAAAGACATTGGGGATCGTGACCTTTCAGGAAGCAAGAAAACCGGAAACAAAGAGCAATTTGACCGGTACAAAAGCTCCTTAAACAACATTATTTTCACAGATTATCTGGACTTCCATCTTTATAGAGATAGGGAATTTGTAACCAACATCGCCATTGCCGAACTCACTGAAAAAGGAATAGAATTCCGTCCTGAGAATTATCAGGCTTTCGGCAACCTGATCAAGGATTTCTGTACCCATGTGGGACAGACTATCAAGAGACCCAAGAAGTTGGCAGAAATGATGGCAGGCAAAGCCCGACTCCTTTCAGACGTAATCGAAAGGGCGCTCAATTCTGATGAAGTGACCCAAGAGGACAGTACGCTGAAAGAACAGATGAATGCTTTCAAGCAGATTTTGATCCATGACATCACCCCAAAAGGATTTGCGGATGTGTATGCACAAACCATCGCTTATGGGATGTTTGCCGCAAGGTTACATGACCCTTCTTTGGGAACGTTCAGCAGACAGGAAGCTGCCGAACTGATTCCAAAGTCCAACCCTTTTCTGCGCAAACTCTTTGGTTATATCGCCGGACCGGATATTGATGACCGGATCAAGTGGATTGTGGACAGTTTGGCTGAAATATTTCTCGCTACCGATGTAGATAAGATTCTCAAAAATTACGGGAAGCAGACCAAAATGGAAGACCCGATAATCCATTTTTATGAAACCTTTCTAAGCGAATACGATCCCAAACTCCGCAAGGCCCGTGGCGTATGGTACACGCCCCAACCTGTGGTCAACTTCATCGTCCGTGCGGTAGATGAAATCCTCCAAAGAGAGTTCGGTCTTTCCCAAGGTTTGGCGGATACTTCCAAAACCAAAATCACCCTCAATTCCCAAACCCCAGATAAGCGCTCCACAACAGGATACAAGCAAATAGAAAAAGAAGTACACAAGGTGCAGATCCTGGATCCGGCTACAGGAACAGGGACATTCCTTGCAGAAGTGATCAAGGAAATCCATAAAAAATTCCAGGGCCAGCAGGGCATCTGGTCCCAATATGTGGAAAACCACCTGATTCCCCGCCTGAACGGATTTGAGCTGCTGATGGCTTCATATGCCATGGCACATCTCAAACTCGACCTCTTACTTACTGAAACTGGATTCAAACCAACTTCCAACCAAAGATTGCGTGTATTTCTGACCAACAGCTTGGAGGAATTCAATAAAGACACAGGAACACTCTTCGCCAATTGGCTGAGTGCCGAAGCCAATGAAGCCAATCATATCAAAAGGGATACACCGGTGATGGTCGTCATCGGAAATCCTCCTTACAGTGTAAGTAGTACCAATAAGGGAGAGTGGATAGAAAAGCTCGTGGGAGATTACAAGAAAGACCTTAATGAAAGAAATATACAGCCGCTATCGGATGATTATATTAAGTTTATCCGTTTTGGACAGCATTTTATAGAGAAAAATGGAGAGGGAATCCTGGCCTATATTTCTAACAATAGTTTTATAGATGGGCTGATTCATAGACAAATGCGGAAGAATCTTATGGAAACATTTGACAGCATTTATATTTTGGATTTGCATGGAAGTACAAAGAAAAAGGAAATTGCGCCAGATGGAGGGAAAGATGAAAATGTTTTTGATATCCAGTCGGGTGTTTCAATTAACTTATTTATTAAAAAGAAGAATAATAACTCAAAAAAAATAAGCTCCTATGACCTTTATGGAAAGAGAGATTCAAAGTACTCTTTTTTGGATTCAAACACTTTAATGTCCATCAAATGGAATAATCTAAATCCTAAACCATTAAATTATTTATTCACAAAAAGGGATTATGCTTTAGAAGAAGAATATAAAACTGGAATTTCTATCGATCATTTGTTTTCAAAATATTCCAGCGGAGTAAAAACACATAGGGATCACTTTGTTATAGATCCAAATAAAGAGAATTTATTAAAAAGAATTAAGGAGTTCTTTGATATCACTATAGATGAGGGTAGCATCCGTTCTGCCTTAAATTTAAATGATAATCGAGATTGGACGTTAAAAGAAGCGCGTCAAGGATATTTTCAAAACCAAATGCTTCAAAGTTATTGTTATCGTCCTTTTGATATCCAGCATATTTATTTTGATCAGAGCCTAATCGATTTTGGTAGGCCACAAATAATGAATCATTTCTCTGGTAAAAAGAATTTAGGATTAATTAGTGTCATTCAGGCGCAAGCTGCAAACGTACAATTCTTTGATTGTATTTTTATTACAAAAATGATTGCAGACACAAATATGTTTAGACGAGGAGGGCCAAACATTTTCCCCCTCTACCTCTACCCCGAATCCTCCAACCAACTAGAAATAGGAAATTCCCCAAGCAGAAAACCCAACCTGAATATGGAGATTGTGCAAGAGATTGCAAATGGCCTGGAGATTGGTTTTGTACCGGAAAAAACAGAGGAAGGAAATGTTTGTTTGGCAGAAAGTGAAGACGTCCGTCCAGAATATCGACAGCATTTTGCTCCCGTTGATCTTTTGGACTATATATATGCTGTATTGCACAGCCCGTCTTACAGGGAGAAGTACAAGGAGTTTTTGAAGATTGATTTCCCAAGGGTGCCTTATCCAAAAGACACTGAAGTGTTCTGGAAGTTGGTAAGTCTCGGATCAGAATTAAGAAAAATCCACCTACTTGAAAGCCCAAAAGTCAGTCAATATAGGACCCAATATCCCGTAGATGGCGACAATGTGGTGGATAAGCCGAGGTTTGAAAATAACCCAGACCTGCCAGGTTTTGAAAACCTGGCAGGTCTAAACCTAGGCCGAGTCTACATCAACCCTATCCAATATTTTGATCATGTCCCAGAAATCGCCTGGAACTTCTACATCGGCGGCTACCAACCCGCCCAAAAATGGCTTAAAGACAGAAAGGGCAGGACATTGGATTTTGAAGACATCCTTCATTATCAAAAGATTATTGTGGCTTTGATGGAGACCGATAGGTTGATGAGGGAGGTGGATAAGGTATTTGAGGTATAGTCAGCTTCTCGGGATTTGCAATCCAGAGAACAGATAATTGGAATTTGTAATTCCAGTATCCTTCCTGTAGAGACCTGGATTCAAAATCCTATTTATTCTAGGTTCAGGATTGCAAATCCTGAACAGCCAGAGATATCCTAACTCTAGAATCTTCGAAGTCTTAGACACTTCAAAAGGTAATGTCCTATTTCCAAAACTCATCTTCCCATACCGCACATGAAGGTTCCCCAGCATGGTTTTCGGTGATTGTTTCAAGCTCTTCTTCAGTGGCTACGTCCTGTATTTTGTTGAACAACACTCTTTCTTCAAATCGTATATGGGCTTCCAATTCTTTTTCTAATTTCTTTAGGTGATCATAATCCGATTTTGAATCATTGAAAAGTTTTTCCAACCTTTTATGCTCTCTAAGGGCTTGTTGCACCATTATATCGTCATCGCCCAATACAGTAAAAACAAACTTCTCCTCCTCGGAGAAATGTGCAGCCAAATGTTCTTTCCAAAACCACTCACAATACTTTTTGATTCTCGCCTCCTCTACCCCTAATTTGATCCCCTGACGGATTTTGAAACAAAGCAAAAGACCTTGATGATGGTCTCTGCTCAATGCCTGCAGTGCTAGGTGGCGCTTAATAGGTTTATGTTTGGTCATTTTTATTAATGAAGGTTTTAAGGAACAAAGCTTACCGCAATTTGCTTATTTTTGAGGCCATGAAAAAGAAAAAGCTGAAAAAGTCCTTACAAAAAGCCCGGTATATTGTCTATAAAGAAACAAGGCACAATCCGACGGATAATGCATGGTCGTTTTTTGGGGGATTTTTAGGATTGAGTGCTATTGGTCTACTTCAAAGCCTCTTCCATTCAGATGAAAACACTGATATCTTATTTCTGATTGGAGCTTTCGGGGCGACCTCAGTGATATTATTCGGGAATCCTCACGGTCCTTTTGCCCAACCTCGAAATTTATTTTTTGGTAGCCTGATTTCAGCGGTTATTGGGGTCACTGTTTACAAGTTTTTTTTCATAGATTCAATGATATGGTTTTCGCCGGCATTATCAGTTTCGCTGGCTATTCTGGCCATGCAATACACCAAAACATTACATCCGCCGGGAGGGGCTATCGCACTGATAGCCAATATCGGATCCGGTGAAATCAAATCCATGGGCTACTTTTATGTCATCAACCCAATCCTGACCGGTATCATCATTCTTTTTGTCATGGCTATTTTATTCAACAATCTGTCCAAAAACAGGATTTATCCATACAAGGAAGTGGAAATAAGACCTTTAAAATATGCGGAGAAAATCTATTTTTGGAAAAAAGAAACCAACCAACCCGACATCGTCTAAACTTTATGACTGATATTTCTGAATTTCAAATGGGGAAGCAACACTGAGGAGAAAGAAATCTTTTCTACATCCAAGGAGAAATTTTGGAGTCTTGTGAAAAAAAGGGATTGAAAAGGTATCATCTTAATGATTTATGTAAGCTGTTTTTTTCACCATTTTCACCAAGCCCAAAAGTAAAACCACAGCACCCATCTGATGCAACAACCCCAAACTCACCGGCACTGCCCAAATCAGGGTAAGTACACCCAAGAAAAACTGAATCCCGACCATTATAAGTAAATAATCACCTAAAGGACGAAGTTCAGATGCATTTTTTTTGATCCTCCACCAAAGCAAAATCACTCCTCCAATTACCAAATAGGCCAAATAGCGGTGTATAAACTGTACCACAACACCATTTGCGAAAAGCGAAAAAACACCATGCAAATCAAGTGCAGTATTCAGGTCTGAGGGGAACCAAGTTCTTCCCATTTTAGGAAAAGTATTATACATCTTACCCGCTTTTAGTCCTGCAACAAGGCCTCCATAAATAATCTGAATTCCCAAAAGCACGGTCAAGGCAATTGTCCCCTTTTTAATTGTTGGTGCTTCTATTCTGGTGAAAATCTTCCATTCCAGGGACAACCAATAAATATAGGCAGCCAGTGCCAATGCTGTAGAAAGATGCGCAGTCAATCTATAATGACTTACATGGGGCATGTCCACCAGGCCACTTTTGACCATATACCAGCCTAAGAAACCTTGAAACAGGCCTCCCAAAAAGATCAGCATTACCTGTTTTTTCATCCTCAAATCAAAAACGCCTTTAACCCAAAAGAACATAGCCGGAAAAATAAAAACCAAACCCACCATTCTTCCAATCAAGCGATGCAGGTATTCCCAGAAATAAATCTGCTTATAATCAGAAAGAGTGAAATGACTGTTATAAGCCTTAAATTCCGGACTGGCTTGATATTCTACAAATTCTTGCTGCCATTGTTCGGCCGTGGTGGGAGGTATTGCTCCAATGATTGGTTCCCACCGGACCATGGATAATCCCGACTGGGTCAATCTGGTAACCCCACCAATCACCACCATCAACAACACCAAAATCACCCCTGCCATTAACCACGTATGGACTGCGTTTTGGTAAATTAGCTTGGGGTTAAGACTTCCAAGTCGCATAGCAGGTTGCAGTTTCGTATAGGGTCAAGCTTTCTAATTCCACATGGGAAGGCAATCCGGGGATGATCCTGTCTTTTATCCATAGCAGCATCCGTTCAGCGGTAGGTTCCTCATCCATCCAAAAAATTTTCTGTTCTAATTTCTCAAAAACTATCCGATTTTTTTCGGTTTCTTTTAATAGCAAGGCATGGTCAAATAGTTGAATCACTTCATCCTGTACGATTTTTTTCAGCACCTTAAAATCCAGCAACATGTCCTTTTTTAGATCAATTCCTCCAACTGTTACATGCAACACATAACTATGACCATGTATTTGACTACAACTTCCATCGTAATCTGAAATTCGATGGGCCGCCTCAAAGGTGAAAATTTTTGTGATGCTTAGCATAAATCAATATCCTGATTTAGCCGACAAAATTATCTTTTATTAAAAGAATTATTATGATACTTGTATCATGCTATTCTATGACTTTCGTCATCTTTTTTCAGGTTTTTGTAAATTACCTTTGCTTTCAATAAAACAAAAAAACTATGGCTACATGGCTGAAAGAATGGAATCCCGAGGACAAAAACTTTTGGGAAAATACCGGAAAAAAAATCGCTTGGCGTACCCTGACCATCACCACCATTGCATTGACCATATCTTTTGCAACATGGTTTATGATGTCAGCCATCGTAACCCGTCTTCCCGGAATCGGTTTTTCATTTGATGATAAGCAATTGTTCTGGTTGGCTGCTTTACCTGGTCTGGCTGCAGGAACCTTGAGAATTGTACATACTTTTTTGATTCCTATATATGGTACCAGGCATACCATTACAGTGGCAACTCTCCTTAAACTCATCCCTGTGATCGGGATAGGGTTGGCTGTAATGAATCCGGGAACTCCTTTCTGGGTATTTGTTGTACTCGCATTGACAGCAGGTTTTGGAGGAGGAGATTTCTCTTCATTCATGCCTTCTACCAATATGTTTTTTCCGGCACGATTAAAGGGAACTGCGTTAGGGATTCAGGCAGGAATTGGTAATTTCGGAGTCAGCATTGCCCAATTTATGACCCCCGTTATGATTGGAGTAGCGCTATATGGGGCACCACAACTCTTTCAAAGCGTTGATAAGGCTACGGGAGAGATGATTTCAAAAGAAATTTACCTTCAAAGCGGAGCTTTTTGGTATGCTCCATTTTTAATTATCATGGCTATCATCAGTTGGAAATACCTCAAAAGCATTCCCATCAAAGCTTCATTCAAAGAGCAATTAGACATATTTGGCGATAAACACACCTGGTATTGTACCATTACTTACTTTATGACCTTTGGAACTTTTGCAGGACTTTCTGCAGCGTTCCCCCTGTTGATGAAGGTGTTGTATGGTGGATTTGAACCGAGCTTAGACCCTCTGAAATACGCCTTTTATGGGCCACTTTTAGGATCAGCCTCCAGAATCATATTTGGTTTTGTGGCGGATAAGACCGGCGGAGCTGTTTTGACTACTATTACAGGAATTGGACTTTTAGGTGGTGTAATCGTCATGCTCTCTTTTGGTTTGGTGAATCCAACGGGAATGGAGCAGTTCCCTCTCTTTGTTGGTACCATGATGGTCCTATTTTTTTTCACAGGAATCGGAAATGCCTCGACTTTTAGACAATTTCCTATTATATTTAAACATAATCCTAGACAAGCCGCCGGAGTAATTGGATGGACAGCGGCAATTGCGGCATACGGCCCATTTATTTTCTCTTTGGCACTTGGAGCATTTATTGGTAGCACCGGACATGCAGAAGGATTTTTCTGGATTCTCGCTATCTTCCTGGTTTTTGCCACTGTAATAAACTGGTATTTCTATGATAGAAAAGATGCTGAAAGACCTTCATAAATTATACCTCATAAAATGTGTAAATTCCAAAGGATCGATAGCTTACTGGACTATTTGAATTTATTGGATATTAGATATTAGTTGATATTGGAGCCAAGGCAAAATTTTGACCAGTAAACCACTGTTGCTGCTCAATAAATTTGTAAACATAAAATAACCTTTTCCTATAACCATAATATGCTTAAATTATTTCAAACACTAAACCGAATCGCCTTTATCAAAGCCAGTATTGCTGCCTTAGCTGTGGTGATTTTAGTGTTCATTGGATCACGAAATCTACAGAATTTTGATGCGGCACTTATCTCCTATTTATTCGGAACCATCTTTGCGGTTTTTGGTATAGCATATCGCTATTCTGTTTGGCTGCAAAGGCCACCCACCAAATTATATTGGCGTAGAAGTCTGCAGTTTTTGTTTAGTAAGGATTTCATAACTTATGCATCTAGGTCTGTTTACTTACTATTTCGCAATATTCTTTTACAAAGGTTTATTGCATATAGGAGCAGAACACGCTGGTGGGGACATTTTCTCCTGGCAACGGGTTGTCTGCTTTCATTTGCCATTACTGTTCCTCTGACCTTTGGGTGGATTCATTTTACTTTAGAAGCGGGCACATATGACCTCTACAATGCCAACTTTTTTGGCTTCAAAGTTGCAACTTTTGAATTGGGCGGGCCAATATCAATACTTGCTTTTAAAGCACTATTTTTTACCTCATTCCCGGTAATCATCGGTGCGATCATTATGATGAAAAGAAGGGTAAAAGATGGAGGATTAATTGCCACACAAACACTTGAAGGCGATTGGCTTCCTTTGGTATTGTTGATAGCTATCTCGGTAACCGGTTTGGGAATCGGGTTTGATTATACCTTTTTGGAAGGCAGGACACACCAATTTATGGCTGTCACCCATGCGATTACTGTAATTCTTTTTTTAATATGGATGCCTTTCGGGAAATTCTTCCACATTTTCCAGAGGCTGGCCCAACTCGGCGCAAACCTGTATAAAATCGAAGGGCAAAAACGAGGCATGGCAGTCTGCCCTCATACTAAAGAAAAATTTGCTACCCAAACACATATTAACGACCTCAAGAAAGTCACCAAAGAACTGGGATTCGATTTCACTTTATCTGATGGCAGTAGCCATTTGGACCTCTCTCCCGAAGGAAAACGCTCTGCTCTGGCAAAAGCCCACTTTGAAGCCAGAAAAGCTTCAGGAAAATTCTTCGGTTAATCAACATTCTGAACTAACATATCATGGCTAAATTACCAGTATCTGCCGATCAAATTATAGAAAAATTTGGACCCCATAAAGGATATACTCCCAAGAGTGGCTTCCATGGTACCCACGAACCTGACCGATTGGTCAAAACCCACTGCTGCTTCTGTGGCATGCAATGTGGTATCCAACTCAAAGTAAAAGACAACCAAATCGCGGGATTTGAACCATGGATGGAATTCCCTTTCAATGAAGGAAGACTCTGCCCCAAGGGTGTACAAAGATATCTCCAAAACAACCATCCGGACAGAATCCTAAGCCCTTTACAACGAGTGGAAGGTAAAGGTTTTGAGCCTATTGACTGGGAAACAGCCATGGGAAGAACTGTCAATGAAATCAAAAGGATTCAATCCACCTACGGCAATGATGCATTTGCCATGCTCTCTGGGGTTTCCCTTACCAACGAAAAAAGTTACATGATCGGTAAATTTGCCAGGGTAGCTTTGAAAACGGCCAACCTGGACTACAATGGAAGACTTTGCATGGTAAGTGCTGGTGCAGGAAACAAAAAGGCCTTCGGTCTGGACAGGATTTCCAACTCCTGGTCAGACCTGAAAAATGCAAAGGTAATCATTATCGCTGGTACCAACGTTTCAGAAACATTTCCTACTCTTACGCATTATATCTGGGAAGCCAGGGATAATGCTGCCAAATTGATTGTGGTGGACCCAAGGGTTACCCCTATTGCAAGAACGGCTGACCTACACCTTCCAGTAAAACCAGGCACAGACTCAGCCCTTTTTGGAGCAATTCTCAAGCAACTGGTCGATAATGATTGGTTAGACCATGATTTTATAGAAAATCATACCTCAGGATTTGACCAAGCCATTGAGGCAGTCAAGGATTTCGATCTGGACTGGGCTGAAGCAACCACAGGTATAGACAAAGAAAAAATTAGACTCGCGGCTGAATGGTGGGGAAAAACAGACACTTCTTTTCTATTACATGCCAGAGGCATAGAGCATCACACCAAAGGTGTAGACAATGTGGTAAGTTGTATCAATATCGTGTTGGCTACGGGAAGAATAGGTAAACCATATTGCGGCTATGGTACCATCACAGGTCAAGGCAATGGTCAGGGTGGTAGGGAACATGGACACAAATGCGATCAGTTGCCGGGAAACAGAGACATCACCAATCCGGAGCATCGAAAATACATTGCTGGTGTATGGGGCATTGATGAAAAAGATATGCCCGGAAAGGGACTCTCTGCCTATGAAATTATTGAAGCCATCCATCGTGGAGAAATAAAAGGATTGATTACTATATGTTTCAATCCTTTGGTATCTCTCCCGAACAATAATTTTGTAAGAGAAGCTTTGGAAAAATTAGAATATTATGTAGCCATCGATTTCTTTCTTAATGAAACCGCCAGACATGCGGATATGATCATGGCCGGTTCATTGCATGAAGAAGAGGAAGGTACTGTCACAACAGCCGAAGGCAGAGTTGTGAAAATCAATGAAGCCATTACCCCTCCTGGAAATGCAAAAAGAGATGGTGAAATCATCATGGAATTGGCTAAAAGGTTAGGAGCTGGTGATAAATTCAATTTTGAAAATAGTGAAGCCATCTTCAATGAATTGAGAGTGGCCTCCAAAGGGGGAACGGCAGATTATTTCGGGATCACTTATAAAAGAATTGAAGAAAATATGGGAATTTTTTGGCCATGTCCTTCTGAAGACCATCCTGGAACTCCAAGGCTTTGGGAAGATAAAAAATTCAGAACACCTGACCAAAAGGCCCACTTTAACCCAGTCCCCTTCAGGGAACCCTCTGAAACAACAGATAAAGAATACCCGGTGGTCTTGACCACAGGCCGGGTAGTATCCCAATACCTTTCAGGTACCCAAACACGCCGGATCGGAAAATTGGTTGACCAATACCCTGAACCACTTTTGGAAATACATCCAAGTCTTGCTCAACAGTTTGGTATCAAGGAAAGGGAATTGGTCAAAGTATCCACAAGAAGAGGAGAGGCAATATTTCCTGCTCAAATCGTGGAAACCATCAGACCCGATACTGTTTTCCTTCCATATCACTGGGGAGGCAGTCAGTCTGCCAACCAATTGACCATTGGAACCCTAGACCCTGTATCTAAAATTCCTGAATTTAAAGTATGCGCCTGCAAATTAGAGCCTTTGAGGAAATGGGCTGCCCCGGCTATAGATTCTTTAGCCTATCAAAGCCATGAAACCATAAATCCATAAAAACTACACCAATTATGCCTAGCAGTACAAAATATGATCAACAAATGGGATTTTTTATCGACATGCAGCGCTGTATTGGCTGCCATGCCTGTGAAATGGCCTGTGCTGAGTGTGAAACTAACGGACAGGAAAGTATGATCCACATTCACTATGTGGAAAGGGCGATCTCCACTCAAACCACAGTACAAGTCTGTATGCACTGTGAAGACCCAGCCTGTGCCAACGTTTGTCCTGCAGATGCCATTTCCAAAGATGAATTTGGAGTAGTGCACACTGCTGAGACTTCCCGCTGCATAGGATGCTCCAACTGCGTACTTGCTTGTCCTTTTGGTGTTCCGAAAAAACAGGAGCAAGCTGAGTTGATGATGAAATGTAACATGTGCTATGACCGCACCTCAGCAGGCAAAAAACCTATGTGCGCTACTGTTTGCCCTTCACAAGCCCTATTTTATGGAACAAGGGAAGAAATCGAAAAAAAGAGGCCTGACAGTGTACCTGTAGATACCTTTATATTCGGAGAACAGGAAGTGAAAACCAAAGTAAAAATCATGATGCCAAAAGGCAGCAATTACCTAAAAGTGCATTAATCAGCCGGTACTATGAAAGAACAAAAAGCAGGTGAAACACCAAAGTGGAAAAACGATTTCCCCATAGACAAGGAGGAGGCAACTCATGTTTCCAGAAGAGAATTTGCTAAATTCCTTACCCTTTTCTCTGGAGCACTAGCTCTTGGCAATGGGGCTATTGTCCTTAAAAGCATCGCCTTCCCTGAAAAAGAACTGGAAGGTCAACATCTCATTTGCGAAGAAGGTCAGCTACCAATGGGCGAAATGCTACAATTCGAAATTGAAGGGGATAAGGTCATCCCTTATATACTGATCCATTTGGAAGATGGAGAGTGGAGGGCTTTTGAACAAAAATGTACACATCTGGCCTGTGCTGTCATTTACAGAAAAGATCTAAACTTGATCGAATGCCCCTGCCACAAAGGTTATTTTGATCCCCGCACCGGGGTAGTTACACAAGGCCCACCCCCAAGACCTTTGCCTCAATTAGATGTAGTGATAGAAAACGGAAAAGTATTTGTCAAAGCCAAAAGCCATAAAGCCTGATTATTATGAGTAATTTCAGATATTCCCAAAAAGAAGCCCATCCTAATAAGACCAATACCTTAATGACAGGAATCACCCTATTATTGATTCTTTTGGTCAGTATTCAGATTTGGCTACTGTATTCTGCCCTGAACAATGCATTGACAGAGAATTTCAAAATTGCAGTCAGCACATTTCTTGGGTCTTTGGTTTTATTTATCACATCAGCTTGGCTTTTGCGTTATTTACCTGAACCAAGAAACCCCAAAATTAAGGAATAAATCCTTTATGATCTATTAAAAAAGGCAAGTTGTTAAATTAAACGTTTAGCTTATAAAAACAACTTATAATTTTCTTTTCACCTTAATTCAAGCCTTTATTTTCAATTTGCAAAGCTTAAAATGATCTCTGTAAATCAAGCCATGTCAATTTTACAAGCATGTGTAACAGAAGGAAAAATTCAACTTATTCCACTGTTACAATCAATGGATTTGATTGTAGCAAAAGACATATTGTCACCTTTGGATGTGCTCTCATTTGATAATTCAGCCATAGATGGGGATGCTCTGGGCTGGGATGAAAATCGTGAATCATGGGAAGTTATGAATGAAATCTCAGCAGGGGAACAAAAAACATTTCCACTACAGCCATGTAAACCAGTAGAACCTTCACAAGCACACCTGTGCCTAAAGCCGCTGATACAGTAATTCCCTAGGAATACGTTCAATTAAATAGACCATTTATCAAAATTGAAAAAATCAATAGACGAAGTAATAGAAAAAACTGAAGTCGTACTGCTATCGGGAGGTATATCAGTTGGTGACTATGACTATGTAAAAAAAGCATTGGAAATCGCCGGAGTAAAGGAATTGTTTTATAAAATTAAACAAAGATCTGGTAAACCCCTTTATGCTGGATTGTTAGGTAAAAAAATTGTATTTGCTTTACCTGGGAATCCTGCATCTGTCATTATTTGCTTCAATCAATATGTCAAGCCAGCACTTTTACAATACATGGGGCATCATGGTCCCTGGAAACCTACAGAAAAGCTTCCTTTGGCAGAACCTTCAAGAAGAAAAAACGGAATTACTTTCTTCCTAAAAGCCCACATAGAAATTGGATTGGTTTACATTTTGCCCGGCCAGGAATCATTTAACCTGATTTCATTTGGTGTAACTAATTGTTTTGCTGAGGTAACTGAAGAAACTGAGGAGCTAGAAGCTGGATCGTTGATAAATATTTACCATTGGTAGAGTTATGAGTTACTCAGTTTGTAAAGCTTATCCAGACTCCTTATTAATAATCACAATACTAGCGTTCACTTAATTAATTGAAAAACAACAACAGCAGTATGAAAGGATTGGAAATTTTTATTTTGGCAGGTGGTAAAAGCAGCAGAATGGGCAGTGACAAAGGGTTGGTCCAGATTAAAGGAAAACCTATGATTCAGTATTTGATTGAATCACTCAATGAACTTCCATATCCAATCTATATCATTGCGCATAATGCTGCTTATCAAGAGTTTGGATTAAAAGTGATACAGGATAAAATTCCAGAAAAAGGGCCTTTAGGGGGACTTTTGACTGCTTTGGCTAATACCACGGGAAATTCTGTCTGCTTACTGAGCTGTGATATGCCTTTTTTGAAAGCTGAATCCTTGAAAGCATTGATTACTCAATCTAAGGATCACTGTATTATAATTTCTAGTTTAAAAAATAGAATACTACCCTTTCCTGGAGTATACCCTATAAGCTTGACTTCTTTAATTGAAAAAGATATCGCAAACAATAGATTGAAACTTCAAAGTTTTATTTTTGACAACCATCATGAAATATTTGCTTTAGATCACTTCTCTGAGCAAAATCCAATTGAATTCTTGAACATCAATACACCTGAAGACAGAGTCTACGCTTCATATTGGCTATCAAAAAATCATTAAGTAGTTTTAAAGTAAAGGAAAAAATCTAAACCCAGAATCCATGCAGGAACAAATCAACTCTTTATCCTACAGAATGCTTTTTCTTAACACCTTGGCGTTTACCATCTGCTTTGCCGTTTGGACATTTAATGGGGTGATGGTAACCTACCTTACCGACAATGGGATTTTTGACTGGGGACCTGTTGAGACAGGTTGGTTGTTTGGTATTCCCATTCTTACAGGGGCTATTTTCCGTTTACCTTTGGGTATTCTTACAGATAAATATGGAGGAAAATGGATTTTTGCAGGTTTACTCCTTCTATGTGCCTTACCTATGTATTTGATCGCCTATGTAGAAAGTTTCATGGCCTATGCCATTTTGAGTTTTTTCTTTGGATTTGCTGGTGCAGGCTTCGCCGTAGGCATAGGCTACACTTCCGTTTGGTTTCCAAAAAGCTGGCAAGGAAGAGCCTTAGGTATCTTTGGCGCAGGTAATGCAGGCGCAGCTCTGACTACCTTGTTGGCACCTACTCTATTGAACAACTTCACAGGTAATGGAGAACATCCCGAAAATTGGAGGCTTTTGCCACAATATTATGCCGGGGTACTCATATTGATGGCTTTGATTTTTATTTTCTTCTCTGTTAATAAGAAAACAGGTGCTCCTGCACGAACTATGACTCAGATTCTCAAACCCCTGAAAAGCATCCGTGTTTGGCGGTTTGGATTCTATTATTTTCTGGTATTCGGTTGCTTTGTTGCATTTGCGCAGTGGCTAGTCCCCTATTTTGTCAATGTTTATGGCGCAAGCTTGGTCGTAGCTGGACTTTTTGCCTCTTTATTCTCTTTTCCATCAGGTTTAATACGTGTGCTGGGGGGCTGGATGAGTGATAAATTAGGTGCACGAAGGGTGATGTTAGGTACCTTCCGTTGGTCAATTATTTTGGCGGCACTACTGATGGTTCCAAAAATGGATATCTTCACCCCAGGCAAAGGTATCATGTCAGGCAGTGCAGGAAAAGTTAAAATGGTTAGTGACCAAGAAATTATTGTAGGAGAAAAAAGTTATGGATTGGCTTCCAAAGAAATGGCAAATGAAAAAATGGATGAACCCAATAACTTGACTTCCTTTCTTCCCCACAAATACAATTGGCAGGAACCTGTTGTAAAGGAAGGTCAAGATGTTGCCAAAAAGGAATTACTGGCCAAAGGAGTTACCCAAATTTCGTTTGAAGCAAATATGTGGGTTTATGCCGTTTTGGTTTTATTGATTGGTATCGTTTGGGGTATTGGAAAGGCAGGAGTTTACCGATTTATACCGGACTATTTCCCGGATGATGTAGGAACTGTTGGAGGTATGGTAGGGGTAATCGGAGGACTCGGTGGATTTGTTTGTCCCATAATCTTCGGTTATTTACTTGATTGGACGGGGCTTTGGACCAGTAGCTGGATCCTGATGTTTATCTTATCCGTTACTTGTCTTTTCTGGATACTCAAGGTCACTAGAAAAATCATCAAAACAGAATCTCCAGAGATAGCTCAACAAATTGAACATAAAAATTAAGAATTTTATCCTTATGATTGTGAGTCAACAATATTGGTCAAAGGGTATGTTAAAAAAGACTCTAATTCCATGATTAATATAACTCATAAATCAAACACACTTCGTAAAGCAATCGCACAAGCTATTGTAAAAGTGGGTTCGGTAGATACAATCGATGCTATCATTCAGAAAAAGGTTCCAAAAGGAGACGTCTTGGAAATGGCCAAGGTCGCAGGCCTCTTTGCTGCCAAAAAAACTGCGGATATGATTCCCGATTGTCATCCACTGCCTGTAGAATTCACTTCCATCAACTATGAGATAAAAGATCTTGAAGTCTATATATTTGTTGAAATTCATACAATTTACAAAACAGGTGTAGAAGTCGAAGCCATGCATGCGGCTTCCGTCGTTGCCCTGACAATGTATGATATGCTAAAACCCATTGATAAAAACATATGTATAGAGCAGATCAAATTGGTAGAAAAAAAAGGAGGAAAAACGGATTTTTCAAAAGATAAGAATGAAGCCCTTAAAGCAGCAGTTATCGTTTGCTCAGATTCTATTGCGGCAGGAAAAAAAGATGACATAGCTGGAAAAGTCATTATTGGCAAATTAGAAAAATCAGCCGTCCATATCCATGATTATCTCGTTATACCAGATGAAATCCATGATATACAAACCCTTTTGAAGCAGTTCGTAGAAGAAAAGGTAAATATTATAATAATAACAGGAGGAACTGGCCTTTCTCTCAGGGATATTACGCCAGAGGCAATAAAGCCCCTCTTAGAAAAGGAAATTCCTGGAATAGTAGAGGCAATCCGGTCCTACGGGCAACAGCGAACACCTTACTCCATGCTTTCCAGATCAGTAGCTGGGTTAATTGGAAATACTTTGGTTCTCGCCTTACCTGGCTCAACCAAAGGAGCAGAAGAATCCATGGATGCCATTTTCCCAGCCATCTTACATATTTTCAAAGTCATGGAAGGCCCAGGGTATACTCATTGAGGATTTCGAATGCAAGGCAGCATTAGTATTTTTAATCAAATTATTGTCAGAGGTGATGATAAAGGAAGTTTTATGAAACACAGAATCGAAAAAGATAATTACTGCTTAATTATTCCTAGTCAAGCGATTGAAGGCGCTACCATTTGGATATTTTAAGAGATAACTGAAAATAAGAATTTAGATGCATATAATCCAAATTATATCTTGCCTCTCTACCTCTACCCTGAATCCTACAACCAACTTGAAATAGGAAATTGCCCAAGTAGAAAACCCAACCTAAATATGGATATTGTGGAAAAGATTTCAAATGGCTTGGGATTGGTTTTGTGCCTGAAAAACCTAAGGAAGGGAATGTTTGGTTAGCTGAAAGTGGAGAAGTCAGACCGGAATTCAGGCAGCATTTTGCACCCATTGATCTGTTGGACTATATCTATGCGGTATTGCATAGCCCTTCTTACAGGGAGAAATACAAGGAATTTTTGAAGATTGATTTCCCAAGGGTACCGTATCCAAAAGATACAGCGGTGTTTTGGAAGTTGTTAAGTCTGGGTAGAGAATTGAGGCAAATCCATCTCCTCGAAAGTCCCCAAGTCAGCCAATATATTACGCAGTATCCAGTAGATGGAGATAATGTAGTAGATAAGCCTAGGTTTGAAGCTAAGGAAAAAGACCTGTCAGTCCGCCTAGGCGGACTGACAGGTCTGATAGTAGGAAAAGTCTATATCAACCCAACCCAATACTTCGACCAAGTCCCGGAGAGACCGCCTGGAACTTCTACATCGGCGGCTACCAACCCGCCCAGAAATGGCTTAAAGACAGAAAGGGCAGGACATTGGATTTTGAAGATATCCTTCATTATCAAAAGATTATTGTGGCTTTGATGGAGACCGATAGGTTGATGAGGGAGGTGGATAAGTTATTTGAGGTATAGTCAGCTTCTCGGGAATTGCAATCCAGAGAACAGATAATTGGAATTTGTAATTCCAATAACCGCACTGATGATAAAGGCCAAAATGCAAATCAGAGTAAAGTAATTCCAGAAGTAGGGAAAAGGGAGATAGTCAGGAACAAAGGCTGCTCCCACTTCAGGTTTACCTAAATGCAAACCCACATACAGAAAAAAGGAAAGGGGGAAGATTTTACCTCCCCATATTCAATAGCTTGTCCAAGGTCCTCCTATCAGTTGGTTGGGAATGGAACCAATGGCCTGGTTTCGGATTGACCGCCTTTGGGTTTCTCTAACTGCCTATTTACTTGTTCGTTTTGGTAGGAAATGGAGATACTTTCGACAACTCTAAGGAATAAAAAAAATTGAAAGGTGCAGATATACGCTGTTAGCAATCGAATATACCAAGCGTAATCGGCCGACAATGTTTGCCTGATTTTGTTTATACCACAAGCTGTTTGATTTCAACTTCTTTGAGGTTTTTGTATTTGAAAATAGCGAATACAGAAATAGTCAATAAAACCAAAACAATCCAATAAACCCATATTGGAACAGGCACAGGATCTCCGGCTGCATAAGAGTGAAGACCTGACAGGTAATAATTCACTCCAAAAGAGGTCATGACGATTGAGGAAAATGCCCAAAGGCTTGCAAGATTGAATACCAGTCCATTTTTGAATTTTGGAATCAGCCTGAGGTGCAATACAAATGCATAGACGATAACCGAAATCAATGCCCAAGTTTCTTTGGGATCCCATGCCCAATACCTTCCCCAGCTTTCATTGGCCCAAACGCCACCCAAAAATGTTCCTATTGCCAAAAGAAACAACCCGATGGTAATTGACATTTCGTTTACCATCTGCAATTCACGGATACTGCTCCACCATTTTTTCCCAGGATCATTGGGCTTGAATATGATCAAGATCAAACTTAGCAATGCAATAATCGCGGCCAGAGCCAAAGGGGCGTAACTGCTTACAATAATGGCAACGTGGATTTTGAGCCAGTAGGAATTCAGGACAGGCATCAGGTTGGTGATTTCGGGATTGAGCCAATCCAAGAAACCAACGAAAAGCAGTGTTCCTGAAAAAATGAGACCCAAAGGCAGGGTAAACTTTGACTTGGCCGAAAACAACAGCCCAAAAAGCAATACACCCCAAGCCACAAAAACCAGCATCTCAAATCCATCACTCCAAGGTGGATGTTTGGCGATGTACCACCTCAAACTTAAGTGAAAAGTAAAAGCCAAAAATCCTAACCATGTCAATATTTTACCGACTGACCAGATTTTTTTCAAAATTCCGTCATTCTTGAATAGCATTAAAATCCCCAAAAACAACATAATTGCACCTAAAAGCCAAAACAAACCAAATAGCCTCGTTCCAAGATTCAATTTGTTATAGAGCAGTTCTGCTTTAATTTCATTGGATGTGGGATAGACTTCGGCCCCGATTTTTTCCTGATACAATGCAATGTATGATAAGGTTTCTTCAGCTTCTTCCCAGTTCCCTTCTACAATACCTTTACCGAGTGCATTGAGATAAAGTGGTGTGATGTTTTTGACAAAAATACCGTCTTCTTCATCAAATCCCTGCATAAACTGCTGACCTGTGAACCAAGTATTGTTTCCATCCAGCTTGTTTGGGAATAGGCGGAGAAAGTCCCCAGTCAACAAACCATAGAAAATATTGAATCTTTCATCGGTTTTGAGTAATTCTTTATGTCCTTCATTTCTTTCGGCAGGCTTGAGTTGATTGGCTTTTTCTACCAAATCCTGTATCAGGTAGTTTCCTTCCTCATCCAAAAAATCCCGGAAACTGATTCTGTCACTTGCTTCTATACCCAAAAGCTGAAAAACCTCAAAGGACTTTGTTTTGTCGATTTTTATCAAGGGTAGATGACTATATGTGGTAGGATCCATTTGTACGGCCAAGAGGAATTGTTCCGGACTTAATTTGAAATCGCCTTCCTGATTTGGGATAGTCACGTATGTTTTTCCGGTAAGCTTTCTGGTGATTTCATTGGCTAGGGTATTCAATGGCTTCATTCTTCCATCCAAATCCTGAACAATGAGTTTGCCATAAGCCTCCGCTTGTTGCAAAGGGACTATGGCGGGGTTTATTGATTCAATTTCCTGGCCAAAAATGTTGACAGTTGTTCCCAATAAAACCAGAAGAGTTGCAGCTACTTTTTTGATATTGCTGAGTTTGGTATTCAGAATTCTAAACCTGCTGCCTTTGGCAAATAGGGTCAAAAACATCCCTAATGTCAAAAGCAGATAACCCAAATAAGTGATATAGGTGCCGGGTCTGTCCTGATTGACAGAAAGTACCGTACCCCTTTCATCGGTATCATAGGAAGATTGGTAAAACCTGAATCCTTTGTAATCCAATACATTATTCATGAAGATACGATAGGGAAACTCCTCACCTTGATCCATCACCATGACTTCACTGGCATAGCTCGATGGACTTTGACTTCCGGGATATCTTTCCAGTTCGAATGCATTAAGGTAAAGACCAAAAGGCAAGTGTATGGGTTTAGGGCCAAAAGTGGCCGAGTAGTTCTTACTTTCATAAGTAAAAGTAGTCCAACTTGGATTGAAGCTGACCATTTTCACAAAAGCCTCTTTGATCGTTTGACCGGATTCATCTTGGATGCTGTATTTGACCACATCCAACAGGTTTTTGGCCAATTGAGGATCTTTTTCTGCTCCATAGCCCAGTTTGGCGTTTTCATGGATTCCTTTGACCATAAACGCACCACCGTCCCATTGATAAAGCGTCCGCAATTTGAGTGGCTGGGTTTCTCCTGAATGCTGATTGCCCATTTGTTGGGTAGCCATCTCCATCATTTGTAAATGTAGATCGGATTCAATGAACCAGGTTTGGTTTTCTTTGTAAATGCGGATGGTGTGGATTGGATCATTTTTGGTGCTAAGGGTAATATCACCCATTTGGATAAATTTTCCTTTATCCACCAAATAATCTTCCCTTCCTGCACCTATGGCAACCGCCAAATCAACAAAGGTCTCCGTTCCGTCCAAGAATTCTTCTTTAGCGCCTTGAATGTATTCTTCAAAGACCACCTTGAATTTGGTGTCGCCCAATTTGGCAGAAATGGTTTTGGGCTTAAAGTCCTTAGGGAGTAACAAGAGGGGTTTTTCAAAGGAATGGAGGTTATTTTCATTACTTTCATTGATCTGTAGGTAATGTGAAGTGGTGTAAAAAGTATTTTCTTCTTGGCCCTGACGGATATGCATGATGCCTTCTTTACTGAAATATCGCGTTACTCCGGCCCCTAAGATGATGATGACAAAGGCAATATGAAAGAGGCCGATAGGCCAGCGGTTTTTATGAAACAGCCGGTATTGGTTGATGTGGGCCAAAAAGTTGATGCCCATCCAAACCATGATAATTTCAAACCACCAAGCATCATAAACCATGGAGCGGGCTACGGGAGTTCCGTGGTCATTTTCGATAAATGTAGCCACAGCCATTGATCCTGCAAATGCTATGAACAAGACCAAGGTAACTTTGGTGGAAAGCAGTATTCTGATGATTTTCATTTTTTTAGAGCAAAATACCGATGAATTTATTTTTCATGGTTGGTCTGAAAATTAGCATGAGGTAGGCCCAATTTTGGATTCCTTTTGGATTGCTGTTGTTTTGAATGTAAGCAAATGAATCGGTATTGAAAAATTGACTATATCCACTTTGAATGGAAAATGCTTCATTGACGATATAGCCCAAACTAAAATCCAGTTGTGTTCCAAAGTAAGGATCCAATTGATTTGAACTGCCCGGTTCTTCCAATCTGAAAATTTTATTCTGGGCAAAGAATGTATGGATGTCCCCTTGAAGAAAGAATTTTTTGCTGAAAGCATACCGGGACCGGATAAAATAATCTTCCAGACCCACATTCTCCTCATGTGTTCCTCCCACAAAAAACAAATCCATATACCCGTTGAATAAATGATTGGTGCCGTAAAGCGGGTTGTATGAATTGTTTGTTTCAGTCTCATTGTTGGCAGTGCCGCTGATATGTTCGGTACCTATAGATATAGTCCAAACTTTACCTTGTTCTAGGTTGATAGGAAAAGTATGGTTATAGGCAAGACTGAAATTATATGCATTCAGGCTTCTTCCTGCGATATCCTTTCCGAACTGGTGGTAATAAAAGGCAGATAGCTGAGAATTTCCTGAATTGTATTTTAAGGTGGGTACGCCTAAGGTAGACCTATAGCGGATTCCTTTTTCCAAAAGCGTGCCATTGGTATCAAAGTTTTGCCATTCACGCCCATCATTCCAGAACAATGCAGAAAACTGTACCTTTCCCCATTTGTTTTCATACCTGGCCATTTGGGCGATTTTATATTGGTTAGGGATTAAAAATGGCTGATCTACAAGTGCCTGTGCTGCTTGGTTATATGCCCCACCAAAATGGAATTTCATATTATCTTTTTCATGCATCACCAAAGCAAAATCATGTGCCCTTCCCTGCAATGCCCAATCCAAATTTCCCAAAAACCTAAAGTTGTCATAATTGAGTTCCTGTCTTCCCAATTTAACTTTCCAAGTATCCGAAATTTTGGCAATTGCCCAAGCCTCATGTAGGGACAGGAAGTTGTCCGAGGCTTTTACTTGCGGCGTATTTCCCCAAACCCTGACATCCTGTATGCTCATATAGAAAGTGAAATTTTCCATTTCATAGGCGGCTTGTAGCCTGGCACGATGACCGATAAAAGCGAAGGGTTTTTGATCCTCAGAGATAAGTCTTCCAAATCCGTTTCGGAACTCTGAACGCTGAAGAATTTGTCCGTCTATTTTGAATTGGGCAGACAGGTCCTGATAGGAGAGGAAAAATAAGATTCCCCAACCCAATATTAATAGCTTTTTCATAGCTGAAGGGATTTATTGGTTATTTGCTACTTAGGACTTTAACTTCTTTTTTAGCTTCCCTGGCTTTGCCTTCCTTCAGCCATTGCGGAACTACCTGCTCTAGGAATTTGGCTTTGTCTGCCCATTCTTTTTCCATATCAAGGCCAATGTAGGTCTGTAAAGCTGTTTTATCATTAAAGTCAGGCATATCTACAGGCTTATTGTGGCCCAATGAAGACAATAATCTGGTAAGTTGGATTCTACTTTCCTGAATTGTACTCATGGCCGAGGTGATAATCCTACTGGATTCCAAAGGGGCATGGAATGCCCCACCATGGGAAGCCACTACAAAATCCCATCTCCATTGTGCATGGCGTATACCTTTTTGGATATCTTTCATCTGTTCTTCAGTGGCACCTAATTCCCAAGCCTTTCCTGCTTCAATATGTGCCATCGCAATCTGTTTCTGTAATTTCGAAGACCCTTCTTTGACTTTTCGTTGGCGATCATAGACATCTGTCATCAGATCCTCCTGTTTTTCCCTGTGACAAACGAAACAGGAGTTTTCTACATTGCTGAGTGGTGAACCGATATGGTGGTCTGTGAATTTTTGTCCGCCCTCATTTTTGTAAGGCATATGGCAATCTGCACAGGAAACACCTCTTTTGGCATGTACACCCATTTCAAAAATTTCATAATCGGGATGCTGTGCTTTAAGCATTTTGGTTTTGCTGATGGGATGTGTCCAATCCGCAAAATCAATATTGTCATAATAATTTTCCATAGCTTCCACACTCAACCCATCTTTCCATGGGAAGGTGAGGTAATTTGCTTTTTCTTTTCCGGGCTTTGTCTTGTCAAAATAGTATTCTACATGGCACTGAGCACAGACCAATGAGCGCATTTCCTGATGAGAAGATTGATTGATGTCCTTGCCCATGGCTTCGAAAGCTTCAATCAAAGCAGGGCGGGTAATGGTAAGGTTCATGGTTTGGGAATTATGACAGTCAGCACATCCTATTGGATTGATGACCTCTGAACCCATACTTGATAATTTGGTGCTATAATATTCCGTAACCCCCAATTCACTCATCAACCTGGGTACATCAGGGCTTTTGCAGGTCCAGCAAGTACTTGGCATCACCCCATCACCAGGTTCCATGGGGGAGCCAATTCTGATAGAATTCTGCACATCTGTAATAGCATAAGCATGACCTCTGGGTTGGTTGTAATCTTTACTGAATGCATAGCCTGCCCATAAAATCACCAATTCTGGCTGGTCATCCAATACATCCTGAAAGCCACTTGTATTGTACATACTTTTAAAAGTGGTGTCCTGGGTTTTCATATAGGATTGATACTGCCTGGGATAATTCAATCCCCAAACAGAATCCCTGGGTTCAATTCCTTCTATCTGTACTTTGGGTTGATATGCAAATCTCGCCTCAGTTTTCCTGTCCATAATAGAATAGGCCAGCATGGCCAATAAAAAGACTATTACGGCTGTTAATCCAAAAAGAATCCAATTTTTCATGAGTATGTGGTTTTAAGAATGTCCTAATTACTGTTTGCTTTGTTGCATGCTTTCTTTAAGCCATTTGGGAATAATCTCCAGATCGGTTGGGGCATGGGCCCGAATGGGTTCAATTTGATGTCCTACAGAAGCCAGACTCCTTACTTTTCCATGAGGAACTTCCCTGTGGCATTCCCAGCAGATTCGGTCTGTACGATGCGGATGATGGTTTTCTACCAATCCGATCAATTTGGCATCTGTCACTTGGTCCTCATGGCACCTGATACAATTACTCTGTATGACCTTGATGGAAGGTCCCAAGGCTTTGATAACCTGGGGTTCGGCTCTCATTGTAAAAATAGAGGCATGGTACAAGCCATCTTTGGCTTTGAAAAAATATTTGTTTGCAATATTGTCATGAGGGACGTGGCAGTCATTACAATGGGCTACTTCCCGATGGGAACTGCGTGTCCAAGTGATGTATTGTGGTGTCATGATATGGCAATTCACACATGCCTGTGGATCATCCGACAAATAAGATGCGGCATTGCTTAAGCGTAATAAGTAAATCCCAAGACCAAAAATAGCAGCTACTAAAACAATCGCATAAGGTCTCCAAGCTCTAGGGGGGATTAAGCTGTATAGAAACAATTTTCTTTTGATGGATTGGAATTTACCCATACGGAGTAATCATTTATAAGACAAATCTACATCTTACAAACTAAAGAACCCAGTCGCAGATAATATTAATTTATGATGCTCCTTGAGACAAAATACAAAGGCTGTCCTCAATTGCTTCTACGGATTGGGTAATTTCAACTGGGATTTCAACTTCGTCATATTGGCCAAGTTCCACCACCCTTGATTCTTCCTTGTAAATGACCGCTCCTTCCAAAACAGTTAATTTTGATTTAACATGAGCTTTATGTTCAATCAAAATCATCCCTTTCTTAAACCCCATCATGAGAACTTTGAAACCTGTTCCATGGTGAAGCGACTTTGCAACGGGACTGTCAGCTGAATTCAGTTCCTCCTTAATTTTCTTTATTGTCATCTGTTTATTCATTTTAATATTTTCAGTCGAACAGTCTGGGCAATCAGTCACAATACCTTCCAAGAGCGTGACTCCGTCAATGTGGTGTTTCACAAAATCCTGAAAAAGCATATAGCTGTCTTGATGATTGTTGATATCGATCTGTTTATCTTTTAATTAATGTTCTGATTTTTCAGTCGTATTCCTGTTTTCCCCAGCAAACAGGACAAATCCCTTCGACAGAAATCAAGTCCTCTTTGTAATTTTCACTTTTAAAATGTTGAATGACGTTATCAATAATGTTCATGATTAAATATTCAGGATTTGTTTACCGTCTGTCACAGTGCAAGCATTCATAAAGTTTTTAATTTGGACTTACAGCTTCCATTTACATGCTATTGCAAAACTCAATCTTAATAAAGATGGACATCTTTAATGGAATAAGCATTACAGAGATAAAAAAACAATTTATGTTTATCACACATTTTGTGCTGCTTAAAAGAGGTGACCTGACATTTTTATCCGGTTTCTTAAGCCAAGTAATTTCTTCCTGGCAATTGCCTTGCTTCGGTCAGACTGCTTCTTGAATTTTAGGCATTTATTCTCTTCTGAAAATTAAAAGGTACTTCAACACATACCTAAATAGTAAACAACTATTCAATCAGAAAGACTTTATAGGCATTAAAAAAAAATCCTTGTAAATAAAAAAGAATTTTAATGGACTAAGGTTAAATGCGGTCAGGTTCACCTTTCAGAAGTTTAAGGTATACGGACATTTGCCCGCGGTGATACACCTCATGTTCTATCAACCTGTCCATCACAAACCACCAAAGACTTGAATCTTCCCCATTTTCATCTGTGACAATTTCAGAAAATTCCGATTCATCCAGGTTTTCAAGTATTGCTTCTCTTTTTGATTGCAGTCCTTGAAGTTTATTTATCAGTTTGGTGAAAGATCCACTGTCAACGTTTAAGTGGGGGCTATCAGTCCCCAAAACCCAAGTATACTTTTTCTCCTGCTTTTCCATCATATTCAGAAAGAGTTCATCAACATAAACGAGGTGGGCCGCAATATCCCCAAAACTCATGCTGTTACTGTTCAGCCTCCAATTGATAAATCCCGAGGGTATTTGTTGGAATCTATTTAAGGTCCTTTCCCTTACATCCCTGGAAAGTTTTGAAATTTGGGATTTCAATCCTAAAGAAGATGTTTTCTTGAAATCAGGAGATTTTTTATGCTCCTCAATATGATGTAAAAGAAGTTGCTGCAGACTCTCAAGATAGTTTTGAAGTGAATTTTCATCTATTTGACTTCCATTTTCAATCGGAATAGTAATTGGGTTTTCGTCCAGAAAACAGTACAGTTCAGGATAATGACTTTCAATTAACAAAGTGGTTTTTGTTATTTCATCAATTAATTTATGTAAATCTTTCATATGTCTTTTTTTAGAAGTTTGGACATATTATGGGCACGATCACGAATAAGTGAATAAAGAAAAGCAGAACATAAACCATACCCATGACCAATGGATATGAGATCATTTTACTTTTTGTAGTAGGAGTCAATAAGTGGGCGAAAAGACCATGTACACCGGCCATAAATAAAAAGAAAGGCAATATTGAAAAGATTTTCAGGAACTCTTTGTCAAAATTTTCGACTGCTATACCGTAAAAGTAAACCCCGATCAAAATTGAGAATATCAATAATCCCAGGTAAATTCTTCTTGCTATCATGATTTCTATCGTTTAATTGGCTGTTTTTAAATCCTTTATTTGATATGGTGTTGGTTAAAACTCAAAAGAGGTATCCTCGTTCTGAATTCCATTTTCTTGACCAGGTCTTTATGAAACAAATGGTCAATTATGCCATGCCTCTCTTTTTCCAGCATGACGAGCAGATCAAAATTATTTTTGGATAAAATTGATTCAAGGCCCTCAGCGATTGATGAAGAAAGATGATGAATCAATTCAATATTTTTATTCAAATTTCTATCCTTAAGCAATTCTTTAAACCACTCGATTTTTTTGGCTTCGAAATTGGCATCGTGGTTACTTATATGAACTACCCTAATAAGCGGCTGGAAGGGTTCCAGAATATGGATTAATTGTTCCAAGGCTTTGATATCTTCTTCATACAGATCACTTGCATAGAGTATTCTTTCAAATTCCATGGATGAAATATTTTCTGGTATGGCCAATACAGGAACAGGCGATTTGGAAAGAAGGGATTTGGTTGAACTTCCCACAATAATTTCCCGGGCCTTGCTACCTCCTTTAGTTCCGATGACGAGGATGTCAGGATTGACATCATGAATACAGGAAAGGACTCCATCTACCACAGATGGATTTTCAATGACATGGTAAATGACTTTTAGTCCTTCAACCGAATCTGATGAATATTGAACGAAGAGCTCATTTAATTTTTTTTCAGATTCTCTGATTGCCTGTCTTTCCATTTCGAGAGGTTCCTCCGTGTAAGGATAATCCCATGAAGTCGGAATGTCAAAAACATGTAACAAGTGGATTTCTGCATGGTGCTTTTTGGCCAGCTTTAGAGCAATGGGCAAAGCCTGTTCTGCATTTTTGGAAAAATCGGTAGTATATAGGATCTTTTTCATCTTTTTGGTCCTTTAAGGATTTGTTGATAACTAAATTTACATCTTATCACACTGTTTTTTTGTGACAATTATCATCTAACAGGCTGATTTTTATATAATAAAATAAAATTTCAAAAAAGGATCTTTTACTTTATATACCCAACAAGACCTTTTGAATTTTCATGAAGAATTCAATGGAACTTTTTTTATTAGAACTCCTCTGAATGGGGTTTTGCTATCCTTTCCAATTAATCACTTAACAAGGATCAGGCTGCTTTTGGAATGTGCCTTGATCCAATGTTTGACCATGGGTTCAATGTTCACATATTCACCTGTAGTGAGGGTAAGCTTAAGTCCTTTTTCATTTTCGAATACAGCTTCGCCTGATAGGCTGATCAATAAGGCAGGCACTTTTGAAATATGTTCTTTCAATTGCTCACCCTCCTGAATTTGGAGAGAGGTGACATTGCCTTCTGTGGTCTTGAATAGCAGTGCTGTTGAGACTTCTTTTGCTTCAGGATGTAAATCTTTGATATTCATTTTTTTGGATTTTTATTTATTGTGAAATAAGCAAATAACGCAAAGGCAAAAGTCATCACGATTCTGAAAACCATGGCTCCTAACGTTTTTGTCTCATAAATCCCTCCTGATTGGATGTGGAAAAGTAAACCGATAAATGCCACTGTTAAAATCAGAATGGATACGGCTAGGGTTTTATAGGTCCATGTTTTTGAAGTCATGATGCCATAAACAGCAATCAGGTATAGAAAACTGCTCAGGAAATTTGCCCATACTACAAACAAGACATAGTTCCCCTCCTTTTCTCTGATCTCAAACAAATCAAAAATCACCGAGCTGCTAAGAAACAATGTCAACAAGCCAAAGCCCGTTAATACGGCTATCACCAGATATAGCGAAAACTTTTTCATTTGAGAAAAAGGTCCTTCATTTTCAGAAAAGAAATTCCAAGCCAAACCACTGACACAGTCATCGCAATGGCCCCAATTAAAACCAACAGGGGCGGAAATCCAAGATAGACTTCCGCCAGAATTCCGATAGGCATCAAAAGACCTATCAAAGCCAACCACGAAATGATTTTTACACTGGGAAGTTTATCTCCAAACCGCAGCAACAAATAGCCTATAAGAATATTTAGGAAAGCAAAGAGATTGCCATGGACATGGGCAAGCCTGACTTCAAAATGTTTTCCTATACTGTATGAGTTCGCCCATTCTTCTTTGCCCGGAGCAAAGTCACGAAGATAAATCAAAAGGAAACCATAGGCCATAAAAAAACCCATTGTCAAAAAGCCAATTGCGATATTGTTTTTACCATTCATAAGATTTTTATAATCACTGGAGATCATACCATAATAATAAGGATTCTGAAACTTTTAAATTATGATAAAGGTCATCCTTTACCAGTATCTTTTATGGATAGCCTGTTGAGTGTATTTTCCGGTGATAAATATTCCATGAAAATTTTCTCCTGAAATTTTGAGTTTGAAAATAAACACTTATATTTGTAAGTAAATACTAACTAACATAATGGAAATCTCCGAAAGACAACTTGAAATTATTGAAACTGCGGGAAGAATACTGAGCGTTTCCGGTTTGAGCGGACTCACTACCAAAAATCTCGCTAAGGAAATCGGCTTTTCAGAAGCAGCACTTTATAGGCATTTTCCCAGTAAAGAAGATATCATTCTGGGTTTGTTGGATTACTTACGAACCAATATGGATGAACGTCTGGAAAAAGTTTTCATTCCTCATGCGGATCCAAAAGAAAATCTTATCGCTCTTTTTGAAAGTCAGTTCAGCTTTTTTTCCAAAAATCCTCATTATGTGGTGGCAGTATTTTCTGACGGTTTAATGGAAGGATCTGATAAAATCAATCAGGCCATCTTGCAACTGATGCAGGTCAAAATGAAATACCTGATGCCCATCGTAATGCAGGGACAGCAAAAAGGTACATTTACCCAGGCTATCACAAATGAAGAATTGGTCCATATCATCATGGGCTCCTTCCGCCTGCAAATGTTTAAATGGAAAATTTCAAACTTCAAATTTGACATCAATAGACAGGGCAGAAATATGCTCGAAGCATTGTTGACTTTGATTAAACAGTAAAAAAATTTCTAAAATAATGTTAGTAAATACTCACATACATAAATTAATATTGGTACTGCTCCTGATCATCAGCACTCAAGCAAAGGCTCAGGTCAAAGAATGGTCTTTGGAAGCATGTATAGATACTGCATTGGTGCAGAACAAGAACGTACTGATTGCAAAAAACCAAGGGGAAATTGCCCAGCTTAAAAATCAGGAAGCAAAATCCCAACTGCTGCCAAAGGTTTTTCTTCAAGGAGACTACCGGTACTTTACAGAACTCCCCTACCAATTGATGCCGCAATCTGCTTTCGGTGGGCCTGAAGGAGTGTTCAAAGAAATCCAATTTGGTGTTCCTCATAATATCAGTGCCAATCTGACCTTTAAAATGCCCCTCTATGACCCACAAGTAATGGGAAGCATCAAGGCATCGGCAGCTTATCAGGAACTTACTTTTTTACAGGAAGCCAAAACCAAAGAACAGGTATATCTGGAAGTCTCGAATCTGTATTATAATGCCCAGATATTGAAAAACAAACTGGCATTTATCAGAGAAAATCTCTCCAATAGCCAAAAATTGCAGAAAAATATACGTCTGCTTTTCGAACAGACTTTAGCACAGCGGACTGATTTGGACAAAGTACTTTTACAAAATCAACAACTTGAAAGTGCCGCAATTCAAGTAGAAAGTCAGTATGAAACTGTTTTGAGAGCACTGAAATTTGTTATGGGACTTCCTTTGGATACTGAAATGGAAATTCCTTTGGAGATCCATTTGAAAGAAACAGAAGAATGGACAACCCAAAAAACCTTGGACGAAATGATCCAAGAGAAAAAGCACCTGGTCAGTCTCCTGGAACTCTCAACCCTAAAAAACAGCAGAATCCCTAATCTCGCTCTATATGGCAATTATGGACAGACAGGTTTTGGTTTTACAGGAAATCCGGAATCTTTTCTGAATTTCTTTCCCGTAAGCTTTGTGGGAGTTCAATTGAGCGTACCGCTTTTCAATGGAACTGTCACTCATAAGAAAATCAATCAGAAAAAGATTGAACTACAAAACGACCAATTACAACAGGAGTTGATTGCCCAACAAACGGATATGCTGCACCAAAATGCCTTACTCCAAATCCAAGTAGCTAAAAACCAATTACAGACCAGTCAGCAACAAATCCTTTTGGCCGAATCAGTTTACCAAAGAACGCTGCTACAACAGCAGGAAGGTTTGGTAAGTCTTTCCGAAGTGTTATTGGCTGATAATGCATTGAGGGACGCCCAGCAAGACTATATCAATACCATGGTCGAATACCTCAAAGCAAATCTTGACATCAAAAAAACCAGTGGAAACCTTTTGAATTGATATTAAAATGAAAAAGATCTTATACATCCTGATCCCTTTGGTCTTAATAGGACTGGTGGTGGCAAAATTGCTCACAAATAAGCAAATCGCTGAAGAGCGGGTCTATCTTTATGATCGTGAGCAGCCTGTACAGGTTACTGCCATGCGAGTAAAACAAGCAAGCCTTCAACCTGAATACAGCTTTACCGGCACCTTAGATCCCAATAGAGAAAGTAAGCTCAGTGCTGAAATTCAAGGGAAAGTCAACCGTATTTTGGTAGAGGAAGGCGCAACTGTCAGAAAAGGACAAGTACTTATCCAATTGGATGATACCTTGCTACAGCTACAGCTGAAGGCCGCTGAAGTCCAGGTCAAAGGCTTGGAAGCCGACCTTAAACGTTATCGCGTCCTGGTTGAAAATGAAGCCATACAGGGCATACAATTGGAAAAAACTGAATTGGCACTTGAAACAGCCCAAGTTCAGGTCAGCACCCTCAAAGAACAAATCAATAAGTCCCAAATCCGTGCTCCTTTTGATGGCATCATTACTGCCCAACTTACAGAGGAAGGTGATTTTGCAGCTCCCGGAAAACCACTGCTGCAACTTACGGACATTAGGCAACTCAAATTAGGAATTCAGGTACCCGAAAAAGACCTTAAGCTTTTTGAATTAGGTAAAGTATATACGGTCAGTATTCCTGCCATCCCTGTGGAAATCAACGGAAAAGTAAATCTGATAGGAAGCAGAGGAAATCCTGCCAATAGTTTCCCGGTGGAAATCATCGTTTCTAATCTGTCCAAAAAAGAAATCAAAGCAGGAATGTTCGGTAAATTAATCCTAAAAGACAATACAGAAATTACCGGAATTTTGATCCCTTCTGCCGCCATATTGGGCTCCGACCTCGAACCTCAGGTGTATATCGTCAATGAGGGCAAAGCAATGATCCGGAATATTCAGATTGAAAAAAGGATGCAGGATCAGGTTATTGTCCGCTCCGGACTTAAAGAAAATGAAGTCGTTATTATCGGAGGTCTGATCAATGTATTTGAGGGTGCTTCAGTAATAACAAACCTTTAATCCTACCGCCATGAACATTACCTCCATATCAATCAACAGGCCTTCGCTGATAATTGTGCTTTTCAGCGTATTTATCCTCTTGGGCTACATAGGATTTACCAATCTTTCCTATGAGCTGATGCCTGACTTTAATCAGCCGGTTGTGGTGATTAAAACTGTCTATCCAGGTGCTGAACCGGAAGAAGTGGAAAGCTCGGTTTCACAAAAGATAGAGGATGCACTCTCCAATCTGGAGGGCGTAGACTACCTGGTCACCAAATCCCTTCCCAATGCATCAGTAGTAATAGCCAATATGAAATATGGTGTGGATCTGGACAAGGCCATGTTGGATGCCCAACGCTATATCGATAATATCCGAAAAGATTTACCCGAACAGGTTCTTTCTCCGGAAATGAGCAAAGTGTCGCCCAATGACCTGCCCATCATGTCCATTACGGCTACAAGTAAATTGAGCAGTACCGCTTTTTACCAAAATATGATAGATGAATACCTCCCTCAAATTCAGCAGATAAAAGGGGTAGCTGAAATCACTGTATTGGGTGGTGAGCAACGGGAAGTTCAGGTCAAAGTAGACCAGGAAAAACTGCGTCAGTACAAAGTTTCCCTCAACCAGGTAGTAGAAGCTATCAACCGCTCAGGTCTGGATATTCCTGCCGGAATAGTCCAGACAGATAAAAAACAGAGTTCAGTCCGACTGACCGGAAAATTCAATACCCTGGAGGATTTCCAGCATGTACAGGTTGCTATGCCCATTCAGGGAAGTCCTGTTTATGTTAGGGATTTAGCTATTGTGAAGGACGGTATCAAAGAAATCACCTCTGTCAGCCGCTATAATGGTCAGGAAGGCATAGGCCTCATGCTTAAAAAGCAAGGAGATGCCAATGCTGTAGATGTTTCCCGCGCCGTTCGGGAAAAACTATCACAACTCGAAAAACTGCATGCTGCCGAAGGGGTAAGTTTCATCATCGCAGATGACAGTACCGACAATACCATTGCAGCGGTAAATTCCGTGGTATTTGATCTGATTTTAGCCGTGATTCTGGTTTCATTGGTAATGCTGCTTTTTTTGAGAAGTTTCAGAAACTCCCTTATCGTCTTGGTGGCTATTCCAACTTCTTTGGTCACTGCGTTTGCGGTGATGTGGATCTTGGGCTATACATTGAACTTAATGACTTTGCTGGCCATGTCGCTGATTATTGGGATTTTGGTGGATGATGCCACGGTGGTTTTGGAAAATATCCAGAGACACTTGGATATGGGCAAAAAAAAGCGGAAAGCTGCTATGGAAGGGCGTATGGAGATCGGATTTTCTGCAATTTCGATTACCTTGGTGGATGTGGTGGTTTTCCTGCCAATTCTCTTTCTTCAGGTATTTGTTGCAGATATGCTGAAACAATTTTCAGTAGTGGTCATCACCTCCACCTTAACCAGTTTATTGGTAGGTTTTACGCTGACTCCCTGGATGGCATCAAGAATCGGTAAATCTGAAGATCTGCAACCCAGCAATGCCTTTAACCGGTTTTTGATCTGGTTTGAACTTCAATTGGAACATTTTATTTCCTGGTACGGGAGACAACTTGCCTGGGTGTTGGATCATAAACTGGCTTTTGTTGGAATAGTTCTGGCTCTTTTTGCAATGACCGGCTTAATCTTGAAACAGGGAATTATCGGCAAAGAGCTGATAGCTACCGGAGATCAGGGGAAATTCAGGATATATCTGGAATATGATAAATCCACAAGCATCAAAGAGAACAATATCAGAACACTTGAAGTAGAACAATTTCTGCTTCAACAGCCTGAAGTATCCACAGTGTTCAGCAATGTGGGTGGCCCTTCTACCGGAATAGGAAGTTTAGGGGTAGGTTCAGCTTATAAGTCTGAATTGACGGTGCAATTGAAAGATGCCAAAGAAAGAAACAAAGTCCCGACCGAAACCTACATGAAAAATGTACGGGAAGAATTGAAAAAAGAATTTCCAGGAGCAAGCTATGGGATGTCGGCCTTAGGCTTGGTTCCCCGGTCTGCACCCATAGAATTGACTCTTAGTGGACCCAACCAGGATAAAGTCATGGCTGAAGCCAAAAATTTAAAAACCGTTATTGAAAATATTCCCGGAGCAGACTTTGTCAAATTATCCGTGGAAGAAGGCAGTCCTGAATTTCAGATCATCCCTGACCAGGACAAGTTACAGCGATTAGGCCTCAATAATGCCTATGTTGGCTTGAATGTGAGAAATGCGCTCAGTGGCAACGATGATGCTACTTTGACGCAGGAGGGTACTGAATACCCCATTCGAATACAATTGGATAATTTCAACAGACAGAATTTTGATGATGTAAAGCGATTGCTTTTGGTCAATCCCATGGGAATACCCATCGAACTTTCACAGGTCGCGGAGATTGTGCAGGACAAATCCCCTTCCCTTTTGGAGAGGAAAGACAGACAGCCCGCGGTGACCATTACGGCCGATGCCCTTGGAAGACCATCAGGAACAGTAGCGGATGAGGTGGTAGCCTATTTTAAGGAAAATCCCCTTCCTGAAGATATCAGCTATGTTTGGGGATCGGACATCAAAAGGCAAAATGACAGCTTTGGGGCTTTGGGATCTGTTCTTTTGATTTCCTTCCTCTTGATTTATTTGATCATGGTGGCCTTATATGATAGTTTCATCTATCCTTTTGTGGTCTTATTTTCAATCCCTGTGGCAGTTATAGGTGCTTTCTTGGCACTCAACCTTTCTATGAACAATCTCAGTTTGTTTGCCCTCCTCGGCCTGATTATGCTGATGGGCTTGGTAACCAAAAACGCCATCCTGATAGTGGATTTCACCAATCAGCTTAAGGAAAAAGGCTATTCCGTCCGAGATGCCCTGATGGAAGCCGGAAAAGGCAGGATGCGTCCTATCCTGATGACTACTTTGTCCATGGTATTTGGAATGCTCCCTATTGCCCTGGCTGCAGGCACTGCTTCCGAATGGAAAAACGGATTGGCATGGGTGATAATCGGTGGACTGCTTTCCTCATTGATACTGACTGTATATTTGGTACCTGTGGTCTATGAAGCTATCGAAATGCTTAGGCAAAAGCTTAGTAGAAAACCAAGTGACGAAATAGAAAAGAAGGTAGCGTAACAGAAGTCTATATAAACCCGCTTCTCAGGATTTGCAATCCCGAGGACAGATAATGGGAATTTGTAATTAAATGCTCCTCGTGATTTGTAATCCCGAGGACAGATAATCGGAATTTGTAATTCCACTAGACCTAACTCTAAACTACACCAGGATTACAAATCCTGTTTATCTGTGGTTCGACATTACAAATATCGAACAGCAGCTACTAAGGATTTGCAATCCCGAGGACAGATAATGGGAATTTGTAATTCCAAAAGGACCAACTTAAATCCGACCAATATTAGAGTACATTCTATCTAGATTTTGAGACGAACATTCGGTAAAAATAACTGCAACTTGTGAGCAGCAATCTCAGAGACAAAACCTAGAAATTTAAATTTCTACAAAAGTCTGGGAAACATTCAATCTTCCTAAAGAAAAAAAGAGCGCACCCAAAGATTATTTCCCATATATTTCATAAATCAGGTGACAAAAGTCATAAATACTCAGATAATAGATAGCTACCTTCAAGGGTGCATTAAATAAACCTCAAAATCTCCTAGCCATGCTAAAAATCAAAAAAAATATCGCCATCAGTGATTCTGGGTTTGTGTTTGACCCCGGTACGGGTGATTCCTATTCTCTGAATCCAACCGGATTGGAAATAGTACAGATGATCAAATCGGGCAAATCCTATGAAGAAATACTTCAAGAAATGATAGCGAAATATGAAATGGATGGGGAATCCTTTGAGAGATACTTTTATGACTTCACCACTACACTTAAGCAAATGAAACTTACGGAAACCCATGGAGAAGAGTAAATTAACGGTCGCTTTATCCGGACTTAATAATATTGACAGCCCCGGGCCGGGAATACCGGTCACACGGGGATTACGGGATTCTCTTAAAATTGATCCGAAAATCATCGGATTGGCCTATGATAATCTGGAACCCGGACCTTATATGCATGAGCTGATTGACAAAACCTACAAGGTGCCCTACCCTTCCGATGGAGTTGAGCCACTATTGGAAAGAATCAGATACATCCATGAAAAGGAACACATTGATGTGCTTATTCCCAATTTTGATTCAGAACTTTTCACGTTCATGAAATCAGAAAAAGTGCTAAAAGAGATGGGTATCAGGACTTTTCTTCCTACCATGCAGCAGTTTGAAGAAAGACATAAATCCAACCTGCCTCAGTTTGGAGAAAAATATGGCGTGAAAGTCCCATACAGTGAGCCCATTGGCAGTATCATGGATTTTAGAAAAATCGAGGACAAATTTGAATACCCTGTAGTCGTCAAGGGTAAGTTCTATGATGCCTACATTGCCTATGATTTCGAACAAGTAGGGATTTATCTCAATAAAATCGCGGCCAAATGGGGACTACCTATCGTAATTCAGGAATTTGTCAAAGGTACGGAAGTCAATGTGGTAGCACTGGGGGACGGGAATGGCAATACTATTGGAGCGGTACCTATGCGAAAAACGTATATTACAGATAAAGGGAAAGGCTGGGGCGGAATCACTTTAGAAGACCCTGTGATGCTGGAATTGACCCATAAGATCATTTCCCAAACCAAATGGAGAGGTGGTATGGAACTGGAACTTATCCGGACTTCAGACAATGAACTCTATATGATAGAAATTAACCCAAGATTACCTGCATGGGTCTATCTGGCTGTTGCCGCCGGACAAAATCTACCGGAAGCACTGGTCATGTTGGCTATGGAAATGGAGGTAAAGCCCTTCACCCACTACGAAGTCGGGAAAATGTTCATCAGGTATTCCTATGACATGATCTGCGATTTGAAAGAATTTGAACAGCTCTCCACTAAAGGAGAACTTTAAACAGCAAAATGAAATAGCCATGACCAAATTAATATTCGAAAGGCCCACCATACAGCGCATCAATGCCGGGCTGCCCAGTAAATACGGCATGTCGCACAAATTGGAACCCATCAGTCATATAGACAATGTTTCTATCAAATCCTTAATAGATTCCTACGGTTCTCCCTTATTTATCATCTCTGAATCCACCATCAGAAAAACCTACAAAAATGCTTTTAGGGCCTTCAGTTCGCGGTATCCGAAAGTCCAATTTGCATGGTCTTATAAAACTAACTACCTCAATGCGGTCTGTAATATTTACCATCAGGAAGGTTCCTGGGCGGAGGTAGTTTCGGGCTTTGAATACGACAAGGCCTTGGCCAACGGCGTACCGGGTGAATTGATCATATTCAACGGTCCGGATAAAAGCAGGCAGGATCTGGAAAAAGCCATCAAAAAAGGCTCCCTGATCCATATCGATCACTTTGACGAATTATATGAGATTATTTCCCTCTCCAAAGAAATCGAAGAAAGACCCAAAGTAGCCATTCGTGTCAATATGGATACCGGAATTTACCCCCGTTGGGACAGGTTTGGATTCAATTATGAAAACGGTGAAGCCTGGGATGCCCTCAACCGGATCATGGCCAACAAAAAACTGGATTTATTGGGTCTGCATACCCATATCGGAACTTATATGATGAGTACGGATGCCTACAAAATAGCCGCAACCAAATTGGCTTCACTTGCAGTCAGGTTGGAACAAAAACATGGGCACGTCCTTCAATATATTGATATGGGCGGTGGTTTTGCCTCAAAAAATACCCTCAGAGGGGCATATTATCCGGGACTGATACTACTCCATCATTTGATGACTTTGCTGAGGCCATTACTTCAGCACTGATGAGCAGTGAAATCAAACCTGATAACCTTCCTATGTTGATTTTGGAAAATGGTCGTGCGCTGATTGATGATGCCGGTTATTTAGCGGGTACAGTTCTTGCCAATAAAAGATTGGCAGATGGCAGAAGGGCTACGATTATTGATGCAGGTGTCAATATCTTGTTTACTGCATTTTGGTACGAACATGACATCAGGCCTGTGGAACCAGTCTCCGAACAGACAGAAGATACAACCATTTATGGGCCATTATGTATGAATATTGATGTCATCAGGGGAAATGTTATGTTCCCTCTCCTTAAAAAAGGAGATCAATATGTCATCAGAAGAGTTGGGGCCTACAACAACACCCAATGGCTGCAATTCATCAGCATGAGACCTAATGTAGTGATGCTTGATGCAAAGGGGAATCCACATTTGATCAGAAAAAACGAAACGCTGGAAACCATAAATTCTCAGGAACTGACACCTGAACACCTGAAAAATTTCGACCTATAACCATATTTGACTTAGCCATGAAAAAACTGGCATGGTTTCCGGAAGCACTGTTCAACAGCTACGCACAGGTATTCTTTTCCAATAACAAATGGTTTGGAATTATCCTGTTATTGCTGACTTTCGTGGATTTCTATGTAGGAATCTTTGGACTGATATCAGTGACCACTGCATTGTTTACCGGCTATTTTATCGGCCTCTATGAAAATAATATCCGGCAGGGTTATTATGGATTCAATTCATTGCTGGTAGGTGTTGGCCTGTCCATCTACTTCCAACCCAGTCCGCTGCTTTTGGTCTTGGTGATTATCTCAGGAATGCTGACGGTATTTTTATCGCTTGCTTTTGAGGGCATTTTGGGAAAATATGGCCTTCCCTTTCTGAGTTTGCCTTTCATCCTTGTTTTTTGGATACTCAGGTTGGCTACCCGAGAGTTTGAATCTTTGGGATTAAGTGAAAGGGGCGTTTATGTATTGAATGAATTATATCTACTGGGTGGAAGGAATTTGGTCACCATGTATGAATGGTGGAACCAAATCCCATTTCACACCTCTTTAAAAACATATTTTCTTTCCATTGGTGCAATTTTCTTTCAGCAGAATGTCTTTTCGGGTTTTTTTGCTGCCCTTGGTTTATTGATTTATTCCAGAATAGGTTTCACGCTTTCTTTGTTGGGTTTCTACATTGCCTACCTGTTTTATATTCTGTTGGGTGTTCCCTTCTCGGAGGTTTCTTACAGCTACATAGGCTTCAATTATATCCTGACCGCCATCGCATTGGGAGGCTATTTTATCATCCCGAATAGAAGCACCTATTTAAGCCTGTTATTTATCATCCCCATCACTGCGGTGATAGGTATTTCCCTTCAGCAAGTTTTTAATCTTTTTTATTTGCCGGTGCATTCATTCCCATTCAATGTGACCGTATTGCTGTTTCTCTATGGACTGAAATTCAGGGTGGACAATCGGATAGGTTTGAGTACCATTTTCTGGCAACAGCAATCGCCGGAAAAAAACCTGTATAACTTTCTCACTTTCCAGGAGAGGTTTGGCAAAGGAAGTCCATTGCCCATTTATTTACCCTTTTTCGGGGAATGGACAGTGACCCAGGGTCATAATGGAACTTTTACCCACAAAGACGATTGGAGACATGCTTGGGATTTTGAAATTCAGGACGAGCAGGGAAAAACTTACCAAGATGAGGGAGACTTTCTTACAGACTACTATTGCTTTGACAAAAATGTATTGGCTCCTGCAGATGGAGAAGTTGAAACTTTGGTCAATGACATAGAAGACAATTCAATTGGAAAAAGAAACCTGGATAAAAACTGGGGCAATACAATAGTCATCAAACATTCGGAATTTTTATTCAGCAAACTCAGTCACCTGAAAAAAGGCTCCATATTGCCAAAAATCGGGGACAAAGTATTTAAAGGAGAAATCATTGCCAAAGCCGGAAATTCAGGCAATTCCGCTTATCCGCACCTCCACTTTCAGTTGCAAGCCACTCCTTTTATCGGTTCTAAAACCATCGATTATCCTCTTTCAGATTTTTGGATGAAATATGAGGAAAAAGAAACTTTGGAGGCAGTCGGTAATCCTCCAATGCTGGCAAAAGTTTCCACTTTAACTCCTAATCCGCAACTGAAAAAGGCCTTTTCTTTTGTCATTGGCAACCAAATCCAATGGGAAACCAATAAAGGGGAAAAAGTCATTTGGGAAGTAAAAAGGGACTACTTGCTCAATACTTACCTTGAATGTAAAGCAACAGATTCCAGAGCTTTTTATAAATTGGATGAAGGGACTCTCCATTTAATCCATTTTGTGGGTAACCGGAAATCTTTGTTATATCAATTTTATTTGGCTGCTTATAAAATCAGCTTTGGATATTCCAATAAGCTCCAATTGAGGGACAGTTTCCCGGTAAATATGGTCTTCAATCCAAATAGGATATTTTTTCAGGATATTATTGCACCCTTTTATCGGTTTTTAAAAGGAGAGTATCTTCTTTCCTACCCCGATAAGGCAAGGGGATTGGGGCAGCAAAATATAGTGCTCAATGGTAAGGCAATCAAATCAGCGTTCGGGAAAGAAATCGAACATTCCGAGTTTCTATTTCAGATTGGGGCCAATGGATTACAAAATTTTCAGTTTAAAAACAAAAACCTTCAAACCCAGGCAAAATGTACAGGAAGCTGATCTTATTCGTCTTGATATGGGGGATGGGTCTTTCAGATAAACTCTCCGCCCAAGAAAGTCTTCCACAGATGGACTTATTGACCTATCAACTTTTTCAGCAAAAAGCTTGGGATGAACTGATCAAGGAAGGAAATAAAGCCATTCAAAATGGGATGGATTATTACTATTTGAGGGTAAGGATGGGGATAGCCTATTATGAAAAAACCAATTACCATGATGCCATCCACCATTTGGAGAAAGCCATAAAAATGAACAACGCTGAACCTTACCTTCAGGAATATCTTTATTATGCTTATTTATTTGCCGGAAGGAATGCGGAAGCAAGACTGATTGCAAAAGATTTCCATCCTGCATTGAAAAAAAAGACTCAAACCGAGCAGATATCCGGTATTGGAAAGATTGATTTGGCCTATAACTATACCGGACAATCTGATCCTGCTGTGCTTGATGGGTTTACTGCGGAGGTACCTATTGAAATTGACGGCGCTCAGTTTATTCCAGACAAACACCATTACTATTACCTGGGATTCGAATTGAACATCGCACCAAGATTTTCATTGTATCAAGGCTATTCCTATCTACAAGTCGATCACTTGTTGTATTCGCAGTTTGCGGGTGAGGAGTTTTTGGACGGGAATTATTCTTCCAGTTTGCACCAATACTATGTGGCAGGAAATTTTCTTTTGAGCAAAGGCCTTTCCCTATTAGGCGGAATTCACTTTATGAGAAGAATTTTCCCTATGACCACGGAAATTATTACGGGCCCGCCGGGAAGACCCGTAGCAACACTCACGACTTCCAATGTGGGTGAAAATGATTTGGTATGGTTCTTATCCCTTTACAAAAGGTTCAACAAGGTAAGCCTTGGAGCAACCTATTACCGGGGTTCCCTTTTCAATTTCACCCAAAACCAAGGAGACGCGAAACTGATCTACTATCCCTTTGGTAACCTGAATCTATACACCCAATCTACATTTTCTTACCATCTGCAGGATTTTGGAAATGGGAACACGATTAACAATTCGGTATTCGATCAGCAAATAGGTTTCAAAACGACCCCATGGCTTTGGGTAGAAGGGTACGGAACCATCGGAAACATGAATAATTTTTTGATGAATGACGGACTTGTGGTCTTCAATAGGATGGACACCATCAAGCAGCGGCTGGGCGGAAGGTTAATTATGCTCGCTGAATCTAATTTGAAATTAACCTTCGACTATACCTTTTTCAGGAATGAAAGTGAGTTTTTCCCTTACTCGGGAAATGAAAGTTTCAATAAACAAGAATACAACATACGATCCCTAACAGGCATATTAACATGGACATTCTAAAATTTAAAGACATGAAATCGAGTATGACGAAAATCGTCACACACTGGGATGATTATAATACATGCGAGATTCCAACTGACCTCTAAAAAACAATTATAAACAGATGAAAAAAACATTAAATAAGCTAGTTGGCCTGACTTTCAATACTAAATCCATTTTCCTGACAATAATCTTGTCCGGAACCCTGAGCATCAGTGCTTTTGCTCAGGATAAAATCATTGATGCTTTTAAGCAGAGTTATTCGCTTGAAAAAACCGAAAATTTCAAAGGGGCCATTGAGTCCTTAAAAGCAGTGTATCAGAGCGATTCCTACGAGCTGAACCTCAGACTTGGCTGGTTGACCTACTTGGCAGGACAGGTGCAGGAATCAATAGATTACTATTCCAAGGCTGTTTCCTTGGAGCCTTATGCCATCGAACCAAAACTGGGATTGGCGCTACCGCTTTCGGTACAAGGAAAATGGGATGAAATAGAAGAAATCTATCAAAAAATTCTACAGATAGATCCCAATAATTCCTTAGTCAATTACAGGTTGGGCTTGATTTATTACAACAGGGGGAATTTTGATAAAGCTGATCCCTATCTGGAAAAAGTTGTCAATTTGTATCCCTTTGACTATGATGGGTTGATTTTATTGGCCTGGAACAAACTTAACCTACAAAAAAGTAGGGAAGCAAAAGTATTGTTCCAAAAAGTACTCATGAACAATCCTGATGATGCTTCCGCCCTGGAAGGTTTGAAATTGATCAAATAGTAACCTTTCCCTGATCAAAAAAAAGAAAAAATGAAAACCGAAAAAATAAATCTCCTACTCACAGTCCTGATTGCGACGTCATTTCTCTTTGGATTCAGCCTGAAAGAAACTAACATCTACAATATTGTTCCCGAACTCACCAAAGGTAAAACAGATGATATCAAAGGGCTGAAACTCATGTCCCAATATTGCCTTTCCTGTCATAACCCCGATATGGGTGGTGGTCATGCCAGTCGACTGGGTCCGCCGATTTTCAAAGTCAGGGAACACTATTTCAGAGAAGGAATTTCCAAAGAAGAATTTACATCAAGCATACTCAACTTTGTAAAAAACCCTAGCCAGGATAAATCCAAGATGCAAGGTGCTGTAAGAAACTTTGGATTGATGCCGCCACTAGTGATACCCCAAGAGGATTTGGAATTGATTGTCAATTATATCTACGAAAATGACCTTTCTTCTGAAGCATGGAAAAAGGAGTGGAATGAATTTAAAGTCAGCCTTTGACTTTAGAAAGAATCAAGTAGGTCATAAAACTGTAGAAATTTAAACAAAGACTTAAGAAAAACTTTAAAAGCAATAATGATTCAGACTCCTTCAAAATCTTATTGGGAAAACATTTATACGACCAAAGACACACAAAAAGTAGGCTGGTACCAACCGCGACCTGCCTTGACTTTGTCTTTGATGGAAGAACTTGCCATACCCAAAGATTCTCAAATTATTGATATTGGCGGGGGGGATAGCCATTTGGTGGATTACTTGTTGGCCGATGATTACAGGAATGTGACTGTGCTGGATATTTCTGCCAAGGCTATCGAAAAAGCAAAACTGAGATTAGCCGAAAAAAGTGAACTTCCCGATTGGATAGTATCAGATATTCGGGATTTCGAACCCCATCGCCAATACGATTTATGGCATGATAGAGCCGCATTCCATTTCCTGACAGGAGAAGAGGACATCAAAAAATATGTGGAAACAGCAAAAAATGGAATCATTGAAAATGGTTTGATGATTATAGGCACTTTTTCGGATAAAGGACCTGACACCTGCAGTGGCCTGCCTGTAAGGCAATATGCATTGGAAGAATTGCAGCAAACCTTTTCAGCCTATTTTGAAACTGTCAGAAGTTTCAACAAAGATCATATTACTCCTTCAGGACTAAGTCAGAATTACAGCTTTTGTGTTTTCAGAAAAAAATAAAATGAATTGCTCCTCGGGATTTGCAATCCCGAGGACAGATAAATGGAATTTGTAATTCCAATCGAAAACCATTGCTTTAAACTCTGACTTTCTTTATTTTTATTTTATCCTTTACAATTCTTCAAACTTTTTACAAAATGGCTTTTTCATACAGTATCAAAGATCAAGAGGCTTTACATTTTGTCACATTTACAGTTCATCAATGGGCCGATGTATTTACCCGAAAAGATTATGTTGACATTTTGGTTGAAAGCATCAATTACTGTCAAAAAGCAAAGGGATTGAAAGTTTATGCTTGGGTGATTATGACCAATCATTGTCATTTTATTTTGAGCAGTGACAAAGTTCCATTAAGTGATATCATTAGAGATTTAAAAAAATTTACTTCAAAAGAAATTATAAAGGCTATTGAATTGAATCAGTTTGAAAGCAAAAAACGTTGGCTTCTTTGGCTCCTAAAAAAGGATGGGCATATTTGGTTTTGGGAAGAAGGCTACCATGGCGAAGAGATATTTTCTGCTCCATTTTTAGAATCCAAAATCAATTATATTCACCAGAATCCTGTCAGGGCTGGAATAGTAGAAAAGGAGGAAGAATATATAAACAGTAGTTGTGGTGAGTTTTATGGTATCAGAAAAAGTAAAATTGAGCTATCTCCCCTATAAAGCTCCTCGGGATTTGCAATCCCGAGGACAGATAATAGGAATTTGTAATTCTAGTAGTTCCCTCCTTTAACGAGACCAGGATTACAAATCCTGTTTATCTGGAGTTCGCCATTTCAAATGGCGAACAGCTTAACAGCTGAACAGTTTTTCCCTTAGGTAATTTTTATCACACTTCAAAGGGTTATATTAAGCTTATATTTGTAATCATAATTTCAAAAAGCTTGGAATTTTAGTGTAAACCTAAGCTTTAAATAATCAGAAAATAAAAAATAGAAAAATATGTTCTTCGAACTCGTTTATGACAAAAGTTTGGCGCAGGCCAGTTATGTAATCGGATGTCAGGCAGGTGGAGTAGCCGCTGTAATCGATCCAAAAAGAGATGTTGACACCTATCTCAACATTGCCAAGGCAAATAACATGAAAATCACTCATATTCTGGAAACCCACATCCATGCGGATTTTCTGAGTGGTTCAAGGGAATTGGCGGCGTTGACCGGTGCAGAAATGTACTTGTCAGATGAGGGTGATGAGAATTGGAAATACGAATTTCCTCACAACAAACTCAAACATGGTGATGTGGTCAAATTGGGTAACCTGACTTTTGAAGTCATCCATACACCGGGCCATACCCCGGAAAGTATCAGCTTCTTGTTGACGGACAAACCTGCTACCAATCAGCCCGTAATGCTATTTACCGGTGACTTCGTATTCGTAGGAGATGTGGGAAGACCTGATTTGTTGGAGCAGGCAGCCGGTCTCAAAGGAACACAGGACATTGGCGCTGCACAGATGTTTGATTCCTTACAGGAATTCAACAAACTGGGAGATTATATACAGGTTTGGCCAGGACATGGTGCGGGTTCTGCCTGTGGCAAAGCCCTAGGTGCCGTACCATCAACTACAGTAGGCTACGAAAAAATAAGAAACTGGGCCTTACAGCTTTTGGATAACAAAGTAGCTTTTGCAAAGGAATTGTTGGCAGGTCAGCCTGAGCCTCCAAAGTACTTCGCCATGATGAAAAAACTCAACAAGGTGGACAGAAAATTGGTGACCGGGGTTCCTACGATCAAAAATCTTACGAAAGAAGCATTCGAAAAAGTAAAGCAAGAAGGGTTGAAAATAATTGATACCAGAGCTTGGGAAGATTATGCGAAAGGATTCCTAAAAGGCACATTGAGTATCACCAATAATAATTCCTTCTCCACTTGGATGGGCTGGTATCTGAATTATGAAGAAAAATTCATCATCATTGCCGAGGAAAACCAAGTAGAGGATATTACAAGAAAACTGATGAGAATTGGTTTGGATAACCTTTCAGGATACATCACCCCTGCCCAATTGGACACTTTTGAGAAGGGAAATCTTGAAACTTACACGCCAATAGATAAAGAAACCGTAAAAGCTAAATTGGACGAAGATGTTCAGGTAGTTGATGTAAGGGGTGCCTCTGAATTCAATCAAGGTCATATAGAAGACGCAGTCAATTTATTTGTCGGCAAACTTCCCCAGAATCTTGACAAAGTATCCAAAGACAAACCAGTCATCATCCATTGTCAGGCAGGAGGCAGAGCGGCTATTGCCTACTCTATCTTAAAAGCCAATGGATTTGACAATATCCTGATCTATTCAGGTGGATGGAATGATTGGGTAGCTGAAGAGAAAGTATTGGTTAATGGTTAATTGTGATTGATTAATAGGCTGAAAGGCCAGTTTTTAGAAAAGCCCGGGAAAACCGGGCTTTTTTTTTGCTCCTCGGGATTTGAAATCCCGAGGACAGATAAATGGAATTTGGAATTCCAGTACAACCCTCCCTATACGAGACCAGGATTACAAATCCTGATCATCTGTCGTTCGACATTACAAATATCGAACAGCATAAAAAAATAATAAAGGATATTTTTGTCTTTAATATAAAAAGGGATATATTTGTCCTGTATTAATGAAAAGATGTTTTCCAAAGCCTGTAAATATGCCATCAACGCCATGATATACATGGCCACTTTACCGCCGGGTCAGGAAAGGGCCGGTTTAAAAGACATTTCGAAGGCTATAAATTCTCCTGAAGCATTTACGGCAAAAATATTACAGGACTTGGTCAAAAATGATTTGCTCAATTCGGTCAAAGGTCCAAATGGTGGATTTCACTTACAAGGTGATCCAAACCGGATCTTTCTTGCTGAAATAGTCCATTCCATCGATGGTGACATGATATTCACAGGCTGCGCTCTTGGTTTGGAAACCTGCTCGGAAGACCATCCATGTCCGGTTCACCACAAATTCAAAGCGGTAAGAGATCACCTGACAGGAATGCTGATGACCACGAGTTTAAGAGATGTCGCAGACCGGGTCAATACCGGAATCAGCTTTCTGAGATACTGAAAAAAATTTAATCCAATAAAAGACAAAATAATCTTAATATAAATCCAAAAGTCATGATCAAAGAACTGGAAAACAGAAAAGTCGGAGCCATAGTTGCCGAAAATTTTAAAACTGCTAAAGTATTTACCCAATATGGAATAGACTTTTGCTGCAAAGGTGGTATCAGCCTAAAGGAAGCTTGTTCAAAAAACGGAGTGGACCTTCAGGAAGTCACAGAAGATCTACAAAAAGCTACTGTATTGCCTGAAGAGGTTCATTACATTGATTTTGGCTTGTCCCAATTGATAGACCATATCATTGTCACACACCATCAATATGTGGAAAATGCCATACCGGCACTGAAAGCTTATTTACAGAAACTGGCTACGGTTCACGGTGAAAGACACCCCGAATTATTCCGGATCCGCGATGAGTTTATGGCTGCGTCAGATGCCCTTACTGCGCACATGAAAAAAGAGGAACTGATCCTCTTCCCATATGTCAAAGCCATGGAAGAAGCAGAAAAAAGTGGCTTCTCACTTTCAAAACCGCACTTTGGCCATATCGATAACCCCATCCATATGATGGAGGACGAGCATGAAACAGAAGGGGAAAGATTCAGGACTATTTCCGAATTAAGCGAGGGGTACAAAACACCCTCAGATGGCTGTCAGACTTACCGGGTAGCGTTTGAAATGCTCAAGGAGTTTGAATCTGACTTGCACACCCATATCCATTTGGAAAACAACATTTTGTTTCCAAAAGCTTCTGAATTGTACGCACAAATGAATCCCTGATAAATGAATCCCGCCCAAACAAATATTGATTTTAAAAGCACTTCTTTCAAACCGATGGAAGTCTTGGCAAAACCATGGATGATTTGGGCGGTAATATTCTTTTTGATGGCGGCTTTGTTCGGGTTGGCCATGCGTTACTTCTTTATTGGAGAAATTCCCTATTTTGATTACCGTCACCTATTACATGCCCATTCCCATGTGGCACTTTTAGGTTGGGGATATTTACTTCTTTCAGGGGCACTGGTTTTTACATTTGTAAAAGATCGCAGCAGGCTAAAGACTTACAGAAATCTATTCATCCTAGCAGTAATCGCCAATCTTGGTATGATGCTGAGTTTCCCTTTTCAGGGATACGGATTGTACAGCATCGTATTTTCCACCTTCCATCTTTTGGTCAGTTATGGATTTGCTTTCTGTTTTCTGAAAGATCTATCCAAAATTGAAAATACAGCCTCGGTCAAATTGGTCCGGTACAGTGTGTATTGGATGGTTCTTTCCAGTTTGGGATTATGGGCAATTGCACCTATTGCGGCGACATTCGGCAAACTGCATCCACTTTATTTCATGAGTGTTCAGTGGTTTTTGCACCTGCAACTCAATGGCTGGTTTGTCTATTCATTTTTGGGCCTGTTGGTTCATTTTGCCATTCAAAAAGGATTTAGAGTAAGCATCAGCCGTACCCTTTTTGTAGTACTCAACCTTTCCCTGATTTTTACTTATGCCTTAGCAGTATCCTGGAGCACTCCGATTGAAAGTCTTTATTATTTCAATACCATAGGAGTCCTACTTCAAGGATTCGCTTATTTCCTGATTTTAAAATCTGCAAGATTCCTCAGCTGGGATTTTTTAAAAATCCCAAACCATTGGATTGACGGAATGATCTACCTTGGAATTTTAAGTTTATTGGCAAAAGCAATCATTCAGATCTCCCTAGTCATTCCTGAAGTGGCCATCATGGCCTTTACCATCAGAATGTATGTCATAGGATTTATTCATTTGGTGATGCTTGGCGCCATTACTTTTGGAATAGGAGGCCTTTCAGTCAAAAACAGTTGGTTCCCATCCAATCACCTTTCAAAATGGGCCTGGACTATCCTAAGTATTGGTTTTATCAGTTCTGAGATCCTGCTATTGGGACAGGGCACTTTACTCTGGGCCAAAATGGGCTTTATCCCACACTTTCACCTGCTTTTATTCCTCTCCTCCGCCCTATTGCCATTGGCTTTGATCTTATTATTGATCGGCATGGTGACAAATCAAAATTCAACTCTAAACAAGTACAATTTAATTCAAACAAAATCCAAAACTCAAATTTCAATAAACAAACAGACTATGAAAATTTCAATGCTCATGTCATTTGGAGCAGCTGTGCTTCTGATGACCAGTTGTGGAGGTGGCGGCGGCGAAAGCCAAGGCTCCTATACACCACCAACTGCCCAAACAGAAAAACCCGCTGATCCCAAGGGTATCGGTGAAATCAAAAATGTCGACCTCGCTGAAGGCATCGATGAAACCATGGCAAACAAAGGCAAGGCAATTCTTGACATGAAATGTACCGCCTGCCATCAATACAACGACAAAAGGTTAGTCGGTCCTGGTTTCGAAGGAGTGACCAACAGGAGAAGACCCGAATGGATCATGAATATGATCACCAATGTAGAAGTCATGCTCGATGAAGACCCTGTGGCGCAGGCCCTGTTGGAGGAATGTCTCACCAGGATGCCCAATCAGAATATTTCTGTAGGTGATGCCAGAGATATCCTTGAATTCCTGCGCAAAAACGATCTGGAAAGAACCGGAACTAAAGATACCGCAATAAATTAATCCAATTTAAAACAAAGCAAAAATGAAAACAAGAATGTGGTTGTTGGCAGGGGCTGCGATAGCAATGGCTTTTGCCTATGGATGTAAACCAAAAGGAGCACAGAGTACGATCTCCGGTGATGCAGCCAGTAAAGTATATGTCCCACCTGGACAATATGATGAATTTTATAATATCATATCAGGTGGATTCAATGGGCAGATGTCAGTCGTAGGACTTCCATCAGGAAGGGTATTCAAGATATTGCCCGTATTTTCAGTTCATCCCGAAAATGGATATGGGTTTTCGGAAGAAACCAAACCAATGCTCAACACGGCAAACGGTTTTGTTCCTTGGGATGATTTGCACCATATAGCGATTTCTACCACCAATGCGGAACATGACGCAAGATGGGCATTTGGCAACGCCAATAACACCCCGCGTATAGCAAGGGTTGACCTGACCACTTTCAAAACCGTGGAGATCATAGAAATACCCAATTCAGCAGGTAACCACTCCTCTCCATTTATTACTGAAAACACCGAATATGTAGTTGCAGGCACTCGATTTTCTGTCCCTACGGGTACAGATGAAAACAGGGATGTACCGATCTCCACCTACAAAGAAAACTTCAAAGGACACATCAGCTTTATCAGTGTAGATCCTCAAACCGGTGAGATGGACCTTAGTTTCCAAATTGAGGCTCCCCCGTTCAACTTTGATCTGGCAAGGGCCGGAAAGAAAAAGTCTCATGGCTGGTTCTTTTTCTCTACTTACAACACTGAAATGGCGCATACCCTACTTGAAGTCAACGCCTCCCAAAAAGACAAAGATTATATCATGGCTGTCAATTGGAAGAAAGCAGAAGAATATATCAAGCAGGGAAAAGGGAAAAAACAAAGTGTGAAATACGCCCATAATGTGTGGGATGAGCATACGCATACAGGCGTATCCACGATCAAGAACGAGGTTTTGGTCTTAGACCCAAAGGAAATGAAAGACATTGTATACTTTATTCCCTGCCCAAAATCCCCCCATGGAACTGATACCGATCCTACCGGTGAATATATCATTGGCAGTGGCAAATTGGCCGCAATTATTCCGGTATTCTCCTTTACCAAGATGCTAAATGCAATTGAAAATGAGGATTTTGAAGGGACTTTGCAGGGAATGCCTGTATTGAAGTATGAATCTGTGTTGCATGGAGAAGTTCAGAAACCTGGCCTAGGTCCTTTGCATACCGAGTTTGACGGAAAAGGATTTGCTTACACTTCCATGTTTGTTTCCTCTGAAATTGTAAAATGGAACATCGAAACACTGGAAGTAGTGGATCGGGTACCTACCTTCTATTCAGTTGGTCATTTAATGATCCCAGGTGGACCAACAGGTAAGCCACACGGAAAATACATGGTTGCCTACAATAAAATCACCAAAGACAGATATCTTCCAACTGGTCCGGAATTAGCCCATTCAGCACAGCTTTATGATATTTCCGGAGAAAAAATGCAGCTTATTCTTGACTTCCCTACTATTGGCGAGCCACACTACGCAGAAGCATTTCCTGCGTCTTTAATCATGGACAAACAGGTCAAGTTTTACAAAATGGAAGAGAATAACCATCCCCGAGCACTTAAAGGAATCAACGATGCCCGGGTGGAAAGGGATGGTAATAAGGTTCACATTTACCTGACAAGTATCCGCTCTAATTTCAGGCCTGACAATATTGAAGGCGTAAGGGTCGGTGATGAGGTTTATTTCCACATGACCAACCTGGAACAGGATTGGGACGTTCCCCATGGCTTAGCTGTCAAAGGCGCCAATACCGCTGAACTACTTGTTATGCCCGGTGAAACAGCCACATTGAAATGGGTTCCGGACAGAGTGGGAATATTCCCGTTCTACTGTACTGATTTCTGTTCTGCATTGCATCAGGAAATGCAAGGGTACATCAGGGTATCCCCGGCAGGAAGCAATACACCCTTAAAGTTTTCAACAGGAGAAGCCGAATAGTAGCAAAACATCCAATACCGCCAGCATAATTGCTGGCGGTTTACAAAAAAAAATCATGAAGAATATCCTTCCCATAAATAGAGTTTTGGTGTTTATAGCGGCCTTATTAATGGTTTCTGCTTATTTCACCCCTCTTTGGCAAATCAGTCTTTGGGCACCCCAATATCCCGAAGGGTTGAACATGAAAATTTGGATTGACAAACTCAGTGGTGATGTGGACATCATCAATGGAGTCAACCATTATATTGGAATGAAACATATAGGGGCAGAAATGTTTCCCGAATTCACTTACCTCATTTATGTATTTGGATTTATTATCAGTATAGGAATCCTGGCCGCAATTATTGGGAAAAAATGGTTGGCCTATTCCTTTTTGGGACTTATTGTCCTTTTGGGGATTGGAGTAATCGTTGACATGTATCTATGGGGCTATGACTATGGGCACAACTTAGATCCAACAGCAGCCATCAAAGTACCGGGAATGGCCTATCAGCCGCCCTTGATCGGATACAAAGAACTCCTGAACTTCCTTGCCTATTCCGGACCCGATATCGGTGGTTGGATCCTTGGAGTTTCAGCTGCCATTATGATAGTAGTGGTAGTCTTGGAATGGAGGCGGAAGGAAGTACGAAGTACAATGAACCAAGTACCAAGTATGGGGAAAAGCTGAAGGATTTCAGATCTTAGATTTTAGATTGAAGAATTTAATTCCTTTAGGTATTGGGAGTAATGAGAATTTATCTCGGCACTCGTTTCTCGCATCTCGGTTCACGGGCTTAACCTTTGAGGTCTTATGGAATTAACCTCGTATCTGTAACTGCAAAGTTTCAAGACCTCGAAGGTTTTTTCTACTCATGACCTAAAAACCTCATTAAACCAAAAACCTTCGAGGTTAAAAAAACCTCAAAGGTTTCACCGACCTGTCTCACATCTTATGTCTTATGTCTCAAAAAATGAAACATCTCATAAACATTCTCCTAATTTCTCTCCTCTTTGGCTGCAGTGCAGATCCACGGGCTATCAATTATGGAGAGGATGTCTGTCATCATTGCAAAATGAAATTGATGGATCCGCATTATGGTGCAGAAGTGGTCACGCAAAAAGGTAAGATTTTCATCTTTGATGATGTCAATTGCCTGATGTCATTTCTGGAATCTGATGAGGTCAATGAACAAGACTTGAAACATATCCTGATCACAGATTACGATCAGCCGGAATCACTTTCCGATGCCAAGCTGTCATTCTACCTCAAATCAGAAGCTTTCAAAACCCCTATGTCCAGCAATATCATTGCCTTCTCAGATTATGAAACACTCAAAAAGTATAAAAGTGAACACGGCGGAGTGTATTTGGCCTGGGGTGAATTGGTGACGCAGTTTAAATAAGGGTAGATTGTAGAAGGTAGATTTTAGATTGAAGAAGTAGGTACGATGTACTATGTACAAAGTACCAAGAACAATGTACAAAGTACAAAGAAAAAAGTAACGTCGTTTGAGGTTTACCATAACACACTATTCTCTTGATTCCCCGATACTCGGGGCAGGCCTATGGTTCTTGATTCTTGATTCTTGGCTCTTGGCTCTTGGCTCTTGCTTCTCGCATCTCGGATCTCGCTTCTTGACTCCACGATACTCGGGGTAAGCTTTGATTCTGGTCTCTTGGCTCTTGGCTCTTGCATCTCGCTTCTCGCTTCTCGCTTCTCGGATCTTGGCTCTTGCTTCTTGATTCTTGGTTCTTGATTCTTGGTTCTCAAAAAAAAACCACAGTAAAATGAAAATAATAACCACATTGATACTAACAATCCTGATGGTTTTCCCATCTGTATCGGAGACTATTCGGCTTAAGGCAGGACAGTCCATTCGGGAAGCAGTTGATAAGGCTTCTGCGGGAGATACCTTGCTTTTGACAGCCGGGATCTATCAGGAAAACGAAATAATCATCCGAAAACCATTGACCATTTTGGGTGAATCCTACCCCATTATCGACGGTCAGGACAAGGGCAATATTTTTTTGGTTGCCGGGGAAAAAATTCACTTTATCGGTATCAAAATCATCAACACCGGAAAATCAAGTATGAATGATTCTGCCGGGATCAAATTTTTTGATTCTAAAAACTGTAGTGTGGATAATGTAAAATTGGAAAACACTTTTTTTGGTCTTCATTTTTCCAATTCTTCTAACATGACCATTACCAACAATCATCTGATCTCAACCGCCGAGAAAGAATACCATACAGGAAATGGCATCCACCTCTGGAAATGCAAAAACTCGCTCATTGAAAACAATTATGTGAAAGGTCACCGGGACGGTATTTACCTGGAGTTTGTGACCAATACCGTCAGTCAAGGTAATCTGATCGAAGAAAACAACAGGTATGGGCTCCATTTTATGTTTTCTCATGAAAACAGCTACATCAAAAATACTTTCAAAAAAAACGGTGCCGGAGTTGCTGTCATGTACACTAAAAATGTTCTGATGAAAGAAAACATTTTTGAGGAGAATGAAGGGCCAAGTTCTTATGGCATTTTGCTCAAAGATATCAGCGACAGTGAAGTTGTCGGTAATATCTTCCGTAAAAACACCATTGGAATTTATATGGAAGGCAGCAGTAGAACCCTTTTCAAAAACAACTCTTTCAACAACAATGGCTGGGCTTTGAAACTGATGGCAAGTAATGATGACAATACATTTATTGCCAATAATTTCTTTGCCAACACCTTTGATATCAGCACCAATGGAAATTTGGTATTGAACAAGCTTGAGGAAAATTACTGGGATAAATACGAGGGCTATGATTTGGACAAGGATAAAATCGGGGATATCCCCTATCGGCCCATCAATCTGTTTAGTGTAATTGTTGAAAAAATCCCCTCAGCCGTAATTCTCTGGAGAAGTTTTATGGTAAGCCTGCTGGACAGAATGGAAAAAGTCATTCCCTCCATTACTCCTGAAAATATGATAGACAAATCTCCTAAAATGAAACCCTATGATTTCGGTACGACACATCCATAAAAAATTCGGCAAACTTGAAGTTTTGAAAGATTTCAACCTGGAGTTTGATTCCGGCAAAAGCTATGCCCTGATGGGGCCAAACGGTTCCGGAAAAACCACTTTGATCAAAATCATCCTGGGTATGGTCATTCCCAATTCCGGGGAAGTCTTCGTTCAGGGCGAATCCATTGAAGGGAATTTTGCCTATAGATCCAATATAGGCTATATGCCACAGATAGGCCGCTATCCTGACAATATCCGCATTGGGCAACTCTTCAACATGATGCAGGACATGAGGCCGGGAATAAAGGATTATGACCTTGAACTGATCGAAGCTTTTGGCCTAGACAAAATCATGGACAAACCCATGCACACCCTAAGTGGTGGAACCCGCCAAAAGGTAAGCGCTGCATTGGCATTTATGTTCAGAGCTGCTATCCTGATTTTGGATGAACCCACAGCAGGTCTGGACCCAATGGCAGTGGAAACACTGAAAAACAAAATCAAAAAAGAAAGAGATGCAGGCAAACTCATCTTGATCACCTCCCACATTCTCAGCGAACTCGATGAACTGACAGACCATGCCATCTATATCCATGAAGGAGAGGTATTTTTCAATGATACCATCAGCGGGCTTAAGGACATCACCGGAGAGGAAAAATTCTCAACAGCCATTGCCAGATTGATGGAATGGAGTTTAAAAAAAAAGAAGAAAATAACTGATCTCAGCCATGTTTAAGTTACTGAAATACTCGCTTTATGATATCGTGAAAAGTAGGTTTGCAATACTCTATACCATCTTTATGGTCTTGGTAGCTGTTTCCATCTATCAGGTATCTGAGGACATGAGCAAGGTCTCTTTAAGTTTGCTCAATATCATGTTGATGATTGTACCCTTGATCGCGGCCGTATTTGCTACCACTCATTTTTTCAATAACCTGGAATTTACCGAACTGATGCTGGCACAGCCGGTAAAGAGGCGGGATGTTTTTCTGAGTCAGGTTTTGGCTGTGATCATCATGCTGAGTGCAGCCATAGTCATCGGATTTGGCATCCCTATGATCCTTTGGGGAGCGGACAGCACTGTACTCACCTTGTTGGGAATAGGAATAGCGCTTAGCGTAGTCTTTGCCGGGTTGGCCTTTTTGGCCTCCGTACTTACCCGGGACAAAGCCAAGGCCATTGGTATCAGCTTATCCTTCTGGATTTATTTCTCTCTGATCTATGATGGATTTGTCTTATACCTGATTTACAGTCTGGCGGATTACCCGCTGGAAAGAACAACCTTAGGGCTGGTCTTCTTCAATCCTGTGGACCTTGGGCGAATCATCATGCTGATGCAGTTGGATATCTCTGCTTTGATGGGATATACGGGAGCCTTTTTCCAGAATTTCTTCGGATCTGCCAAGGGAATATTGCTCTCTTCAGCGATGATGCTGCTATGGATGCTATGGCCATTGGGTGTGGCGATGCGGGTATTTAGGAAAAAGGATTTTTAAATATCGCTCCTCGGGATTTGCAATCCCGAGGACAGATAAATGGAATTTGTAATTCCAGTAAAACCATCCCTAAACGGGACCAGGATTACAAATCCTGATCATCTGTCGTTCGACATTACAAATATCGAACAGCGCTCCTCGGGATTTGAAATCCCGAGGACAGATAAATGGAATTTGTAATTCCAGTAGAATCCTCCCTAAACGAGACCAGGATTACAAATCCTGATCATCTGTCGTTCGACATTACAAATATCGAACAGCAATCCCGAGGACAGATAAATAGAATTTTCCGGAATCGAAAACCTGAATTTTAATAAAAATAATCCTTGACCTAACCATTGCGGAATTGATTAATAAATCCTACCTTTTATAAAATTTTGGAAATCATGTCAAAAGAGAAAACTGTAAAAAAGGCTGAAAAGAAAAAGCCTGAAAAAAACCTGAAAGAAAAGAGAGCTGATAAAAAAGCTAAGAAAGAAGGTAAGAAGAATTCCTGATCCCACAGAATTCTTCTTGATAATGAATGAACAAAAGCCCTTGACAATGATATTTGTCAAGGGCTTTTTTTGTTGTAGAGGCAATAATAAAGAGGGTCCGGAGAGCACAACCTTTGGCCTTTCAAAAGCAGGCTTTAAACCGAATATTAAATGTTTTGTAAATGTTCGGAAAAGGAATTCCTGGATCCCAAAAATCTAAAAATCTCCCCTAAACCTTTCCCCTCCCAAAAATCCCCCACCAAATAACAACTAACCTGAAGTTCCTACAATCCCACATCGGTCATCCGTCATCGGTCATCCAACAACACTCCCCAACTACACCCTAAATTTCCCCAAAAACTTATCCAACCACATCGAAGGTTTTTTACGGTCATCATCTTCGTAGTAGTTGCCTGTATATTTGTTTTTGCGCATGTAGGAATAATTGTAGCCATAGCCGTAATTATAACCACCAAAATCATACACATCTCCACCCGCACGGATACCATTGAATACAGCATAAAAATTATTGATCTGATCATTGGCATAGAGGTCGTTGATCATCAGCAGGTATTTTTTATGGGTATAATCCTGTCGGACTATGTACAGATTGACATCAGAAAACCTTAACAAATCCATCGTCTCCGACACCAAGCCTATTGGCGGGGTATCCATCACCACTATATCAAAATCCTTTTCCAAATATTCCAAAAAGGTAGCCATCTTATCCTTCAACAACAATTCGGCAGGATTGGGGGGAACAGGCCCGGAGGGAACAAGATAGAGGTTCTCGTATTTGGTCTCCATCACAATATCCTCCTTTTCAGCCCTGTCGACCAAATAGGTAGAAAGACCGACTTTATGATCCACCCCTACATATTCCGACATCTTCGGTTTTCTTAAATCAAGACCTACCAAGCAGGTCTTCTTGCCACTCAAAGCCATGGCCGAAGCCAAATTCAAGCTGACAAAGGTTTTTCCTTCACCCGATACAGAAGAAGTTACCAGGATCTTTTTACATTTCTTATCACTTGCAATATAAAACAGCGCCGAACGAAGCGACCTGAAAGACTCCGATACCATTGTCTTGGGATGTTCAGCCACCAACATATTGGTTTCCTTATTGCTCAGCCCAATAGTGCCCAACATCGGAATCCTGATGGAATTCTTCAGCTGAATCTCATCCATAATCTTATTGTTCAGATAATGGTAACCCAATAAAAATGCCAAGGGAATAAAGAATCCCAAACCAAAAGCCATCCCATAATTTTGGGCTTTCTTTGGAAAAATCAGACTCCCCCTGCGGGCATAGTCCAAGACCGCATTATCCGAAACATTGGAGGCCTTGGCAATTCCTGCTTCGGCCCTTTTTTCCAATAAATAATTGTATAGATTGTCTCTTAACCTAAACTGCCTGAAAATATTGGTATAGGTTGATTCTGTCTGTGGCAATTTTGAAAATTCATCATCCAACTGTTGGAGTTTTCTTTGGGCCTCTTCTTTTCTCCTTTCGGTATTGGCTACCAGGTTATTGATGTTTTCAAAAATATTCTCCCTCAATTTTGAAATCTGCTCATCTAGTTGGGAAACATTGGGATGGTTATCGTTGACCACAGAAAGTAATTTTCTCCTTTCCAAGGATACCGTGACAAGATTCGCAATCAATCCGTTCAAAAAACCATCATTCAACCCAACAATGGAGGGGGCCACAATATCTGAATAATCATTCCCCTTTTCCCTCAAATAGGTTTGCATGGATTCGTAATAACTGAGTTCAAATTCAATATTCTGGATCATGGTCTCCAAACTCTGAATATTCCCCAAAACCCCGCCGAATTCCGAATTGATATCCATCAATTTATTGTCCACCTTGAAATCCAACATGGTCTTTTCCACCATCTTCAGGGTATCTTCCAAAATATGCATCTGTTCGTCTATGAAACGAAGGGTGTTTTCTGTAATCCTGTTTTTTTCCTTTAAATCATAGTCAATATACGAGTCCATCAGCGCATTGACATAATCCCTGCCCTTTTCCACCACCCGGGAGACCATCGATACCTGAAGCACAGTTCCATAACTGTTGATCGGTCGGACGGAAACTGCCTTGGAATACCTTTCCAAAACATCTGCAGGATTGTGGATGATAAAATATAATTTATCTCCCTCTTTTACATATTTGACTTTCTGAACAGTAAACTTGGATTTGCTGGAGCTGATTTCTTCTCCGAACCGGTATTTTTTGTTTAGAATTTCTTCATCAAGCGGCCCGTTTGCCTTGGCATTGAGAAAATCAAAAAAGCCCTTGTCTTCTCTTGTCAGGGTAAACTCATCTTCGGATAGCATGGTAATATGTATGGTCCCGGACTCCATCTGCGGAAAATCCCAATCCACTTCTACCTTTATCGGAGATTTGTCGTAGAGCTCGATTTCTTTGATATTGGTAGAGGCATAATAGCTGACATCAAAATGCAGCTTACGCAGTGCCTCCTCCGCAAGGTTTTTGGAAGTAAACAGCAGGATATCATTTTCCAGGTTGTTGCTTCCGCTGAAAATATTGGACCTGTCCAAGATCCTTACCTCGGGAGAATTTTTTTGCCGGATCAATACAGAACCCCTTACCTCATACTCTTCCACAGTATAGCGATGAAACAAAAAAACCAACACAATGGCAATAAATATTGAGGTTGCGTATAAAGGCCAATACCTGGAATATTTGATCAGGTAGTACTTGATATCAATGGGCTTGACATCCTGCTCAAATTTCGATATGTCTATTTTACCGTCAATCATAAATTACCTGAGATCAAAGCAAAAATCAACAATAAAGAGGTGGTGACCGAAATGATCAGACCCAATGAGGCAGAAAAATTTTCCGCATTTCCAAATTGTCTGATCCTCATCGGTTCCAAATATAAAATATCATTGGGTTGAATAAAATAGAATTCCGATGCCAACAAAGCCCGGTCATTTAAATTGATCTGATGGATTTTGGAGCCCCCGTCATATTGCCTGACGATAAAGAGTTTGTCTTTTTTGGCCAGAATGCTTGACTCCCCTGCAAGTGCCAAGGCATCAAATATAGTGGCCCGGTTTTTCATGATCAATAAGGTCCCTGAATTGGAAAACTCTCCCAAAGCCGTAAACCGTATCCCCCCAATCCTCAATTTGACAAAAACCTCCTCTTTGAAATAGGAACTGATTGCCTCCTGCACTTTTACCCTAGCCTCCTCTTCGGTCAATCCGGCTATTTGGACTTTTCCCAATTTAGGTAAAAGAATATAGCCATCCTGATCAATGGAATAACCTGTAAAATAGAATATATCTCCACCACCACCAATCATCCCACCGCCGCCACGCATAGACCTCGAGCCCTGAAATTCAAATGCTTTGGTCAACTCCTCATTGGAAGAAGCAAAGTCCACATCTACAATATCAAATGGCTGCAGGACATAGCGGTAATCCACCTCTGCAAAGGGAATAAACTCGTCCAATTCAATGGGATCGTTTTCGGGTAAATTCTGTAAATAAGTAATCCTTTTATTACTGATACACGAAACGGAAAAAAATAACAGGATTATCGCAACTAATGAATGCCTCATAAATGGAAAGCGGGTGCTTTTAAGTCCTCAAATATAAATAATTAAAGTAAATATGGTAATTGATTCCAATAAATACTCGCAAATGGAATAAAAAAAAAGTAGGGCTAAAAAATATAAATTTTACAATCCCTACCTATACTGTTGACATCTTCATAAAAAATTTAGACGAAAAGTCGCTTAATCACCCGATTCAAATGTAGAGAAATAGAAAACAAAAAAAAATACCCTAAACAGGGTATTTTTTAGTCTTTAATACTTTTTTTTGACCTTGAATTTGTATTTTTAATGTTAAAACATAACTATTTGAAGAATATTTTAAAAACTCTATTTTTTACATCACCAAAAAAAATCATTTCACACAACTTTTATTGTAGCATTTTTCATATTCAAAGAGCGCATTCCATATGAATCCTGAAGTGAGTTAAAAAATTGGAACAGACCTTCCGTGTAGTGCAGATTTTCCTGAGGATATAAACCAAAATTATGTGGGTGCCACCAAAGGTGGTAAACATGACCTGCCTGTGCGGCTGATGCCATTTCATCTTTGATTCGTTTCAGTCTTCGCTGATGAAAAAGCCCATCTCCCCGATAAGGCCTCAGCAACCGCGAAGAAGGTAATAACATGGGTTTCCCTTCTTCCATTTCAGGCATGGGATAATGACTCATTTTTCCTAACCCGATTATGGTATCTCCAGTTCTAAAAAATCGTTTGAGTAAACCGCTGTTTTCGGTTCGTTTCCAAAACCAGTCTGATGGGTTGGACCTGATAAAATCAAAACCTTCCTGATAGGCGACCTGAATGACCTCATCATTATATTGATTTCTGGGAAATACCAACGATTGAAGATCCAATTGGAATTTCTCCTTTGCCAGTTTTTGAGAGGCCCGAAGATCTGCCCTGAACTGTTCGCTAAGCTGACCTTTTTCACAGGTATAATAATGGGCGAATGTATGGCTTCCGATTTCCTGACCGGGACAGGCTATTACTTCTCTGACCAGTTCCGGCGCAAACAAAGCTTCAGCAGGGACAAATTTCTCCCGCTGTATCCATTCATAAGGAGAATATTTTTTATTGCCATAAGTTGGCTGTTCCTTTGGGCAATAGTGCTGCCACTCCTCCATATTTTCTGCCATCAGGCTACCGACAGTAGCCCAAGTTGCCTCAATGCCATATTTTTCAAAAAGCTCAAGGATATAAGGGATCACTTTTCTGGTCTCCTTATAATAATTCAGACTTTCCTCCAAAGGATATTTGTCAAATCTCCCCCAGTGAAGTTCAAAATCCAGCGATATGGTAAAAATTGCCTTTTTCAAATTTAAATATCTAAAAAACCCCTTATTACGAAATTCAAGCTCCTAAGTTAACTTAAATTTGTAAATTTTCGCTTTGCCAACAAGTATAGTGGTTTTAGTCGTTGTATTTTGTTTTTTTCTGCCTTTTGCAGGCAGGCCTGCCTTCCTCCTCCTTAGCCCGCAGATTGAAGGGGACGGTAGCCCGGGGTCATGAAAGCAACGATTCAAGCAATTCCGGTCACAGATTCTATTTTTGGAACAAAACGTCTCTTTACCGAAATGTGGAACGCAAGTCAAATTAATAGGGTGTTTTATGATGCTCCATTAAGTGAGTAACGTCCAATTTATTCTTCTTTCATTTCTTCTCTTACTTTTTTGCTTGACCAAAAAAGTAACAAAAAAGTCAAGACAATGAGATCCTATCAGCGCACATGGCCAAGCCGGCCCGGCTCATTGTCTTCCTCCCCACTATCCTACAAATATAAGATTGGAGTTTAAATTAAGTTTTTTTTAGCAGCCCCGTAGTGGGCTAAATATCGGTAGCCCCGGGCAAGGTGCTTCGAAATATCTTCCGGTTTCTCCAATCCCCGTGCACCACCGCCCGGGGTCAAATTAGCGAAAGATTTTTCCCCGGTAGCCCTGTAGGGGCGTTAGATATAATTGCCCCAGGTAATGTACCGCGAAATATCTTTCGGTTTCTACCAAACCCCATGCACCGCAACCCGGGGTCATGAAGGTGACGTCGGAATAATTTCGGTCACAGATTCTATTTTGGAACACTGATCTTATTTACCGAAATGTGGAACGGGAATCCTATTCGGGTACTCACCTAAACTTCCATCTTCCACCATTCCTATTTTTAAAAATTCTTGGTTCTTGGTTCTTGATTCTTGGCTCTCTTAAAATTCATCCTTCCCCAAACCCCACCAAAGCAAAACAAATAAAAAAACAACATATACATACTCTTCATCCGCATAATGATCCCCAGATTATTGAGGGTGAAGGCAAAGGCTATCGCCATCAACAACCCAAAAATCAACCCCGCCCAAAGAAAAGGAGGAATGGGGAATTTAATATTCCTTCCAAAATAAAAAGGCAAAACAGCCAACAAACCCAAAGCCAGCGAAAGCGCTATACTGTTTTCCAATGCCGCCCCCATTTGCCAAACACCTGCTACCTCCCCCAAAAATGGCCGAAAAAACAAGGCAAAACCTTTTTCAAAAACATTATATGTCTCCATAGGAATTTCAGAACCTGCACCAAAATCCCTCAAAAAATCCATCTGCCCACTGCTAAAGGCCATCAAGCCTTTAATCGACAATTCTTCCAGGTGCATATATTGCAAAATCCGCCAAATACCCACTGCCATCACCACCGCCATCCCTAATCCCACACCTAATTTCAACCTTAGGGGAATCTCTTTTTGCCAAAAGAAATAAATCCCCAACATTCCCCCCAAAACCACTCCCTGCAAAGGCCGGACCCAAAAGGACAACAAAACCCCAATCCCCACTACTTTCCAATGATCCTCAAGGGAAACAAAACCCTTCAATGCCCAAACCAATCCCACCAACAACAAGGCCTCTTTCCCAACTCCCGCGGACCAAAAATGAAGGTTGGGCAAAAAGAAAATTCCGATCAAACCCCATTCCATCCAAGGTTTGATTGGCTTGATTCGAAGCATCCAGAAATATACTTCCCTGATACCCAAAAAAGAAAAAGCCGCATACAATACATCCCCGGCTAAAAAATCCAATCCCAAGACTTTGGCGGGTACATAATTCAGCCATTGCACAAAATGTGTCCGCTGACCCCAATACCCCATCCAATGATCCGGATTTTCCACCCCCTCAGCCTCCAATGCCCAATACCGCAACGCATCCCCACCGTTTTCTAGGATATAATAATAGAACACAAAAGCAAAACCGAAATGATAAACCCAAAGCGCTTGTAACCAAAGTCCATCCTTCTTGGACAAACCTCTCTTCTTCCCTATCCGCTGGTTGTCCCAAAGGAAAAAGGTGAAGAGGAGGGTTATGATTAGGTAGGTAGTGATGGTAGTGGGCAGTCTCAGTGGGCAGTGTGTCAGTCGCAGTAGGCAGTAGGCAGTCGCAGTGTGCAGTTGGAAATTTAGGAAATTAGGTGGGGTATCAGTTTTGGTTGAATTATGATAAATACTTCGCCTTGTCATGTCGATCCCGATTGCTATCGGGAGAGACATCTGTAAACCCTCAGGGTATAGACCTCTCTCCCGTACTGTTGTCGGGATCGAGGTGACAAGGCAAAGTTGGATAGTACTCTTGAATGCTTTTCTTGGTTCAAAAGTGCCAAAGACCTCTCCTTGTCATGTCGAACGTAGAGAGAAATCTGTAAAGCCTCAGGTTATTAGACCTCTCCTATCGTACCAATGACAGATTTTCGGAGCAGTCGTCATGCTGACGTAAGGAAGCATCTCATGAGGTTCAGTTAATGATAGAATTAACATAAATAGAACCTCTGGAGATCCCTCGTACCTCTGGATGACGGGCAGTTTGATGTCATTTTCTATTCTGTAAATGCCAATTTTCAATACTACCAATGACAGAATTCCGGAGCGTCACTCTGAACGTAGAGAAGAGTCTCCTGAGGTATAGGGGATTCTTCACTTCGCTGTAATATTTTCAGATTGCTATAAGTATTTCAGAAAGCTCGTTCAGAATGACGCAGAACCCGATGTCATTACCCTTTCTGTAAATGCCAATTTTCTCCACTCGAGGTGACAAGGACAAGTATAATTCTTCTCTTGAATGCTTTCTTTGATTCAATCGTGTCAAAAGCCTTTCCTTTCCCTCACCCCTCTCCCCCAAAATCCAAAACCTTTAAATATTGGGCAATGCTTGATTTAAGCCCAAAGTGGGCCAGGCCAAATTTATGAATCGTTTCAGGATGGATCGGTCCTAAATTTTCAAACCATGCCAAAAATTCCGCCTCCTTTCCCTTTTCATAGAAGCAGCAAAAGTTCTTGTCTTCCAGCAACTCCTCTGTATCTCCCACCTCCCGGGAAACCAAAACTGGCAACCCACAAAGTAAATATTCCCCCAATTTAATGGGCGCCAATCCGGCCAAACTCGGTGCCGGACTCCGCAAACTCATTCCCAAATCCGCGGCCATCAAGAACCTTGGAACATCAGCAAATGCTCCTGCCCTGACAATCAGGTGAGATTCGGATTCAGGTGAAACCCTATCTTTCAGATAGTCAGGATTTCGGGTAAGAATCAAAAATTTACCTTGGTTCCCCCTGGATAGAAAAGTTTCAAATAGCGCCAGCATTTCCTCTACCAAGTATGGTTTTCCCAAAGTACCGGTATAAACCCACAGGATGTCATTTTTCCCCAATCCCAATTCAGCCCTGACCTGATCCCTGTTTTTGGCATCAAAATAAAACATGGACTCATCCCGCCCGTTGCTGACTACATGGAATTTAGGGGCAAATTTTACTCCAATAGCCCCCAAATGAATATCCACGGACTTTTTGGATCGGGTTATCACATGGTCTGCCATATTGATGATCTTGCGTTCCTCCCGCTTCAGAAAGGTGTATTGGCTGGAACTGGCTTTCAGCCCTGAAAAGTCCACCCTTTCTTCCAAAGGCAACCCATCTGCATCAAAAATCACCTTGATCTATTTGCCTTTTAACCAGTCCTTCAGCCTGTTCACCATCATCGCCGGCATGGTGCTCCGGGGCATCAGAAGATTGATTTGGTGCTCCTTGACATAATTTCGGATATGGAACACACCACGATATACCGACAACAATGCCCCCAATACCGCCAAGGGTCGCCTGTGAATAGGTTGATGGCTATAATGCAATCCCATTTCCTCAGCTAATTTCCCTATCCGCTTCACCTCCGCAGCACCTGCCCAGGAAAACTGCATTACATGGCATGCTATGCCACCTTCTTCCTGAATTCCTTTCAGTATCGGGAAGAACAAGGATTCCAGGTAGTTGCTGCTATCTGAGTCCCAGGTGATGAAGAGAAGGTTTTTTTGCGGTTTGATGATGTTTTATTTTTTTGGGGCTTGCCTGCTAAACCTTAGTGAAGGTATATTCTCAATTTATCCAGTTTTCTTGTTTTTGTCATTTCGAACGTAGAGAGAAATCTAAATGCCTTTAGTTTTCTAAAAAGATTTATTGATGTCCTTTTAAGTGAGTTAAGTCCCCTTTTCGGAATTCAAAAACCTGTCTCTCATCTCATGTCTAATGTCTTGTATCTAAAAAATTTGGAACACAGCTCTCCTTTACCGAAATGTGGAACGCAGGTCTATTTAGAGGTTTGTTTTTTTGATGTCCTTTTAAGTGAGTGACGTTTACTTCATTTTTTTGACTTCTTCTCTCTTACTTTTTTGCTTGACCAAAAAAGTAACAATCCCGATAGCTATCGGGTCAAGACAATGAGATCCTATCAGCGCACAAGGCCAATGCCGGCCCGGCTCATTGTCTTCCTGCCCGCAACCCTGCTGAAATAAGGTTGGATTTAATACTGAGGTTTTTCTGCCACAGCCCCAAAGCGGGCTGAACTTTGATTAGCCCCGGGCAAGGTGCTTCATCAATCCTTAGGTTTACACCAACCTCCCTGCACTGCAACCCGGGGTCAGAAGGCGAAGATCGAGTCAATTTCGGTCACAGATTCTATTTTGGAACGATGACCCTTTTTACCGAAATGTGGAATGCAAACCCTATACGGGAGGAATTTGCAGACCTGTAGCACCTGTCCCGAGATGCATAATTTCGGTATTATTGGGGTAGACACCGGAGTTTGGAAACTCCGTACTCAGATGTCACGAAGCCAGAGTCTTCGGACAACGCAAGCAGCCCTGAAAGGGCGATTTATGATAGCCCCGGGTAAGGTGCTTCATCAATCCTTAGGTTTCCCCAAACCTCCCTGCACCGCAGCCCGGGGTATGAAGGCGACGATGAAGTAATTTCGGTCACAAATTCTATTTAGGAACACCGACCCTTTTTACCGAAATGTGGAACGTAAACCTAAATCGGTTAATTGATTATTGATGTTAAATTATGTGAGTAAAGTCCAATTCATCTTTTTCACATTAATTCTCTTACTTTTTTGCTTGACCAAAAAAGTAACAATCCCGAGCTATCGGGACAAGACAATGAGATCCTATCAGCGCACAAGGCCAATGCCGGCCCGGCTCATTGTCTTCCTCCCTGCTACCCCTACGAATTTGTGAAAGTGTAGAAATGAGATTTTTATTCCAACAGCCCCAAAGTGGGCTGAACTGTGATTAGCCCCGGGTAAGGTGCTTCACCAATCCTTAGGTTTCCACCAACTTCCCTGCACCGCAGCCCGGGGTCTTGAAGGCAACGATTTAATAAATTTCGGTCACAAACTCTATTTTGGAACACCGACCCTGTTTACCGAAATGTGGAACGTAAACCTAAATCGGTTAATTGATTATTGATGTTAAATTAAGTGAGTAAAGTCCAATTCATCTTTTTCACATTAATTCTCTTACTTTTTTGCTTGACCAAAAAAGTAACAATCCCGATAGCTATCGGGACAAGACAATGAGATCCTATCAGCGCGCAAGGCCAGTGCCGGCCCGGCTCATTGTCTTCCTCCCCACTATCCTACAGACATAAGATTGGATTTAATACTGAGGTTTTTTTGCCACAGCCCCAAAGCGGGCTGAACTTTGATTAGCCCCGGGTAAGGTGCTTCGAAATGTCTTTCGTCTTCCACCAACCTCCCTGCACCGCAGCCCGGGGTATGAAGGCAACGATTTAAGCAATTTCGGTCACAGATTCTATTTTGGAAAACCGAACCTGTTTACCGAAATGTGGAACGCAAACTCTATTCCTACCCTTTTTGATACCCAAAATCCAAATCTAAAATCATCAATCTAAAACCTGCAGGCAGGTCTACCTTTCCCAACCTTCATCCGTCATCCTTTCCTCATCTGTTCTCTCATGATATAGGTTGACACCAAAATTGTGGATAAATTTCTTAAATTGAAATTATCATGACAATAGATGAGAGGCGGAGAAGGCGTTTCAGCGAAGAATTCCGTAAAGAACAAGTCTGTCTGATCGAGAGTGGCCGGGTCTCAATAATTGAGGTAAGTAGGCTGCATGAGGTCAAGGTGGAGAGTGTGAAAAGATGGTTGGTCCGTTTCGGTAAGAAGAAGCTTCCAGAGAAGATAATTGTGACTACTGGCAGGGACATTGACAGACTGCGTGAACTTGAGAAGGAAAACCGCAGGTTGCTTGAGCTTATCGGCAGACAGCAAGTTGAACTTGTCTACCAGAAGGAACTGATCATTCTGGCCGAGGAAAAACTTGGAGAAAATTTCAAAAAAAAGTAATGGTCCCGTTGCTGATGTCGCTCAGGGGAAGTCTGTCAGTGCATGGGATTCCAATGGAAAGATTCTACAGCTATGTCGGCATAAGCCGGCAGGGTTTTTCGAAGGCCGCCCAGCGGTACAAGGAGGAGTGCCGGATGGTTGGGGAGTTTGCCGTACTGGTAAAGTCTTACAGACTGGAGAAAGATAGAAGGGCGGGTTCGAGATCTGTTTTCCACAACCTTGGGATCAAATCCGGGTATGGCATCGGGACAAACAAATTCGAGCGTCTCATGTCGTCAAATGGACTGGTGCTTCCGGCGCTGAACACGAGGATTGTCACCACAAAGTCTTCAATGCAGAGCTGGAACTATCCCAATCTGCTCAATGGACTGACTATCAACGATATAAATATGGCCGTGGTAGGTGATCTGACTTATATCAATATCTGTGGGAGGCGCTATTTTCTTTTCTGCCTGACCGATATTTACAGCGCAAGGATAGTCGGTTCCGGTTTTGGGGAAAGTATGAGGGCAGAGGATGCGAAATCCGCACAGGACCAATGGGTCGGACTCAGAGGGAAGGAGAACCTGATGGACTGCATCCACCACACAGATGGCGGGACCCAATATTTCTCGGCCCTCTACCTCGGAGGCCTAAATAAACTGGGAGTCCGCGTAAGCTGTGCAAAAAACTGTCTGATGAACGGATATGCCGAGCAGAGGAACGGACTGATCAAACACCATCTGGTGCCTACCATAAAGGCATGGGAAAAAGCAGGTCTGAAAAGAGAATTCGAAAGGATCATACATGTTTACAACTATGAGAGAAAACAGGAAGGCCTGGGGTGGCTCAGTCCTGTGGAGTTCGAGAAAAAGATTTCGGGCTTGTCTGAAAAACCCGGTCACACCCTATATGATTTCGGTCAAAATAAAAATGGGTTTTAGGAGGCATGAAGCGACCAAAAAGAGCCTTGAAAAAAGAGCAGCCCAAAAAAGTTTAGGCTGCCCATGGCCTCTGGCCTTTTCAGTCGATCAGGATCATTCCTTGAAAGGTTGCTCCCCAGCAGAGCCCTTCTCCGCTTATCCTGATAAATTAAATATAATTCCTACTTTTGGTTTTCACCAGAAAAGTTATCAACAAGGTTTGGGGTTTAGGTAGGGAACCTGTCAACCTATATCATGAAAGTTCAATCCTTCTACATCCCCAAATCTAAAATCATCAATCTAAAATCTACCTTTCCCTTCATCCTTCATCCCTTATCCTTCATCCTTTCCTCCCCCTCATCACCTCAAAATTCCCCCTCAACGTAAACCGCTCCTGAACCAACTCAAACCCCTTTTCTCCCAAACGCTTCCGCATGCCTGCATCACGTACCAGGGTCAATAAGGCCTCCTTCCATTCGGCTGAACCAGCAGCCAAAAAACCATTTTCCCCATTCCTCACTACCTCCACATTCATCCCTACAGGCGATGCCACCACAGGCAGTCCACAGGCCATATATTGAATCAATTTATAGGCACATTTGCCCCGCTCCCATTCATCGTCGGGCAAAGGCATAATGCCGATATCCATCTGCAAAATGGCCGCCACCTCCCCAGTCTCTGACCAGGGTATCATCTTCAAATCCCCCTGAAAGGAAAAACCATCATGCCCATTGACCAATAACAATCCGGCATTGGCTTCCCGGCAAACTTCTTCCAATTCCTGCTTGATGGCTTTCACATATTTCAAGGTCGAGGGAGAACCTATCCAACCTATCCAAACCTTACCGGATTCTTTCGCCTCCTTTTTTCTATATCGGGTGGGGTCTATCACTGTGGGCAACAAAATAACCGACCTTGCCCCGGATTCCTCGGCCCTTTTTGCCAAATATTCATTCCCCGCAAATACCATCCTCGCTCTTGCCATTACCCTGTCTATCTTTCTCCCCAATAAATTCCTGACCAAAAAATTCCCCTGTGTATCATAGCGGTGAAATACCGCATCATCATAATCCACCACATACCCCGGTCCCAAATGCGCCAATATCCATTCCGCCCAGGCCGGCAAGTAAGGAAACAACTCCTTTTCCACCCATACCAAATCATACCGCCAAGCCCCCATCAACACCCAAAACCTGTTCAGATAACAGCCCAATACATTCCATATTCCGGGCCTACGCCGCCTATATACATCCTTCAAATACTCCTCATTAAAAAAAGAAGCTACCCGCACCCCATACCCCGCTTCTTCCCACAAGGGTAAAAACTGATAGGTCCTCAACCTACTACTTGCACCCATGCGCGGATACTTGGGAAGAAAAAGGATTTTTTTCATTTTGATTTAGGGGGCCGCCGCCGCCCTCTTCTTCGCCTCAATAATCTCCTCCCTCCGCTGATAATACCTGATTTTTTCTTGCGCCCTCAAATGACGTAGATGTTTATTATAGGAAATCAAAAAGAAACAGAACAATAAGAAATAGATCATGGTCATGTTTTTCATACGCATGACTATACCAAGGTTACTCAGTGCATTCATAAAAGCTAAGGTTACAGGAACAAAAGTAATCATCCCGGCTTTTATAAAAACAGGCATATCTCTGATCGCTTCAGGTGTCCAATTCCGATAAATAAAAAAACTCAACCAAAGATAGAGTGCATTTTCAAAAGAACTCATAAAGGCCATAATATTATGGGCATCAAAAAACAAAGGTCTGAACATATAGGTAAATAATTTCATTGGCCATGAATAGGATGAAATATCCACACCTGAACCCACCCTCGCATTATTAAGATTTGAAACTTTGCTTTCAGAAAATGCCTCCATTGATTCTAAAGAAAAATCAGTCAATTTCAAAGCTGCAAGAGTACTATCCATCAATGAAAATGCAAAATACAATGCCAAGGCCCCCAAAATATATTTATATTCTTTTTTAATTTCAGTTCCTAATAAAATGGCTATTCCAGCACCTGCAATTAATGCCTGTCCCATGTGAGGTCTAGTGAAATAAACAAAAAATAAAGCAACAATAGCCATCCACCATCTTGATCTGTAATTCTGAATCCCAAATAAAAACAGTGCTATTCCCCAAAACGCGACTGAATCCTTCCCAACTCCTGATGACCAAAAATGTAGGTTTGGAAAATAAAAGATTAATGGAAATAAAGGAATGTTCAAGACTGAATGATTAGTAGGGAACAATTCTACTACCATAATAAAGATGTACCTGATCCCCATAAATCCTAAAAAACCAAATAGAATATTGCCGGTAACATAACTCAAACCCAAAACCTGACTTGGAAAATAACATAACCATAAAATGAATGTAGTCCCCTCACCAAAATACTTCATCCAATCAGGGTCGATAATTTTGACTTGTTCCATCCCAAATCGCCAATAACCTTGAGAGTCACCACCGAAATTTAAAATATAATAAGTAAAGAATAAACTAAAAAAAAGATGATAAAAAAGCAGATAATGTAGGTGCAACTCATATTTATGAGGCACCTTAAACCTCTTGGCCATGCTACTGTTGGAATTGACCAAGAAAATCAAACAAATAACTATTACTATAAGATCAAGCAATCTTTAAACTATTTATAAATGAAATCAAATTCTCTTCATTATGAAATTTTAACCTTTTTTTCCAAGCTCTGACAAATATAAATCTTCTAATTCCTTACAATATCTTTCAGAAGTGTAATTCTCCTTTGCCCTTAAATATCCTGATTGACCTAATTTTTTTCGCTTCAAAGGATCATGCAACAAATCTAGTATCTTTTCCGCCAATAATTTGGGCCTTTGAGGAGGAATTAGAAAACCTGTTACTTCATCCAACACAATATTTTTAAGACCGCCAACCTTTGTTGCAATAACCGGCAATTCATGTAGCATGGCCTCCACAGCTGCTAAGCCAAATCCTTCATGCGCGGATGGCAAGCAAAAAACATCCATGATGTTAAAAAATGGATTTGGATCATGATGATAGCCTACTGATATAAATTGTTTTTCAATTCCCATCTTTTTGGCAATGTCCTCCAACATCTCCAAATCAGGCCCTTTTCCAAGTAGCAAAAATTTAATTTTAGGAGAATTAATTATTTTAACCGACTCTAAAATATCTGAAAATCTTTTGACATCATTAAACACTCTTCCTACTGAACCAATGATAAAATCACCTTCTGAAATCCCATATTTTTCCTTCAAGCTTTTTGAATCCTTCTCATTACCTCTTGGTGGTATTGGCACTCCATTGTTTATCAACAAAACCTTTTTTTCGGATATTTTCACTTTCTTGATCAGAAAATCGCAGACTGCTGGAGAAATACCGATTATCTTATCTGATAACATTACAAAAATTCTTTGAAGATATATCGCTTTCTTGGATCTCGTAGTCGGTTCAGAAGTTTCCTCCAATATAATAATCGGAACATGACCAATTGACCCACCTATTGCAGCCATGGTCATTCCTTCAAAAATAGCTCCATGAATAATATGTGGCCTGAACCTCTTAATGACATTCAAAACATCTCTATGTTTTTGCCATTCAAAAGGATGTTTAAATGAACCAACTACAATCAATTCAACACCCAACTCTCTTAATTTATCAGCAATAGGGCCTCCTGCCCAAGTACAGATTATTTTTAATTCATATTTATCCTTGTCCAAGTACTCTGACAAAAACATTCTCCTCCTCTCAACTCCTCCTGATGAAATCGTTTCAATACAGTGTAGAATCCGGATTTTCATTAATCTTGATCGTTTTGGTAAATCTTCATTAATTGCTCAAGATAAGCTTCAACCGAAAACCTTTTGATCTCATTTTTTGCTTTTTCACCAAGTTGGAGTCTTTCGGAAGCTGACAAATCTGCCATTCTATTCATTGCATGGAATATTTCCTCTTCATTATTCGGATCAATTAAAACCCCACTTCCACTCCCTCCAATTACTTCTGAGGTTCCTCCATTTTTTGTGACAATTGATGGTAATCCAACTTTCATGGCTTCAATCAGTGATACTGAGGATCCTTCGGTATAGGAAGGCAAAACAAATACATCCGCTTTCCTTAAAAAAGAAAACACATCTTCTTGATATCCCCAAAAAATGACCTGGTCTTTAATCTGTAAATGTTCGCATAATTCAACAAGACTTTCCTTCTCCGGACCTTCACCCACAATCCATAACTTAAAATCAAAGGAGCTATTTGATTTATAAAGTAAAGAAAAAGCACTGATAAGACGCTCAAGATTTTTTATCTTAACTAATCTTCCTGTATAAATGAATTTGAATTGACTGCTTTGGTTTGAATCAATTCCTTGTGTGGAAACATTTTCTTCTGAGTTTCCTGTAATTTGACCTCCAACAGGATTATACAATACCTTGATTTTTTCTGAAGGAACTTCTCCTAATCGAACGATATAGCTTGAGACTGATTCTGAAATTGCAATGACAAAATGGGCTTTGGAGTAAACATATTTAAAGATCCACTTCCAATAACTATGGTGGTTTGGTAAGCCTATTTCTTCACCTATGATCATTGGTGTTTTAATCAGGTTTCCAATCAATATCCCATGAAAATTTGCTTCACTTCCTTGGCAATGGATTACATCAGGTTTAATTTGGTTTATCAATTTCCTCAATTCATAAAATATTGAAAAATTGGGAATTCTAGGAGACTTGCCCAAAACAATGACCTTTACTCCGGATTTTGATAAATTTTCAGCTACACGTCCTCCTTTTCCAAGTACGATAATGGTTACATCCGCAATCTTGTTAATCTCAGGTATGGTGTTATCCAAAACTTTTTCAACCCCACCAAAATCAAGCTCTGAAACTATCCGAACTATTTTCAATTTTTATAAATATATCTCACACAAAACTTCAAGTAATTTCGGAAGTGAAATTTAATCCAATCAGAATCAAAGATTTTCTTCAATACACTATCAGGGAATTTATAGGGAAAGCTCATTAGAAAAAAATTGTTGGGAATCTGAATTAAAATCCGGTTTATTCTCTGGATGTTCTCCTTTAGTGTATAAAAATTAAATAAGTTAAAGTATAAATACTTTGATATAAACTTGTTGAAATCCTTTTTTGAAACTTTTGAGGATTCAGCCGAATTTTCAAAATAATTCTCTTCTATGAGTTTACTGAAAACAGTTTCCTCAATTAAATACTGTTTTTGGGTAGCTCTTTGGGAATCATCTTGACCATAAAATACTAATTTATTTGATATATATATTCCATCTCCATAATAAAGCGAGGACCTCAACCAAACATCCACATCTTCCCCCAACTTTAACCTTTCATCGAACCCTGGGTTTTTGTCGAAAAACTCTTTTTTCAGAACAGTACCTGAGGTAAAAAACATAATATTGATTGGGGCTATCTTAAAATAGTTTGTGAGATGGTGGTATTTAATTGATTTCCCATCTTCAAGTTTTATAGAATCATATTTTGTCCCGATAATACCAACGGTTGGATTTTCAATCAATACTTGCCTTACTGCCGATAGATAATCTGGATGCCAATAGTCATCTGCATCCAAGAATGCCAGGTAATCAAAAGTTGCATTTTTTATTCCTTCGTTCCTTGCCGAAGAAACTCCCCTGTTAGGCTGACTTAATAATTTGACCTTATTGGCAAAATATCTAAGAACTTCATTTTCACCCCCATCGGTAGACCCATCATTAATCACTATAATTTCAAATTCCTGAAACTTTTGTTCCAATACAGAATCAATAGCTCTTTTTATGTATTTGGATTTATTAAATAAGGGAATTATTACACTAAACAATTTTTACGGCTTTCTAAAAAACTCTTTGAACATAGATTAACTCAAAAATCTTTTAAGCTTAATGGCATTATAAAAGCCAATCAATTTACTGATTGATTGAAATTTTGGTCCTCCAATGAACACCTCATCTTTTACATTGAGTTTTGAGATATTATCCTTTGCATTGGTAATCAATTCCGGATATAGCGGATACACATCATAGATAAATTTCAAAAACAATTTTTTCAAAACAGTTCTTGTTCTATTGCTATTCTCTACCTCCAATATATTGGATTGATAACTGAGATAACTTCCAAGCATTGACTTATATGCTCCGAAAGATTTTTGTCGGCTTACGTTTTGGGAATTTGGTAAACGATAAAAAACTTTTGCTTCAGGTTCAAATATCACTTTGCCTGATTTTAATAATACCCTGCAAAAAAACTCACCATCTTGATTCATTAATAAATCCTCCTTCCAATCACCTGCCTTTAGAATCAACTCCCGTGATGCAAGCCAAGAGCAGTTTGCCATCATCTGACCATTACTCCAATTATCTAAGAGCCATTCCAACCCTGATTCAGAAGATTTGTAATTGGGTCTATGCTCAAAATTGACATCTAGAATACTATCAGAAAAATGGGTCCACTTCCCAAAAACAACTGTATTTGAATCACAATCTTTTAATGCCTCTATTTGGTTTTTAATTTTATTTTTTTCCAATATATCATCCGAATCCAAGTATTGAATATATTCCCCTTTTGATTCCTGAAAACCCAGATTTCTTGCCGCAGAGGCTCCTTTTTTCTCCTGCTTTAAAACTCTGATTATGTTTGGATACTGACTGCTTAAAGTTTCAATAATTGAAAAACTGTTATCAGTAGATTGATCATCTACAACGATTATTTCAATTTTTGCCCAGGTCTGATCTAAAACTGATTCAATGGTTTCACCAATGAATTTTTCCGCATTATAGCAAGGGATAATTACTGAAACCAAATAGTCCTTCACCATCAATCCGAAAATTTCGGCTCCAAAATTTTTGATTCAAGTTTTTTGAACAAAACTTTTTGATCAAAATTATTTATCACAAAATCCCTCCCATTTTGTCCTAATTTTTTTAAAAGCTCAACATCATGGTAAAGCCATTTAATTTTCTCAGCTATTGATTTTAAGTCATTTTCCTCAAATACAAATCCGGTTTTTTCATGGAGGACCATTTCCTTTACACCACCCGAGTCTGTAGTCAATACCGGTAAATAAGATACCTGAGCTTCTAAAAGTGAAACACCTTGCCCTTCTCTTCTACCACTTGCGTCTGCAGTTCCCAAATACAGAAAGACATCAGAATTGCCCATCAATTCCTTCACCTGCCCATGTTCCTGTTCTCCCAAAACAGTGAAATACTTTTTCAATTCCAAGTCAGAAATTGATTTCAATAAACCTTCAAATAAGGCCCCATTTCCAACTATGGTAAAGTGAAACTTGTGAAAATTATTTTCAATTAAAAGTTTGGCAAGCTCAACCGATCGGTGAATACCTTTCAATGGAATCAATCTTCCTACCAATATCAAATTGATCCGATCATCTTGTAAATACTTTTTTTCTGAAATTTGCCAAGGATCAATGCCACATGGAATAACACTTATTTTTGAACCGGGGCACCCTAGATTGATGACCTGCTCTTTCATAAATTGAGATCCACAAAAAAAACCATCTCCATTTTTAAATAGTCTTCTATAAAATTGTTTGGAATACTTTTTAGGATTCACATCCAATCCATGAAACTGGCAAAAAATCTTTACCTCTTTTGAAAAAACATTGAAAAATTTTAACCTTTCATACAGCACTCCATTATTACCAAAATGGCACATCACTGTTTGTACTTGGGTATCAAGATTGTTTTTTCTGAAAAAGAGAATATGGTAAAACAACTCCAAATTAAGGTAATACCTAACAAACCCAATTGAGTTGACAACTTTGAATAAATCCTCAACCCTGAAAAAAAAGATGTTTTTTAATAAATACTTAAGCCTCACTTGGTAGCTGTTTGGAAACCCAATGAAAATATCATTTCCAGGTATAAATGAATCCAATTTCCCGCGAGATAACACTTTAGTAGATTTTGGCTGAACCGCATAAAAATAGTTTATCTGATCCCTAATAAAGGTTTCTGTTTTACTTCCCAAAAAATTAACAACAATAAAAAGTCTTGTCCTCATTTTATTCTTATCCAAGACTTCTTTTCTTTTTCAAAAAATTAAAATACTCTTTAATACAATCTGCAAAATTGGAGGAATCTTTTCTCTTTATGGATTTTAAGGCTAGTCGCAAATATTGAATAAAGACCTTAATTGCTCCATTCTTTTTACCTTTTAATTTATCAATCAAAAGCTTCCGGGTAAGGATTTTTTGTGGTAAAAAAAAAATTGACTGCCCCCTACTTTGAGGCCTGTCATGGATGATTGAAAATTCTGAACTGATATAGACTTGAAGTCCCTGATGTTTAATCCGATTAACATATTCCTCGTCTTCCCCATAATGATCGAAGACAGGATGGAACAAGCCCACTTTTCTAATTACAGCCGAGGGAATTAACCAGGCTGCGGCATTGATAAATTGCGAATGGTAGAAATTTTTCAATTCTTTCTTTTCAAAATCAATCAAGAAATCCGAACCAAAATAATCTTGAACATAATTCTTGAATTGAAAGTCCAAGACACCATCTTCATTGGCAAAGTGAATAGGCGAAATGATTCCTAAATTTTCAATCCTTGCAGTTCCATTGAGAACTTTTTGTAAAGAACCCTCAAAAAAATAAGCGTCCTGATTCAATAGAAAAATATAGGTTGCCCCACTATCTAAAGCTTTTTGAATTCCTAAATTATTCGCTTTTCCGAAACCCAGATTTGAATCCAAAGCCAATAAGGTGTATTCCGGAAAATCTTCCTTAATAATTCTTATAGTTTGATCTGAGGAAAGATTATCAACAATGACAACTTCAAAAGGAACATCAATCTTTTTTACACTTTCCAGACATTGTTTGATCCACTTTTGGCCATTATAGGTGACGACAACTACAAAAATCTTATCCCCCATACTTCAATCTAAGTCTAATAAACAGGAAGAAATCTGTCATAAAATCAATTAACCTCATGGATTTGAGATTGGACTTCATTCTTCCATAGATCTCATATTTTAATCGGGAGGCTATGATATTGACTGATGGATGTTTGAAATGTTTTTCCAATAACCTCAAATAAGCAATGATTTTATCCTTCTTTATTTTTTCATTTATATTGGACCATACGCCATCACCATGGACTCTATAAACTGCCATATTTTCATCCAGTCTTTTTATTTTTCCTTCCAAAGAAAGCAGCAGCAGCAACATATAATCTCCCACCTCTGATCTCAAAAACATCTCCTCCTGATATATTTTTGGAGTATTCCTAAAGACTATTGATGGGGTGTGAACAAAGTTTCCTTTAGCCAAATCATAAGTATCATATACTGATTTGCCTCTGTCTAATCGGTTGGCTGTAATATAATCATCCTTAAGAATCCCCTTTTCCAAAACCTGACATCCATGAAAACAAACTGAAAAATCAGGATTTTCTTCCAAGAATGATACTTGCCTCCTCAATTTCAACGGGTCTGTCCAATAATCATCCCCTTCACACAATGCTATATATTTTCCTTTGGCCTGCTGTAAAAAATTTGAAGCCATTCGCTGAGGCCCTATTTTAGAGTATTGGTTTTCTGACTGCAAAACCGGAAATACTTTATCTGGATATTTTTCTCCAAATTCCCAAATAATCTTTCTGGTACCATCAGTGGAACAATCATCGTGGATAAGAATCTCTACAGGAAAGTCAACATCTTGATTGATAAACCCTCCTAAAGCCGATCTTATATAATTAAAATGATTGAAGGTAATACAGCAGATACTCAGTAAAGGTGCACTATCCATCACAATTGATTTCTTTCTTCATAAGGATAAAAAGACCTCTGTCTTCAACCGGTACAAACCCGAACTTTTTATAAAATTTAATTGCCTTGGTATTAGATTGATGAACTTCAAGTTGAAGCTGATTGAAATAGTTCTTTTTACATGTTGATTCAAAAAATTCCAGCATCAAAAGCGCTAACCCCTTTCCCTGATATGCCGGTAATAGCCCAATGGAAGAAATAAAAGCGGTTTTTGAAATATTATCATTCATATAAAATGCCAATACCCCACAATCTTGATTACCGACTTTGGGTATATAAACATGTGCTTTCTCTAGGAGTTTTTTCGCATAATGAGGGATACTGACAATACTGCTGATGGTAGGAATATAAAATTCGTCGAGAAGAAATAACATATCTTCCACTCTTTTTGAATCCCCTTCAATTTTTTCAAGGTTTAATATTTCCATTAACAACTAAAGTAACTTAAAATCATGGAGCATCTCATTTACCTTTTCCAAGGAGTTGAACATCAGCACATCAATGATCGAAAGGTTAGGTACAAAATTATTTTTCCATCCGACCTTGTATTTGATGTCATCTATCAAATGAAACTTTAGGTCAATGCCCTTCTGCTGGAATTTAATTGGATCAAACAATGCTTTACCACCAATTGGATTGATATATTGTTCAGCTTCCAATTGATGACAGATTTCCAAGCCCCACTCCCCTGCAACCGAAATACTTGAATAGTCTAAATCCATTTGTGAAGAAACCAACATATTGGTTTTTATTTCCAGATAAGCTGAAATCAGTTTGACGGTTTCGAAATTGAACAGACTCAAGGAATTCTGATTTATCTGAAAGCATTCATCTACCAAGTCAATGGTCTCTTTATAAAATGGCGCCTTTTTTTTATAGTGCGCCATTTGCCTCAAAATTAAACCTTTCCAATCCTTTGATTCATCAATCTGTACATCCCGAATAAGTGTATCCCGTGAAATCTCTTTAATGGGTACTATGATATATTGCCATTCCCCCTCCGGTTTCAAAACCCGGTTTCTATTCACCCAACCATGACGGATATACTGTACATCATCCAATAAAATAAAAATATCAGATGCGTTAATCAATTGGAAATATCCTAAATAAGGGAAAAAGTAGGGCTGCATGATCGCAGTTATATTTTTCATTTTGAGAAAAGATTTGAAAAAAACAGAATAAAATAATTTAATAAATATTTTGGCGAATGGGTAAACCCAACAAGTTCTATGGTTTTACTTAATCCCAAATTGAATTTTTTTAGCTTCATGGATTCATATATTATTTGATTGGTGAAGCTCTTGTATTTATGAAATATCACTTTGTTGTCCTGATGAAATTCAAATAATTCTTTGTAAACCTGGTAACCAGAAATAGCCCTATTCAAATTAGATTGTCCTGAATAGGCACCTGAATCATGAACACGGTATACTGAACCGAAAAAATTCAAACAATACCCTTTCTTTTTATTCAACAGATGAACGATCAGATAGATATCTCTAAAAAATTTAAATCGATGTGCTCGTAAATCCTCAATCATGTCACTTTCAAAAAAAAGAGACTGCATAACCATGTACCACCCATTTTTTAGATTTTCGAAAGTAAAATCAAACCCAAAATCATTTCCCTCTACCAGATATTTTGAATTGGGGTCATCTTGTGTAATTGAACTATTGTTGTTGTATATTTTGGATCGGGTCCAACAAAACCCATAGTCAGAATTGTTTTTAAGGAAATCAATCTGTTTTTGAATTTTTAAGGGGTCAATCCAATAATCATCTCCTTCGCAATAGGCTATGTATTTACCGCTACAATTTTGAAGAGTCCATGCAAAATTGCCCGACATACCCAAATTCTCACTATGTTTTACATACCTGATAACATTTCCTTTGGGATGATTCTCCAAGAATCCTCTGACGATTTTCTCAGTATCATCTGAAGAATTATCATCCGAAATCAAGAGTTCAAGATCAGCATCTGTTTGTTGGGACAATACCCCATTGATCGCTTCTTCTAAAAATAAGCCATGACTATATGTAATCATGCAGACTGAAACTAAATCCCTACCCAAACCTTCCTATTTCTATTCAAATTTTTCAATAATTCTTGCAGGAACTCCTACAACTATACAATCATCCGGTACATTCTTTGTCACAACAGAACCTGCACCTACAATTACATTTTTTCCAATAGAGATCTTTGGTAAGATGGTGGAATTCGCTCCTATATTGGACAGATCACCAATCTCACATTTTCCCAACAAAACAGCACCAGGATTAATGTCACAAAATTCTCCAATCTTGACCTCATGGTGAACTTGCGCTCCTGTATTGATCAATGTGCCTTTTCCAATCTCAGTATCTGCACCAATAAAACACAGGTTAAATATATCCGCTTCATAACTCTTTGAAAAATTACTGAAAGCAATCCCCTTACCTTTGATGGAAATATGGATTCCTCCCATTTGTTTGAAAAGATTATAGAAATAATTCCTGGTCTTGGGATTACCTGTACCCAATAAAAATTCAGAATCTATACTTAAAATTTGATTTAAATCTTCTTTCTTTTGAATAACAGGATAATTGTTTTTGAATAACATTAAATCATTGATGTCATCATAAAAATATAAATTCTGATCCTTCCCTTCGGAAATCAAGATATCCAATAATTCCAAGGCATGCCCACCTGCGCCTGCTACAATCATGTATTCATAATTTATTAATTTTCCTTTACTTATTTAAAGCTTTCTTATAAAAAGACTCAACTCTAATTTTGAATTCTTGTGTCCCATAGAAATTATGAATTTTTTTAGAAATATTATTTTTTTCAAATTTAATTTCCCCTTGAAAAATTTTCTCTAAAAAAACTTCCATTTTCTCAAAATCGAAAAGAGGAATAATTTTCCCATTTTCAGAATCTATCAACTCATCAACTCCACCACAATTTGTTGAGATAACCGGCACTCCACAAGCCAACGCTTCAAGAACCGAAACTGGCATTCCTTCTACAATACTTGAAAAAAGAAAAACATTTGATTCTTGTAAATATCTCTGAATTTCAATTCTTGATAAAACTGGAATTAAAATAAATTCAATTTTAGAGAAACCAAAAGATTCAATCAATTTATTAACCTCTTTATTTTTATCTATACCCCAGGAATTATATCCAATCCAAGTAAATGTGGTTTTTCTACTACCAATTTTTTTTTCGAAAATCTTTAATGCTTTCAAAATTGTTGTTTGATCTTTAACCTTGGAGTAAGCTCCTATTGTTATAATTCTAAATATATTATCACTTTTCTCATTAAATTTATAATAAAATAATTTTTCATTTACCATATTGCCTACATTCCAAAAATCATAAAACAAGCCGTTAGTGTAAAATTGCCTAATTTTATCATTACTAACGACCAAATTATAAGATGAATTATCTAAAAAATTTATGACCTTTTGTTTAATATCCTTTGGTTTATTAAAAAAAGATAATTGGTTATGCTCGGTAAGCAAATATTTTAGTTTAAACAATTTATTAAAAATCATAACATACTCAAATGAATTGAATAAGCTCTGTGTATGTATTAAATCAACTTTTTTTCTTCTTGATTTTATAAGATGATAAACTTTAGAAACAACTTTCTTTTTTAGGTAATCCGAAAAATATCTTCCGAAAATTTTGGTGTCAAAATGTGTCACATAAATAATATAAGGTTTATTCAAATCTTTATCATAAAATTCTGTATTGAAAAAAAAAATATTTTTAAGAAAATCGATTAATCCAAAAGGTTTAAAATTGAGCATAGTGATTTCGTAATCAGACTCAAATATTTTTGCCTGTTCTATAAAAAAACTTCCAACATTATTTTTATGATTAAGCCAAGAACAAACAAAAAGAATGTGTTTTCTATCTTCTTTCACAAATGCAGATGACCATTAAATTATAATTTGATAGATGAATTTCTTTAACCTTAAGATTTGTATATTTTTCAATTACATTTTTAAGAGTATAAGGACTAAACCAACAATTATGGTCTGGATGAATAATTTCTCTAAAGATATTGTTTTTTTTATTTAAAAATCCATGTTTAAAATGGGAATTGAAACAATTAGGGGCAGAAATGATATAATTCCTAGCATTAATTTTTTCCATTTCATTTAGAAATTTTTTAATATTCTCTACATGCTCAATAGTTTCAGGTACTAAAACAGTGTCATAATCCTCAGAAACTTCTGCCATTGATGTATAATACTTTCCATCAAAATGTTTTTTCAAAACTTCTATACCTTCAAAATCAATATCTAATCCATGTAATTCTTTACATTTATTTGAAATTTGAATATGAAGATTGTTTTTTGGGTCGAAAATCGGAAAATCAGTACAACCAATGTGTAACACCTTTTTTCGCATTAAATATTTGTCAAATACTTGAATCCTGTTTTGAGTTTTATATACCATCACCTCTTGAATCCAAAATGAATCAATTTCCTTTTTAAAAAGCCTGTTTTTAATTATAGCCTTAAGGTTTTTTAATTTTCTTTTAATCATGATTTATATTTTATTGATTTGAAAAACAAAATGTATTTTATTGTCATATAATTTTAAAAATAATTTTATCCATTATTACTAAATAATAATTATGCATTTTTAAAAAAAATATTTTTAAATGAGCAAATTGCTTTTTTGGATTTTAATTTATACAGCTTCAAAATTCCTGAAGTTCAACCATTTTTTTAAACAGAGATGATTGCTTGACTAGATTCTCAAAATCAGCTATGGCTTTTAATTCCCCTTTGGAAATCAAAACAATCTTATCCGCATTTTTTATCGTTGCCAGTCTATGTGCTACAATAAGAATTGTTAATTTCCCTTTCAGCATTTCTATATTATCCTGAATGATTTTTTCTGTATCAGAATCTAATGCAGATGTAGCCTCATCCATTATCAATATATCAATATCCTTATATAATTCTCTGGCAATTGAGATCCGTTGCTTTTGCCCGCCACTTACTAAAATCCCATTTGATCCCAATTGTGAATCCTCTCCTTCAGGAAGCTCTTTGACGAAATCGGAAATGCTTGCGTTTTTCAATACACTCCAAAACTTCTCCAAATTTTCAGGTGTTTTTACTGCCCAAAATGTGACATTATTATATACTGTATCCGAAAAAATTACCGGTTCTTGGGTAATGTACCCGATCTTATATTGATAACTTGAAAGATTGATTTTTGGGATTGGGATTCCATCAATTTTTAATTCTCCTTCCGTAGGAGCAATCAATCCACAAATCAAATTGACCAAGGTAGTTTTACCACTTCCGCTTTCTCCTACAAAAGCAACTGTTTGGTTCTTGTGTATAGAAAGGTCAATGTTTTTGAGTACCGGCAATTCCTTGTAGGAAAATGAAACATTTTCTAAATGGATAGTATCCTGAAAAACAATCTCTTTTAGTCCTTGGGGCAATTCTTTTTGCTCTAGAAGTTCATTCAAGAAGCTTTGCAAATTTTCCAATGCCCCTGCATTTGTCAAAAATGAATTATAGAATGATTGAAGACTCATTAAGAAAGTCAACGCCCTGTAGAAAAAAAGGAGACTTAGAATAATCAATGCGATATTTTGTCCGAAAACCAAGGTTTGAATTAGAATCACAGAAACCACGATGGCCATCACTAGGGGTTCTCTTGTAGCCACCATAATTGAGCCATAATACCCCATCTTAATATTACTGGTATTGATGTTTTCTACAATTTCTTCTAATTTTTTTGAGTAGATTTCAATAAGACCGGTTGCCTTTAAATATTTAAAAAAAGTTATTTTTTGCATCAACAATCCCTGAAAATCATGTCCCTCCTGGGTGACTTTTCTGGAGCCCTCAATAGTGGCCCTATTGATAAACTTAAATACACTATTCGAAATAATACCTCCAATAAAAACCATTAGGGCAAATTGTGGATTTGCCATAAATGCCAAAACAGAATACACAATGACCATCACTCCTCCCTGCAAAGCCATAAAATAAGAATTAGCTGCGCCACTCACCCTATTTATTTCCCCTGAAAGCGTATTTTGGATTCTACCTGAGTCCGACTCGACAAATGCCTTATATCTAAAGTTTTTTAGGTAATTGATACTTTTTATTCTTAATATTTTGATAAAATAATTTTGGACTATTATCCTGTAATAAGATTCAATAAACCGTGCAACTCCCTTTAAACTGAAAAAGACAAGAATGAATATCAAAACGGTTTTTAGATTAATCTGGAAACCAAGATTCTCGATCCCATCTACTATAAATCCCAATCCCCCAAGATCTTCAGAACTGCCGGTCTCATTCCCATCCACCATTTGTAAAAGGGGCAAAAACATCACCAAGCCAAAACCATCTAAAAGACCAACACTGATATTTAATCCCATGGTCAAAAATAGCCTATACCTGAGGTGGTCATAGAAAAAACTAAAATGGGTAAAATAGCCCTTAATATGATTTATTATTCTTTTCATATTCTTTCAAAAACAAAAAAATCCGAATAGGAGGTTTCATTGGAGCCATCATAAGGATATTTATTATTGATGCGCTTTATTAACTTGAAAGGTATTTTTTGATTATTGACCCAATCTGAAAATTTTCGGTGTTTTACATGGATGGACTGAATAGGATACTGTACATCCGAGTCCGAAGAATAAATAATCACATATCTCTTCGCACTTGAAAATAGCCTTATCATATAATCCTCAAAGGTCTTGTCCTCAACCAGATGAAAGATCACATCCAATGAAAGTGTCAAATCAGATTTTTGGTTGGCATACTCACTCAAATGATAAAATTCCTTTGAAGAATCATTTTTAAATGTTTCTTTGATATTCTTGATGGCCTCGGTAGAAACATCAAAACCAGTATAGTGATGAAATTCAAAATATTTCAACTGATTACCATCCCCACAGCCAAACTCTATAACTGTATTAACTTGGTTGTTTTTCACAAAGTCATTGATTACTTCAGCTTTGAACTCTGCGAGATGGTCATAAGAACCCGGGCCTGAGTTTCCTCCTTTTTTGTATCTCTCGTCCCAATAATAGCCGGAGTTTCTAAAGCTTAATTTCTGCTTGATTTTATTAAGTATTTTTTTGATCATATTCTGAAATAGTCTAATTCGTAGCACTTATCCACTCCGCAATCTGTCCGGAAACCGTTCTTGCATCTTCCTTGAACAAATGATTTCCATCGGTATACCTGTAGGCATGGTTTTTTGGAGTGAGGTCCAAGTAGGGTATTTGGTTAGATTGAATAACGGGATTTAAAATATTGTTGAAATTTGGAACAAGCTCGTTTTCAATCTCCAATAACCTTTGGTGTACAGGCATTCTGACCAAATATACTTTACCCTGTGATTTTAAATATTCGATTGTTTTGACCAGGTAATCGAATCTTATTTTTGAAAAACGATAACTATCTGCAAGCTTATCATATTCTAGTACCTTGTCATTTATTCTGTTTTCCACTTGATCCAGATCCATGGCAATATTGACTTCAAACCAGCCATCTTTATGCAGCTTGCTGTTTGTAGTAGAGAACTTCTTCAGCAATATTTCTATATACTGAGCACTAAAATAATGCAAACAATATTCTAGGTTAATCCAGCCATTCATGGAATGTAATTTCCCCATGAATGTTTCCTTCTCCTGAAAAATCTCCTTGTTTTGGATGGTATCCCAATCGGATGAAATACTCCAAGGATCAACTGTCACAATAAAAATACCTTTATCATTTCCCCTTAATTTTTCTCTGATCCTATCAAGGTAAGTTTGACCGAAAGGAGAGTGGTAAACGGTAAATGAAAAATTATGTAGGCTGTTTGATTCTGACAAATTCAATCTTTCGTCCATAACAGATGGTAGAATTCCTTGAGCAGCTTTTGAGGTACCTATTATCAAAGATGATTTTTCATATCCTCTCAATTTTTGGTAAAATGGATCAACATCCCCTTGTTCAAAAAGAAAAAATCCTATAAAAGAGAAAATCAATACTATTGAAAAAATTAAGCATTTCGCTATAAATTTTTTCATCCCTTAAAACTGAAAATAAATAAACTCCTGATCTTTTCTGGCAAATAAAAATACTGCCATCACCAAACCATAGTACAAGCCATACCTGATTAGTACAGGTTTATGGAAAGCCATCTTCTGTATCGCAAACTCCTCCCTTCTTCCACCCCATTCAATTAGCATAAAGATCAAGACCAAGATCATAAAGAGATATACCCGGATATCCATTTGGAGCTTTTGGAAAATGCTTATGTCAAATAAACCTTGAATATAACCTATAGCCGAATTAAGGTCAGGAGATCTAAAGAATATCCAACCTATGGTGACCAATGAAAAAGTTACCCCCATTTGACCCAATTCGTAGAAGTTTGGTAAGGCTTTGTTTTGTGCTACAATGCCAATATTGACTCTATTCTTTCCAAACAAGTAAAGCGGAATAAACAAAACCGCATGGATTCCGCCCCAAATGATAAAAGTCCAATTGGCCCCATGCCAGAAACCTGAAACCAAGAAGATGATAAAGATATTCCTGAGGCTTTGGTATTTGCTTCCCTTAGACCCACCCAAAGGGATATAGACATAATCTCTAAACCAGGTGGACAATGAAATATGCCAGCGTCTCCAAAATTCAGCAATATCTCTGGAGAAATAGGGGAAAGCAAAGTTTTGCATCAGATTGAATCCTAGCAGTTTCCCCGTTCCAATAGCGATATTGGAATAGCCTCCAAAATCCCCATAAATCTGAAAACTGAAAAACAACGCCCCTATCAGCAAATTTGAAGCAGGTTGGCTTTCCGGATTATTGAATGCCTGATTGACAAATACCGCACAATTGTCCGCAATCACCACCTTCATAAACAACCCCCAAAGAATCTGCCGCATGCCATCCATGGCCAGGCTGTAATCGAATACTTTCTTTTTGAAGAATTGGGGCAAAAGATTAGCTGCCCTTTCTATCGGCCCGGCCACCAATTGCGGGAAGAAACTGACATATGCAAAAAAGGCCACCGCATCTTTGGTCGGCACCATTTGCCTTCTGTAAATATCAATGGTATAGCTCATCGTCTGAAAAGTATAAAAACTGATACCCACAGGAAGAATCAATTGCAGGGAATAAGGATTGGCCTGAAAACCCATGGTGTTGATCATCTGCACTGTGGAGTCTATAAAAAAGTTGAAATACTTAAAGAAACCCAACAAGCCAAGATTCACCCCCAAGCTAATGCCCAAGTAAACTTTCCTTTTGAAAGTATCCTCTTCAGCTCCAATTTTCAGCCCACAGATATAATCCACCAAAGAACTAAAAGCAATCAAACCCAAAAACCGCCAATCCCACCAACCATAGAACACATAGCTTGCGAGCAAAATAAAGGCATTTTGTGCTTTCAGATTTCTCTGAAATACAAACCAGTATAATAGGAAAACTACCGGGAAAAAGACAAGGAATTCGTAAGAGTTAAAAAGCATTCTTATATATCCTCTAATCTAATCAATATCAAACTCTTATCCTTATGTTTTCCGCCACCTTCTGTACATTTTTCATTGATTGTCCTTAGAGGAGAAGGGAAAAAAAAGGGTAACTTATTTAGGTTGACTGGACGCCAAAAACCGGTTTGGATATCTTTGGCTGTTGGATGTTTTATAAAACTTGTAGTCAGGAGATATTTGGAGCCTGATCTTTTAAAATTGTCTAATGCTTTCTTAATATCAGCAAAAGAGAAATGTACAAGACAGTCCCTACAAAATATCAAATCTACTTTGGGTAACTCATCGATAATGATATTTCCTGTTTTGAAATCCAGGCCTGAGCAATTTTTATAAGTAAAATTATTTGATTGAATCAACTCTTCCACGATGTCGATTCCCAAATAGTCGATACCTTCCAATTTCACCTGATTCATCCAGTTGAAATCCCCACAGGGAGCATCTAAAATAGATTTTATTTCATACTCTTGAAATAATTTTTCCAATTCGCTGATGATGACGTTGGTCTGATCGATATCAGAACCTGTTCCTGAAACACTTTTTCCATACACCCAATAATTTTCCTTATAAATCTTTGAAAAAACTTCCTTAGTAGACAATCCATCTATTTCCAGCTTTTTTCTTGGCCTTAAAGATCGATAGATATCCATCAAAAAAACCGGAGAGATATTTTTGATATATTTCTTAATGCTTGACATAACCTGTTTTCCTGGAAATTGTAGGTTAATAGTATCAATTATTTTGAGCCCTCAATAAAATTCTCGCTATCATTCTTTGCTCCTCTTTAGTCAAACTATGATATAAAGGCAAACAAAGCACCCTCTCTGAAACATTGTCTGATATAGGACAATCTCCTTGGGTATAATCAAGGTTGTTCAGTCCAGGATAAAAATACCTTCTGCTTCCTATCCCATTATCCTCTAAGGCTTTCATGCTTTTTTTAAGAATAGTGACATCCGGAAATAGAATTGGGAAATAGGCATAGTTATATTTTTCGACATCATTTGTGTGAGGAAAACTAACTTTCAAACCTTTAAACAATTCTTTATAAAATCTAACTTGCTCTTTTTTAATGGTTAAAATTCTATCTAGATGTGTGAGGACGGCCAAACCCATACCAGCATGGAATTCAGAGTTTTTGGCATTGATACCTATTCCATTGAATTTCTCGAATCCATCATGTCCAAAGTTTCTAAGATGAACCATGCGTTTGAGGAGTTCAGGATCTTTGGTAAATACTCCTCCTCCTTCTATGGAATGAAAAATCTTGGTGGCATGGAAGCTACAGGTAGAGATATCTCCGTATTCGAAGATAGACTTGCCTTTTACTTGCACTCCAAATGCATGCGCCCCATCATAGATGACTTTTAGTCCATGTTTTTCCGCAATCTTTTGGATCTTTTCCACTTCGCAGGGAATGCCATAGACATGCGTTGCCAAAATCGCAGAAGTATTTGGAGTGATCGCCGCCTCAATCAAATCCGGGTTAATTGTGAATTTATCAGGTAGAATATCCACAAACACAGGGCTACATCCTTCCCAAATGATACTGGTGGTAGTGGCCACATAAGAAAAAGGGGTGGTAATGATTTCACCTTTCAGTCCCAAAGCTTTGATAGCCAACTGAATTGCTATAGTACCATTTGAGACAAATAGTAAATGGTCTAGACCAAGGTGTTCCTTAAGTCTAAGTTCCAGTTCATTGACCAGGGGACCATTATTGGTCAGCCAATTGCGCTCCCAGATTCCATCCAGATAGCGGTCATATTCCTCACGTGGGGGCAGAAAGGGTTTTGTTACGGGGATCAAGTTTTTTTAGATTAGGTTATTTTAAAATTTTAATGGTTTTGGGCTTAAGCCTTTAATTCAATTGATTGAATGTAAAAAATCTCATATCTCTCAATTGGGCCATTTCCAAGATTTTTTCAAGCCTAATTGGTGATATATGATAATCCCCATTAAGTCCAATTTGATGTGCATGCATAAAAAACACTTCATTATTCCTTTGTGCCTTATCCATAAATGGAACTAATAAATTCAAATCCTCAAATTCATGATTATCAACTCCCAATGAATAATATCTAAATTTACTTGGTGTGGAATTGGTTACCGCCTTTTCAAGGGATTCATTTATGGGATTTAATCTAACCACTGATCTTGCGGAATTAAATTTAAACCGAAGAAAAAGGTCAATGAAAACATTTTTTTCTCCAAAAGGATATGCTAATGTCTTTGGCTGAATACCTAGTTTATCAAATGAATCTAAATGCTCCCTTATTTCCTTATTCCAATAGGCTCTTAAACCCTTTTCTTTGATATAGGAATTCATAGAAAGATGCTGTTCCCCATGGGCACCAATTTCATGTCCCGCTTCCAGGAGTTGATTCAACCAGATTTTTTCCTGATCATTCAGACTCCCCACACCTGTTATAAAAAAAGTAACCTTTGCATCATATTTTTCCAACAAAGGCAGAATTCCCACCCATTGATCCAGATAATTATCATCAAAGGAAAAACAGATTCCCGGTTGTTTAGGAATATCATTTTGACATGAAAGGATTAAAAATGAAATGCACCCAATAAGAAAAAAACGAAATGAATTTTTCACCTGAATCTAACTGATTCGCTATTCAAAACCCTCCATTTAACCATGCTGTTCCCCCCCACCAAAAACACCAAAGGCAATACCGGCATCAGAAAGCGGGAGTTCCAGTTGTCGGACAGTAGTGCCACGCTCAGAGCGGAGAAGCCAATCAGCGTCAATGAAAAAACTTTAGCATAAGATCCAAGAGCATTACCCCTGATGGCTCGGGCAAAGGCCACATACATGGGAATAAGTGCGCATAGGGCAAGGATATTGTGGCTCCAGGAATAATAAGGTCTTATATACATCAGGTAATAAAACAGCTTTGTGCCAAAGAGTTGCAGCGAATAAAGGGGATTGAATATCCAGAGATAAACCATCTTGCGCAATGGACTCCAATCTGCTGCGGGTAAGGATAAGTTATCCGGCACCGATACCATCAGGAATGAAGCATAATCCATATGGGCCATTTTATGGATATTATAGACTACTTCCCCGTTTTGGTACGCCGCCACGATTCCAAAAGTTCCCAGCATTTGATTCACCAAAAGGAGCAAGCCTATAATAATGGAAGCACTAAAAGCGAGTTTCCAGCCCAAGGCAGAAATTCTTTTCCATGCAAAGGCTATCATCACCGCCATCAGTCCCGCCAATAAGGCCACCCCTGTCGGCTTGACCATTATAGCCCATATCAGGATAAGGGTACCCAGAGTCCCTTGAAAGGTATTCAGGTTACCCCTATAAGCTTGGGAAAGGAAGAAAAAGCTGAGACAATACAAACTGATCATCAAGGATTCTGCATAGAGAAAAAGATTCCAAAAGGAAATCATGATAAAACCCAAAAACCAGATTCCCGTAAGCAGCGCGGCTTTTGGGTTTTGGTAAAGGTTGATAGCAGCAAAATACAAGGCAATCAAGGCAATATAAGCCAATACATACTGGAAGAAAACTATCCCGCCCAATCCGGGAATAAAGCTGTTTGCCCCAAGGATAAACAGCACATAACCGATATACCAAAAAAGGTGAGGTTTGAAGAAGATCCCATTTTCCCTTATTTCAGCCGCATACTGCAAATACCCCCAAGTATCATCATCGGTCATCACCCCCATTTTCCAAAACCACAACCCATTCACCAATACAAAAATCCCTGTAAGGATGGAAAGGTGGATGAGGTTTGTTGATGGCATATTTAAGTTTCAAAGAGGTAAGTTGCACAGAGTTGCGTGGAGGTAAGTTGCACAGAGTTTCACGGAGTTAATATTGACAGAGTTTCTCAGAGTTTTTACTCAGTGTTACTCTGTGCTAAACTCCGTGTGACTCTGTGTAACTCCATTTTCACAGTACTACCCTCTTAATCCCGTCCCTCAAACTTTTTGTATTGAAGTTGATTAGCAGGCCTACTTTTTTATTGGAAATCTTTAAATAGGTAAGGACCTGCGCAAGGTGGACATCAGTAAAGAACTCTACTGTTTTCAATTCTACTATGACTTCCTTTTCCACCAACAAATCCAATCTGTATCCGCAATCGAGTTTTACTTCTTCATAGATCAATGGCAATGCCTTCTCCGATTCGACATACAATCCGCTCTTTATGATTTCGTATTTTAGGCAGGCTTGGTAAGCTGATTCCAACAGTCCGGGACCGAGGGCTGAGTGGACTTTGAAGGCACATTTCAGGATCTGTTCGGTGATGTGGTTTGTTTCCATGTTTTTCAGTTGCACGGAGTTAATTTTCACAGAGTTTCTCAGAGTTTTTTCTCAGTGTTACCATGTGTCATTTCCAACTCGGGACAGGCTTTGGCTCCCCGATACTCGGGGCAGGCTTTGGCTCTCGAATCTCGCTTCTATAATTTATGCCACGTTCAATTTAACCACTTCCAGCTCAGCACCTTTGTCATATGCTTCCTGTGCTTTATCCATGACTAATTTTGTGGTCGCGGAATCCAAATAGTAGTGCCCACAGTTCTGACAAACTTCAGCCGGGACATCTTTAAGCAAAACAATTGTATTATCCCTTTCGAGTGTGACAGTTACCTTTCCAGGTTTTGTATGGCCATTTTTACAAATTGAGCATTCCATGATATTTACTTTTTAAACCTGCCTGCTGGCAGACAGATCTCGCTTCTCACCTCTCGCCTCTCGTGTCTCAAATCTTATCCGCCACGGCGGACGAGCATCTAAAATCTTAAATCTAAAATCCTTCCCGGCACACCCACCACCGTCACCTTATCCGGAATATCCTTGGTCACCACGGCCCCGGCACCCACGACTACATGATTACCGATTTTTACACCGGGAAGTATACAGGCATTGGCCCCTATCCTTGTATGATTTCCGATTTTGGAATTACCCAACAGCACTGCCTTGGGGCTGATTTCGCTGAACTCACCTATCTCCACTTCATGATGCACCTGTGCGCCGGTATTGACCAAAGTCCCTTTCCCGATCCGGGCATTTGACCCGACAAAAACCATATTCATCAGGTCAGCTTCTTCAAAAATGGCATAGGGACTGAGCACCAGGTTTTTGCCACGCAGCCCCATCAGTTCTCCCCCACACTTCTGAAGCAGGCGATACAAATTCAGCCTGAACGCAGGATTGCCTACACCAAGCACAAACCTCTTGTCTTTTTGGAAAGAGGCAATCAATTCTTCATTGGTTTTAAGGACGGGATACTGCCCATGAACGGTTAACTGATCATTGTGATCGAAGAATAAGATTTCCCCCTGCTCCCCTTCCTGAATCAGTATATCCAAAACTTCTAAAGAGTGTCCACTTGCGCCTGCGATGATCATTGGGTGAAGATTGTAGATTTAAGATGCTCGTCCGCCGTGGCGGATAAGATTTTAGATTTAAAAACCATAGGGTTCCTATTCATTCTGAAAGAGCTTTTGGGAAGGATGAAGGTTGGGATGCCGTCATTCTGAAAGAGCTTTTGGGAAAGGATGAAGGCTGAAGGCTGAAGGTACCGTCTTGCCGTCATTCTGAACGAGCTTTGCGAAATCCTTAAATCAATCTGAGATTTTTACAGCGATGTGAAGAATCCCCTGAGTAAAGGATGAAGGATAAATGTACCGCTCTGCCGTCATCCCTACCAAATCAAACTTTGTGTCTTCGTGCCTTTGCGGGAACAACCTTTGCGCCTTTGCGTCTTTGCCGGAACATACTTTGTGTCTTCGTGCCTTTGTGGGAACAAACTTTGCGCCTTTGCGTCTTTGCGGGAACAATCTTTGCGCCTTTGCGGGAACAAACTCCGCGTCCTTAGCAATGGATTCAGGACATTCCCCCCTTTGAAAGAAAATACAACTGAAATGAGATCAGGTCCTTGATTTTGGATCTTTTTTGACCGGCCGATCCGAATGCCCTTCCCGAAGGAGTACCGATCATTCTGATTGTTTTGGCTGATTCGGATGATTGGGGTGATTTGGGTGATTCCATGATTTTTATTTTTGGGTGAAAAAACAATTTGAGTAGCTACTCGAGCTGATTTTGCTATTTAATGTTGTCCCTATAGCCGGGGATGAGTTTTAAGTTTAGAGTCATCAAATGATTAAAATATTTTGCAAGAAAAAAAACTGAAAATTTTGTCTGCTACAGGTAGTTTTTAAATAAAAATGGAATAAAGTGACAATCCTAAACTTCCGGATTTCCGAACCCTGTAAAAGCCCAAAACCGGCCCTAAAAATTTAAAAAAATCGCTTATAAACCCTTTATTGCTTTTTAAACAATGAATATGGTATTTCCCATAGCTTCGCCCTTTCAGTCCCAAAAAGGAAGATTTTTCGAATGAGTAATTTTTTTACTCATAGGCAACAAATTTAATCGGAGCATTGAAATATCCAAATTTTTATTTATCCAAAAACAAGGAAATAGACCGAAGATTGATGATTTAAAACTTGGGATTGAGGGATGAATGCAGACAAAATCAGGTGGAAGTTCAGGAGGTCTCATCCAGATTCTGAAATGACAAATGGTTTAACCTCATTCTGAGCCCCCAACATTTTGAAAATGTTAAGAATAGGAATGACATCAAGTCACCTGCTAGGCAGCCGTCATCCTGATCCCGATAGCTATCGGGAGAAGGATCTCCAGAGGTACAATTATACGGTTGAATTACAGGAAAAGCATATAACCCTTTTGGTCAAAATAACCCTTTTCCTGAACCTTGGGAGACCCCCCGAATCCCGATATTTATCGGGACGGGGCAGGCTTTCTCCCGAGCTATCGGGATCAGGGTGACGGCCGTTCCAATATACGTCATTGGTAGTCCCCAACCTCCCTGTCCGGCAGGCCGGTCTTAAATCTTAAATCTAAAATCTTAAATCTTAAATCTAAACCTTCCTATACCGAGTAAAATTCTTACTCGAGGAAAACCGGAAAACCTGTATAATTAGTATTCAAAAAGACAAAAAAACATATTTTCCATCTTTTATTTATCTCTGTTTTATCATCTCCCCTACTTGGATTTGATAATCATTTTATTGCAAATCAAACCTGAAAAAATGCAGTCAGTAAATTTCAAGTGATTTTCCCGAAGTGAAATTCAAGATATTCTATATCAGCTTTTTAAAATAGTAAAATCAATGAAATTGCGTGAAATAAACCTAAATTAATCAGTACGGGCATAGTTTCTTTTTTTATTACTAAACTCAGAAAAAACAATATTCTAGGGCATAATTTTTGAACCAAATATTTCAGGATTTTGACAAATATTCTTTTACGCCCTGGTCTGCGGAGAATATTAATTTTGGATTAACCACAACTGATTATCTTTTGATTTAAAAACCCAACGAAAAGCCCTATGCTGATTATTCAATATAATACCCCCGAAAATTTGCCCAATCAATTGGAAGAAGGTAGTGTCGGATTATCTTTTATAATCAAGGACAATTTTCCCTTAGACAAAAATCCCCTGGAAGAGACAGAACCCATTCTGGTAATGCACGAGGGAATTGTGCTGATCAAAAAACTGGAATTGACCGTCAAAGGCTTCAATGAAAACAGCCGGTTCAGCAAGACCCTGGAAATAGAATACAACACCGTCAAAAAAGTACCTTTTGATACCCGGGATGCATCCGAGGATTTCTTTTTAAATATTCCGGAAGGAAATTATGATGCCATTGATTTTAGATTCCATATGGCGGATTTTGATGACAAACCATCGGTTTTCCTGGAGGCAACCTATGTCAGCCCCCAAAGTGATGTGATCCCTGTGATTGTGGAACTCTTTGAATCAGACCTTAAATTCGACCTTAAGTTTGACACTGTCAATTCTCCCTCACCCCGGATTTTCAATGGCAATCTGAATAATTCCTCCATGGTATTTGTCATCCATGCCGACAGGTGGTTTGACAGTTTCAGCATTGAGGACCTCCAAAATGCCGCGAGGGTAAACAATAAGATCCTCATCAACAAAACCCACAACACCAAACTCTACTACAAATTCCGCACAAAGGTCAAAAGATGCGCCGACATTAAGGTGGAAGTGAAGTAATGGGGATTGGGGCAAAAAGACGGAAGACGGAAGACGGGAGACGGAAGATGCCCAAATAGGGTTTGTATTCCACATTTCGGTAAAGAGACCAGCATTCCAAAATAGAATCTATGACCGAAATTATTCCTTCGTCACCTTCATGACCCCAGGTTGCGGTGCATGCAGCTTAGTAGAAACAGAAAGATTTTTCAAAGCACCTTACCCGGGGCTACCCATATTTTGCTCCCGATACTCGGGGCAGGCTCTTGCAGGGCTGCAATAAAAAAAACTTATTTTAACTCCAATCTTATGTCAGTAGGATAGTGGGGAGGAAGACAATGAGCCGGGCCGGCTTGGCCACGCGCGCTGATAGGATCTCATTGTCTTGACTTTTTTGTTACTTTTTTGGTCAAGCAAAAAAGTAAGAGAGAAAATGAAAGAAAAATGAATTGGACGTTACTCACGAAATAGAACATCTATAATCAATTTTCCGATTTTGGTTCCCCGTTCCACATTTCGGTAAAAAGACCCGCATTCTAAAATAGAATCTCTGACCGAAATTTCCTCAATCGTCACCTTCATGACCCCCTAATATCTTCAACCAATAGCAGCTACCAGTTGATCAAGATCACTATGTTTCTTGGGGGATTCATTGGGATAGAACTTAAAAATGATTTTTTCAATTGTTTTAAATACTTCAGGAGATTCATTCGAATTAGCTGCCAAGTCTGAAATCAATTCTTTCATGAGCTTTGACTTCTTGGATTCATATTGGGATGACATGAAATCATCATTTCCTTGATTCTTGTGTATCAAAATAATCTCATCTATCTTTTTGATTTCCTCAATAAGGTCAATCAGTCGATATAATTTAGAACTGTTCATTTTTCGTTTGGTAAGTTTCTGTTCCTATTTCCAAGAAACCCTTTGGAAATTTTTTTCCTCTTCTGCTAATTTTTGTTTTTGTGAAATGATCCATCCAATAAGACCTATCTCCCGCATAAAGACCATAACTATCATGGCCTTGTGGATAAACTCTTACAATATAACCGTCTAACCCATAATTTTCAATTGATTCGGGATATTTATAGGGATTGAGATTATTTCCAAGCTTATCAACAATATCGTAAGGTATAAACGTAACCAAGTCAATATCGTTTGGGTGTAGTTCCTTTGTTGTGAAGGACCCGTCTATCCATTGCAATGGATTCATTATTTTTGTTTGTTTAGCCAAATCCTCTGAATATTGTTTGAACTTTATGAATAAGTCATTTCTCATCTCTGAGGAAATCATTTGAACAAATTGCTCATAAAATTCCTCTTTTGATGATTTTATATTTTGGTTTGGCACCAATAAACCACGACTGTTAAAATGGAGCATTTAGATTTTTTTTAGTACGTTCCCTCCAACTTGTATTCGAAAATTTCTATTAATATTTCTTTTGTGTTTAAAAAAACAAAATTATTCTTTCCATTAAAATATTTAATTTTTTTTCCAGGTCAAAAAAGTAAAAAAGAAGAAGTCAAAAAAATGAAGATAAAGCCACTTACTGAAAAAAACCTCGTAATGACTGTACAGAATAAGGTTAAGGTTCCACATTTCGGTAAAAAGATCCGTGTTACAAAATAGAATCTCTGACCGAAATCCCCTCAATCGTCGCCTTCAATTACCCCGGGCGGCGGTGCATGGGGTTTGGAGGAAACCGAAAATTAGCCAAGGCACCTTACCCGGGGCTATCATAAATCGCCCTTTTAGGGCTATCCATTTTTTTTCAATAGAATTGTGTTCAAGATTTCGGAACCGCCAGTTCTCGACACGAGAATCCTGAACCTTAGAATACCCCTCTTTCCGACGACTCCCCCTCCCCAACTGGGGAGGGCCGGGGTGGGGTAAAACCCCCAATTTCGACTCTAAACCTAAATCATAACCCACCTCCAAAGAAAAAAAAACCACTTTTTCTAAAAAATCTTTATATGGAATAAAAAGCCCATAAATATTCAATAATTGCATTTCAAAAATCTGAAGTGATTTTTATAAATAAAATCCCATTCAATTTATTTTCAAGGCTTTATAAAGAAAATTTTGGCCAAAAATTAAATTTTCAACCTTACACTCCAAAATCGGTTTTAGTTTCCACTGCGGTTATTAAATGTGAAAAAAATATTATTTATTCGTTAAATGATCACCCAAAAAATCCAAGTGTCGATATGATTTTTGTGCTGAATTGGATGCAGGTGATTTTATGGTTTGACTGTACATCTATCTCAATTTATTTTAAGTCCAAAATAATAAGCTCACCCTATGCTCATTATCCAACACTTTGCCCATGATTACTTTTCACACAAACTCGACGAAAATCACATTGGTTTATCCATAAAGATCAAAGGGAAATATGATGGTACCATGGACCTGTTCCCTACAGACGCGCCTACCATCATCATTCAGGATGGATTTATCTGTATCAAAAAACTGAACCTGTCCGTTGTCGGAAAAAATGCCACAAGCAGTTTCAACAAAAATCTTGACATCAAATTCAATGATATCAAGAAGATTTCTTTTGACAAACAGGATGATTCTGAAGATTTTGTGATCAACGCGCCGCAGGGTCACTACGAAAACCTGAGCTTTGGGATTGAGCTGATGGATTTTCTTGGCCTTCCGGCAATTCTGATCAACGGTTCCTACTACAGCAAAGCCGAAGAACTTATACCCTTAAAGATTGAACTCTCAGGAATGGAACCAAAATTTGATCAGGTTTTGGATTCAAATAATAAATACCTGACCAACACCGTGGACAATCCTTCCTTTATCTTTGAAATCAATGCTTCCAAATGGTTTGAGAATTTGACCACCGAAGATCTGGAAACAGCAGAACTGACTGAGGATACCATCACCATCAATCCTTTACGGAATTCACATTTATTCAAAAAAATAGCCGGCAAAATGATGCTCGGCGATGATATCAAGTTGGAACTGAAGTAAAAATCAGGGCATCAGAATTCCCATAAAAAAACCGGTACTTCAAATCTTTTGGCTCCCAAGCTTTCTTTCCATTGGACCAAACCCGCTATTGATTTTCCGGTCCGGGCATCGAGCGAAGTCCCCAAACTCAAATAAGATTTGTCCCTGTTGTACCTGTTCAGGATGACATCAAAAAGAAGATCAAGCGCCCGCAATTCCCTGCCTTTGGCATTGGTGGCAATATATTGGGTATGCACCACCTGTGCATGAATAAAAAGCACTGTGCCTGCAATCATCTCCTCATTCAGGTATACGGGGAAAAGCTTGATGTTTTCAGGAAAGCAATCCTTTAAAAAAGAGATTTCATTAAGACTGTGAACAGGTTTGTTTTTGAATTTTTCCAGAAGATGGGGTTCCAGGACTTTTGTCCAAAACCCATCAAAATCAAGGGATTCAATTACCTTGAGGTCTTGGGAAAGTGCCTTCTTCCTTCCCCATTTTCTACCTCTGTCCGAAACCTGAAATGGCAAGGGAGTGGCATAGAAAATACCGGTATGGACCAATTGAGGTTTTGATTGGTTTAGGACACGTGTCAGTTCAACCTGACTTCCCAAACAAAAAAAATCAGGCACAGACCTGATTTCCAAAGATTGAAAGCCATTGATTTTAAAATATTGTAAGGTGTCACCAATCATTTGCGACAAGAGTTCCCCTTGAATCCTTTCAGTCATTATCCACCCGGCGTAGGTAAGGCCCCTGTAAGAAAAAACTTTCCCGGAAGATTTCTCAGCCGGGAAGATGGCCACGGCTTGTTCGTCCAAAAAGAAAATCAGGGAACATTCCTGAAACCTATCACCATGATACTCCATAAAATCCCGCTTATGGATAAAAGTACCGTTGACACTATTCGCCACTACCGCATCCCAAGCTGCATTTAAATCATTTTGGTAAGCCCGGATAATCAGTTGACCTATCATTGATTTTTAATTTCCAAGAACGCCTCAAAATCATTTATATAATCTGCGGGATCGTAGATTTCGGAACAAAGAACCACACAAATCGCATCCTTGGAAAAGTTTTTGAGTTCCCGCCAGATACCTTCTCTGATAAGTAGTCCCGAGGCAGAATCATTGAGGATAAAACTTTTGTGGCTTTCCCCGTCATGCAGAATGGCTTCAAACTCTCCTTTCAGGGCAATCAGCACCACCTGATTCTGTATATTGGCATGGTTCCCCCTTGAGGCCTGTTGAATCATATCGGTCAGGAAAAATGTCCGTTTAATCTCAAAAGGAATTTCAAGCCCCCCGGTAATGCTTGTCAGCACACCGTCTTCCAGGGCTATTTTCCTGAATTCAATTAACCGGCAATCCACTAATTTCGTCTGATTCATGATGTTTGGAGAACTAGGCAAAATCAATAATCCTTATATCAAACTTTTGCCTCTTTGATATACCTGCTTTTTCCCTTCCATGCTACATAGAACAAAATACAGAAAAGTATCCCTAAACCAAAATAAACAGCAAAAGACATCATATTCCCAAAATGCATCCAATAGCGCTGTGCCGGAAAAGAGAAAATGCTTTCCTCCTGAAGGGATGACAGGGCCTTTTCCATTCCAGGGACATTCAATGGCAACCAAAAGGCGGAAAGGATAAGGTTGATGGCTCCGATTACAACAAGATCCTTGTTCAAGATCCGGTATCTCCGGACTCCTTTCAACAAAAGAAAAACCAGAAAAGGCAATAAAGGCATGATTATCCGGGATTCAGGGTTCAGGATAAACAAAAATAGCAGCAGGCAAACTACCGTAAAACCCATCCCCAATTTCGCCATTTCCCGGACCATCCTGACAAAAAATACAATTCCCAAAGGAATCAAAAATCCAAAATACATCAGATGCCCCACCAAAAAGTCAAGCGGAAAACGAAGCATTTTTCCAAAGAAATTCTGGGCAAGTCCCAAAACATTGAAGTTTTGGTTATTGCCTGAAAGCAGAAAGACCACCAAGACAAATGCGGTTAGAATAACTGCTAACCTGATGGTTTTTGTTGATTTTTGTTTAGTCCTGAATATCTCCCAACTTTTTTTCCAGTTGATCGGATTTTTGAACATAAAAACAAAAATAAACGCGACAACAGCCATTAAGGAAGATTTATGAAGAACGATATCCCATGTATCACCGGTAGCAAATCTATCTGTGAAAATGCTGATCAGAATAAGTAAAAAAAGAACTACGGCGGATGCAATAACGGGAAAGAGTGATTTTGGCCTTGGTCCCGGATGAAGTTCCATATGTTCGCTCGGCAGAAATATCAAAACCAAACCCGTCAATAAGAGCGTGGGCCAAACAAATCCACCGATTACAGAGACCAAAAACAACTTTTGCCTATCATGCCTCACAAAATAATTCACCTGCCCCATTCCCAAAACCAAGGCTGTAAAATCGGTGGAAAAGGGATTGTACCAGGTTTCTTTGAGGACGGCAAAATTGAAAAAAAGAAGTATGAACCCTAGGATTTCCAAAGTAGGTTTTAGCCTCATTTTTTTGGTCAGCGAGAAATACCAGTAAATCCCCGGTATCAGCATCAGGAAATGAAAAATAATCATTCCACTCAAAAGGCTGCCATAATCAAAGTCAAACCCAAACAGGGCAAATACCATATTGACCATGGCAAAAGGAAAAATGCGCTGAATCTGAACTATATTGTAACTTTCATCTTCTATATTGTCCAAAAAGGAAGCTGCCACATCCCTGTAAAAGACACCATCACCTATGGCGCCTTCATTCACAGGTATCTTTTCTCCCAGAATCTGGAATATAACTATGGCTATTAAAATCGATATCAGTATGCCGCGATGCAAATCAGTAAATCTGTGGGTGATTAAAATTTTGTCGAATTTATACCATTTTTTTTATCCATAAACCAAAAGTCCATTAATCTCGGCAGGTTCCTCCTCCAAAACCTTCACATCCACTTGTCGCTTGACTTTTTCATAGGTCTTCTTCACCAAAAAATCCAGGTAATCCAGATCGATATCCCGACCTATCAGTATCAATTTGACCGTGCCTGAATCTATACCCTGTGCGTAATCTCCGATGATATAGGCTTTTTCCACATTGCCCAATCTACTCACCACCTGCTCGAGGAGCTGATCCAAACCAAGAAATTTGGAAACCATATTTTTGATTTCATGGAAAAACGGGTGTTCGTGATTGGCCCGGTACATTTTTGTTTTCCCCTCATCCCCGGAAGTCAGTAAGCCCGCATCGGTCAACCTGTTAAGTTCAACCCGCACGGCATTGGTAGACTCATCAAATTCCTTGGCCAAGGCACGTAAGTATCCTGAATTGTTGTGTGAAAAAAATTTCAACAACAGCTTGATACGCGTTTTGGATGTCACCAACGATTCCAGCAAGTTTGTTTTGTTATTTGGTTTTTAATTTATTGGGGTATTGGGGTATTGGGGTATTTGGTTTCGAGTTTTGTCCTAACAACAAAAGACCTCTATCCCCTTTCCTACCCCCTCAAAATCCCCCCAGAGATTCCCCGAAATTCTACGGGGCATACTTTCACTTCGCTACAAAGCTTTCAGGTTAATTAAAGAATTTCGTCAAGCTCGTTCAGAATGACGGTATGGACTCTCGCCTCTCGAATCTCGAATCTTGTTTCATGTCTCTCGCTTCTCGCCTCTCGCTTCTCGGCTCTTGTCTCCCCAATACTCGGGGCAGTCTTTGGCTCTTGTCTCTTGTCTCTTGTTTCTTGTTTCTCGCTTCTCGCCTCTCCCAAAATTCCCCAAACCAAAGCCCTCTCAGTCCCATGTCAGAACCTAGCTGATCGAGTAAAAAAATTACTCAGACCAACAAATTTAATCGGTAAGTGAGTTTTTGCAAGGATTTAAAAAAGTATTTTCAGAAGCCAAAAAGTCCAAAAAAAGGCCTCTAGGACCTGTGTTTTGATACAGATGCCAAGATTTGATATTCAAATAGTTTTAAATGGATTTGGAATTGTTTTTGGGATTCGCAATTGTCAACTGAAAAAATTAAATTTATTTATCCAAAAACAGATTTTAATACCATGGCCAAGTTTTCTGACAGTGCATTATTGAAGACCAAGACAAGGGGAATGATTTACATTGACCTGTTTTCCGGTTATGGACAACCCTCCACAACCCAGATTGTGATGAAAAATATACAAGGTCAGGAAGAGTTGCTGATGAGCTTTGATGGCAACGTTACCCATCATGAACTTGGTTCGGCACGAAAGCTGAAATACAATAAATTGGAAATCAGAACCACCATACATGACGTTCACGACAATCCCATCGAAAAAATAGACATGTCTTTATCGATTAAGGTTTTTGATTTGGATGCATCAGAAGTGGAAACCAATTTTTCCATGAAAACCATTGGAATGGGCACCATCCTCTATTCTGATTTTCATATCACCATAATGTGATAGGCTTCATGAGAATTATATTGACCATAGTCCTCCTACTGTTTATTTCGTTTGCAACAAATGCCCAAGATGAGGGAGATACCATTTCGAGGGAAGTGAAAGGCATCAATCTTGACCTGCTCAAAACCCCCACAAACCCCTCCTTTCAATTGATGAACTCCTCAGCTACCGAGGTGGTGGAACCTGGCCTGACTCCTGAATTTTTCACTTCCATACAGAACGCATCCAATAACTTCACTTCCTTACCCAACAACCTTGCACTTGCCTTTACTCCTTTTTGGTGGGGAAAACAGGCCGAAAAGCTCAGTTTTGAAAAGGATTTTTCAGAAACAAACCGGATGACCTTTTATAGGACTTTGTCTGTATCCTTGGGAATGCTGAACGGTGTACAGCAAAATCAAAGTCTCAGCAGGTTTTCCTTTGGCCTTCAGTCCACCCTACTCCGGGGCAAAGTCGACCCCTCTAAAAAACAGGACTACTTCAATATTCTGCGGGATATTGGTGGGGATTATTTTGAAGCAAGGGACAGGGCTCTGAAAGCTGATCCGGAATACAGCAATTTGGAAAAAATGTCATTCCAAATCCTGCGGGAGCTTCAGTTTACCGATTCTCTGGAGACAGAAGGGTTGATTTCAGCAGAAAGGGCGGCCTTTTTATATGACAGTCTGGAAAAGCAAATAGAAATAACAGATAAAAAACTGTTGGACCTCAGAATCAAAATCGGGGAAAAAGTCAAAACGATTGAAAGCTCTCCCGACCTCGATGAAGCCTTCAATGCCATGAATGAGCGGGATGGCTTCAAATGGGATATAGGAGGTGGCTTGGCTTTTAATTCCGAAGACTTCAACCTGCAAAAAACCGGTATTTACCGCATCGGTCTTTGGTCCAATTTCGGGGGAAATATCACCAAGTCAAATAGCGGCAACAGCAGACTTGCCCTGTTCTTCATGACCAGGTATTTTTTCTTCCGGGAAATCTTCTATGAGAGGGAAAACAGTATTGAACTGATACCAAACCTTCATACGCTTGACGTCGGAACTAAGCTCCAATTCAATGTATCGGGAAAATTCTCCTTAGGTGCTGAATCCGTTTGGCGATCGGGAATTTCCAATACAATCTTCGAAAATACCTACAAAATCAATGGTATAGCCCAGTATCAATTCGGGAAAAACAAGGTACTTTTTTCCTCTTTTGGAAATGACTTCAACGACAATTCCAACTTCGGCCCCCAAAAACTGATCATCACCTTCGGCGTCAATCTTGGATTTGGGGAGGACATTGACTTAACAGGACTGTTTTTTTAAATGCTAACATTCCCCGCTTTCCAGGTCGCAGCTGCTTCCATCCTCATTCTCCAAAATCTGTAGTACAGGATTTGTTTTCACATAATCCGCCCAAGCTTTTCTGATGGTTTCATCAAAAACTTCTTTTGGTTGGGCACCGGATATGCCGAATTTTCGGTCCAAAACAAAGAAGGGCACTCCTCTCACCCCTATCAGTCTGGATTCATAAATATCCTGATCCACCTTTTCTGAAAATTCACCGGAATCCAAACAGGCTATAACCCTTTCTTTTTCCAATCCAACCTCCAAAGCAAGCTGTATTAAGGTTTCCCTATCATCAATATTCTTCCCTTCTGCGAAATAAGCCTTCAAAAGCCTTTCTTTCATGGCATCCCCTTTTTTCAAAGTTTTTGCCAATTGAAGCAATCTATGGGCATTTTTGGCATTGGCTACAACGGTCTTATCCATATGGTATTCCAAGCCCTCTTCCTTGGCCATATCAACCACTTGTTGGGTAATCTGCTCGGTTTGGGCCAAACTCCAACCTTTGTTTTCTGATAGATATTCCAAAGTGCTTTTATTAGGATCTGTGACCATGTCAGGATTGAGCAAAAAACTTTTCCATTCAATCTGTATCTGATCTGCAAACTCAAAATCCTTCAATGCAGACTCCAACCTTCTTTTTCCGATATAACAAAACGGACACATGATGTCCGACCAAATTTCGATTTTCATAATTCAATAATTTTAACTTATTTCCTAAATCAATTTTCGCCTTGGAAGGTTCAAAAAAAATGAAAACCAAAGAATGTCCATCCTGTGCCATGGATATAGACCAAAAAGCAGAATTCTGTCCTATCTGCGATTATCAATTTCCAAAAAGGAATGTCATCTATCAAATCGTAGCATTGATATTGGCGCTTTTGATGCTATTACTTTTTATTCTTTAAGGTGATTTTTTGCCTTCTTCTCACAAAAAAAAGCCGGTTTCAAAGGCTTAATTAAATTGGATTATTGGAATGATAGTGTGTTTTCCAATTACAAATTGGTTTGGATAGGAGGTTGTAATTGCAAATTATACCCAGCGGGGTAAAATAATGGAACCACAAAAGAAACAAAAGAGAACAAAAGACTAAATCAACAAAAGTCGATATTAAGTATCTTTTGTATTCTTTTGTCACTTTTGTGGTTCAAAAAAAATCCTAATGCTAAAAAATGATTAGCAGCATTATTTTTTTACCTATAAAGAAGATATTATTATATAAAAATCAAAAGTTGGTATATTTTTTTACCTATTAAATATATTTTTAATCATTTTTTCATTTTTATAGTTTATTTTTAAACTACTATTCAATCAAACCTAATAAATCATGAAGCAACTCAACAGAAGAACCTGGTTAAAGACCAGTATATTGGGCTTAGGCGGTATTACTGCGCTGCCTACTACCCTTTCCGCAGCAGTTCACAAAACCAATCTCTGGCATTCCAAAAGTATTCTCGAAGAATTTCCTTTTGATTCCAATCCTGAGATTGCGATGAAAGCCCGCTTACTCGCCAATGAAAACCCATTTGGACCTTCGGAAAAAGCCATCAAAGCCATATCCAACTCCATTTCTATGGGAAACAGGTATGGGCATGCAGATGCTGCCTATTTGATCAGCCTCATTGCTGAAAAAGAAGGCGTTGCTCCCGAAAACATCATGTTGGGTCCGGGTTCTACGGACCTTTTGGAAAAAACAGCCATTTCCCTATGCAGAAAAGGCGGAAATGTGATATCTGCCGACCCATCCTACCTTTCTCTGGTCAATACAGCAAAAGCCGTCGGCGCATCCTGGAAAGCAGTACCCTTACTAGCGGACCAAAGCCATGACCTTCAAGGCATGTTTTCCGCGATTGATTCTGAAACAAGGTTGATCTATGTCTGCAATCCCAACAATCCCATGGGTTCAATCACGGATTTCGAACAAGTCCGGACTTTTTGTAAAAATGCATCCAAGAAAACACCTGTTTTTGTGGATGAGGCTTATTTGGAGTTTCTGGAAAACCCTGAAGAAAAAAGTGCGGTCAGTCTTGTGGCTGAAGGGCACGATGTGATTGTAGCAAGAACCTTTTCGAAAATCCATGGAATGGCAGGATTGAGGATAGGGTATATGGTTGCTACTCCGGAGAGAATCAAATCGGTTACCGACTTGGTTAGAAGTACCATGGGATTGTGCATCACTTCTTTGAAAGGTGCCATTGCCAGTTTTCAGGATGAGGAATTCATAGCGAAATGCCGAAGCCTGAATAAGGAGTCAAGAGAATTTACCTCTGAAAATATTCATGCCTTGGGTTATCAGGAAATCCCATCACACACCAGTTTTATGATTTTTCCCATCAGAAATGATGCTAAATCCTTTTCCAAATCCATGACCGACCAAGGGGTGGGTATCCGGATGTATGCCATTGATGACAAGCCCTGGTGCAGGGTAAGTATGGGTACTATGGATGAAATGGAGATTTTCATTGAAGCCTTGAAAGTGACAGAAGCCTGATTACAAACCCAAAATAGCCTTTTGAACCCATTCAAGTAATTTTAAAACTCCATTTATGAACCCTGCAGTTCAAAAGACGCTATCGCTGATTATTTTAATTTTGATAGGTTTTCTACTAAGGAAAAAATTCCAAGACCCGGCCAAACAACAGGGATTAAAGACTTTGATTCTTACTGTTGCATTACCGGCAATTATTTTTGTGGCTTTGCTAAAAGCAGAAATCAAGACAGATTTACTGGCTTTGCCTTTTCTTGCCCTGGCGTTCAACTTCATAGTTTTTTCCCTGCTAAAATACTTACTCCCCTTATTTGGATTGGAAAAGGACTCACCTGCCTATAGAACCTACCTTTTGTTGTTCCCTTCATTGGCACCGGGACTATCCTGTTTTCCTTTTCTGATCGAGTATTTGGGGGATGACGCATTGGCATGGGGAGCTTTGGCAGATATTGGCAATAAATTCTTTGTGCTGATCTTCGCTTATATGTTGGCCATGACTTGGTTTATGAGAAACTATCCCAACAATAACCATGGTACAAGGGCAAAAATCAAATCTCTATTGATGAGTTTGGTGAATGAACCTATCAATATCGTCATCATATTGGCACTGATATTACTGGGTTTGGGCATACATTTGGAAAACCTGCCCTCATTCCTGTCTTCCGCTGTCGGCAACCTGAGTAATCTGATGACTCCTTTGGTTCTGATTTATATTGGCATTGCAGTGATTTTCAACTGGAAACAAATCAAAAAAATTACTGGGCTGCTTTTCCTAAGGTCCGGGATAACTTTTCTTTTGAGCGGAATCATAGTTGTATTGATGCCATCACTAACCTATCCTGCCATCCTGGTTTTGGTAGCATTTCCGCAGAGTGCAATCAGTTTCTGGCCATTTGCCCATATGTCAGCTTTTGTGGGGATGGAACAAAAAATGGAAGACAACAAAAAAAGAACATTTGACTTGGAGCTTGCCGTAAACATCCTTGCCGTTTCCCTGCCTTTTTCCACAGCCATCATGTTGGGCATATTTTCCTTTGGCGAGGCCTTCACCTCACCTTCCCTATTATTTTCAATGGGAATTTTAATGATTCTCCTAAGTGCTTCCAAAGCGCTGTTGAAATGGATTACTCCTTTGGAATGGAAAGCAGAACTCAAAAAAAGCCTGGGTTCTCTATTTTAACCTGACTATTTCTGAACGAAGATCCAGAATCATTTGAGATATATCCTCCAAACTTACCGGCTTTGTTTTGTCTTTGGGATTGGGGAAATCGGTACTGATAAATGCTTTGGCTTCCCATATTTCCAAAACATCCGCTCCTTTGACCTCATAGGGTTTGTAATGTTCATTGTCAGAGACTAAGAAAAGCTTTCCGTTTTCATCCAGGTAATTGAACACCCTTTTGTAAACGACCCCTTCGGTAGAGGTCACTAAAACATAGGTCTTGCCGCTTTTGATATCGCGCAACTGCTCGACATAGGAACCGATAATCACCGTACCCGGCACCAAGGGCAACATACTGTCGCCACTCAGTTCAAAAGCCCGGTATGTGGAGTTTCTTGAAAGGGTAGGAATATGAAACTGCGGTAAGGACTCCATATATTCGGGGTCCGCAAAACCATTGAGATATCCTGCGGAGGCCTTTTGCCCGACCATAGTGATGTTTTCCCTATCCTGATCATCTGTTGCGATGGTCAGTATTTTGATGTTTTTGTTTTGGTTTAGCCGACGGCCATATTGTTGAATATCATGGTGAAGCAGTTCATCGATACTGACAACAAATAGTTCGGACAAAATCGCCAAAGTTGAAAGTTTGGGTTCTGACCTTCCGTCCTCGTAGGCCGAAATCATGGTCCTCTGCAGATCCAGTTTTTCAGCCAATTCGCTTTGGGTCAATCCTGATTCTGACCTTAGAAATTTGAGATTCTTTGCAAGTATCATTTCGTGTTTGATTTTAGGCAGAATAAAGATAAAAATTGTTGTCCTCCCTAACGGGATTTTTTAAGGAAAATGGATTCAATCCGGATGTGGCCATTCTTCTTCTTTCCAACCTCTCCTGTATCTCTGCGATGATCTCACCCACCGGTTTGGGTTCATTGACCAACAGATAACCATATTGTGGCTTTTGCTCATCTTCTATAAAAAACTTCACCTGACAATTGCCGGAAGGCAGTTCTTTTTGTGTCACCGATATTTTCTCCATTGCTTCCATGTTTATTCCTGTTTAACTGAAGCTAAGATAAAAAAGTTATTTTTAATAACATATAGATGTTTGTAAAATTAACATTTTCGTGACGTATACTGTCGGAAAATTTGGAGTGGGGAGTTTGGAAGTGGAAAGAAGACGAGAGCCAAGATACGCGAGCTGAAATCTAAAATCCAAATACGGGAAATAAAATAATTTCGCATCCTCATTCTGAGCTAGTTTTGGAAAGCGGTAAATTGTGATTTCAGTTTGACGGATATAATTGGCTTTTATTTGTCATGCCGACCGTAAGAGGCAACTGTCGCGTTACAGCGTGGTGATTGGGATTTGAATCCGATTTAAGTATAAGAAACTTTTGTCGCAAAAACACCTTTACATTGTCGTTTTCATTCTGGAGTTTTTTTATAAAAGTCCTTTAAATTTGTACAGATATATATAAACAAAATTTCAAAACCCAGCAAAAAATGTCAACCACAACAAAACCAACACTGACCGTTAAAGCCACTATCAATGCTTCCCTGGAAAAAGCCTGGGAGGCCTGGACCGGTCCGGACCATATAACCCAATGGAATTTTGCTGATGTAAGTTGGCACTGCCCTCATGCCGAAAATGACCTGAGGGAGAACGGAAAGTTTTCTTACAGAATGGAAGCCAAAGACGGAAGCTTTGGATTTGACTTTAGCGGAAAATATTCCCAAGTGGAGGTTTTCAAGAAAATATCCCTATTGCTTGATGACGGGAGAAAGGTCAATGTTTCCTTTCAGACAAAAGATGGTATGACCCAAGTCCTAGAAAGCTTTGAAGCAGAAGAAACCAATTCATTGGAATTGCAACAAACAGGCTGGCAGTTAATCCTCAATAATTTCAAGCAGTATGTGGAATCATTGGTAACCATTGAAAAACTGCATTTTGAAATTCAAATCCAGGCACCAGTAGAAAAGGTATATGAAGCCATGTTGGCGGACGAATCATACCGAAAATGGACTTCTGTATTTAACCCAGGTTCACATTATACAGGTTCTTGGAAAAAAGGGGGGAAAATTCTCTTTATCGGCACAGATGACACCGGCGCACAGGGCGGGATGGTTAGCAGGGTCAAGGAGAATATTCCAAACAAATTTGTGTCCATAGAACATCTCGGAATTCTTGGCCCTAAAGGGGAAGAAATCACTTCCGGTCCAGAAGTGGAAGGATGGGCAGGGGCATTTGAAAATTATTCATTTGAGGCTGACAATGGCAGCACCCTACTTGCTGTCGACCTAGATTCCAATCAGCAATTCAAGTCCTACTTTGAGGAAACTTATCCATTGGCACTTCAAAAATTAAAAGAGATATGTGAGTCCTGAAAATTACAAAGCGGATCGATTTCCTAACAGTCAGAAACTATTACATTCAAGTTATTTGTGGTTCAAATGAATTCCCCAAAATATATAAAAAATGAAATTTGGGAACATAAAGAAAAAATTCAGAAAATCAGTAATTGAAGCCATAGGGAAAAATTTGAAGGCAAAGAGTTATAATTAAAATATTCTTAAATGTTTTGTCTTTTTTCCATTTTAATCAATTATAAACTCCCTAAAATTTTCCCGATGAATGACTTTGGTCTCCGCTTTATACGATTCAACATTTATAGAGTGTACTCCACAAAAGTAGCTACTTTTGTGGATCGTATTTCATAAAAGTAGCTACTTTTATGGATTTGGAGAGATAAGGATATAAAAAAAGGCCGCCAATACTGGAAGCCAATTTTACAGTTTTTCAATCCGCTATACCTATGCGTGCGTGGTGTATTCTTAATTTTGCCCCTTTATCTTATGTCTTAAGTCTTATGTCTTGTATCTTGAGTCTTTCCCTTCTCCCTAACTCCCCAACTTCCAACTCCCCTACTTCCCAAACCTCCCCTTCAACATTGCCAACTTAGCTGCCATATCTCCCTCTACTTCAGTTTCCTCTTTTTTCTGTTTTTCTTTGGGTTTTGTTTTGCCTCTTTCACCAAAAGGGTCTGACTTCATACTTAGGGCGATCCTTTTCCTGGGAATATCCACTTCTGTGACTGTAACCTGTATTTTCTGATTGACGGATACTACTTGGGAAGGGTCTGTGACAAACTTATCTGCCAAATGACTCAAATGTACCAATCCGTCCTGATGCACTCCGATGTCTACAAAGGCACCGAATTTAGTGATGTTGGTGACAATCCCCGGCAGCTTCATGCCCACCATTAAATCCCTCATTTCATTAACTCCATCCTGAAAGCTGAAAACCTCAAAAGTTTCTCTTGGATCTCTTCCCGGTTTGGAGATTTCTTCCATGATGTCCTGAAGCGTAGGCAGACCAACAGTTTCAGAGATATAGTTCTTCAAAATGATTTTTGACCTTAGTTCCTCGGAACTCATCAAATCATTCACTTTGGCACCGATATCCTTGGCCATTTTCTCCAACAGTTCATAACGCTCAGGATGCACTGCACTGGCATCCAAGGGATTTTTGGCATTTCTGATCCTCAAAAACCCTGCTGCCTGTTCAAAAGCCTTGTCCCCTAACCTTGGTACCTTTTTGATTTCATTCCTGCTTTTGAAAGGGCCGTTTTCATTTCTGTAGCTGACGATATTCTGCGCCAAAACCGGTCCTAAACCCGAAACATAGGTAAGCAATTGTTTGGAAGCTGTATTTACCTCCACTCCCACTCCATTCACACAACTCATGACGGTATCATCAAGAGAGTTCTTCAAAGCTCCTTGATCCACATCATGTTGGTATTGACCAACGCCTATTGACTTAGGGTCAATCTTTACGAGTTCTGCCAACGGATCCATCAGTCTTCTTCCGATAGAAACTGCGCCCCTGACCGTCAGGTCATAATCGGGGAATTCCTCTCTTGCCACATCAGATGCGGAATAAATCGAAGCACCACTTTCATTCACCATGGTTACGATCACATTTTTGGGTAATCCCAAGGATTTGACAAATGCTTCGGTTTCCCGGCTTGCCGTACCGTTTCCAATAGCGATGGCTTCTACTTTATATTTTTCAACCAACCCTTTGATAGTTTGGCCAGCCTCAGCTATCCGCTTTTGGGGTTCGTTGGGAAAAATCGCATCATAACTCAGCAGTTGACCTTGCGGCCCAAGACATACCGTTTTACAGCCCGTCCTAAAGCCTGGGTCTATGGCCAAAACCGCCTTTTCCCCCAAAGGTGCCGCTAACAATAATTGACGCAGGTTATCTGCAAACACCCTGATGGCTTCTTCATCAGCTTTCTTTTTGGTGTAAAGCCTAACCTCAGTTTCCATCGATGGCTTCAACAATCTCTTGTAACAATCCTTAATGGCCATGCGCACCTGTTCGACTGATTCGTTGGCAGCATTTTCCAACACTGTTTTTTCCATCAAAGCAATGGCGGAAAATTCATCCGGGCAGGTATCCAACATCAAAAACAACTCTTTCTCCCCCCTTCTCATGGCCAACACCCTATGGGAAGGAGCAGTTTTCACAGGTTCTGTCCAATCAAAATAATCCTTGTACTTGATGGCTTCAGCTTCTTTGCCAGGAATAACTTTGGATACAAACTGCCCTTCACTGATAAAAAGCTCACGCATCTTTTTTCTCAAATCCACATTTTCATTGACCCATTCAGCAATGATATCCCGCGCTCCCTGAAGGGCTTCCTCCACGGTATTGACTTCTTTATCGGTATCAATATAATTGGATGCTTCTGATTCAAGATCAAAAGACATCTGTTCAAAAATCTTTGTTGCCAAAGGTTCCAGCCCCTTTTCTCTTGCGACTGTTGCTTTTGTTCTTCTTTTTGGTTTGTAGGGAAGGTATAAATCCTCCAAAAGGGACATGGTCTCAGCGGCATTAATTTTATCTTTTAATTCGGGAGTTAATTTCCCTTGTTCTTCGATGGATTTCAGGATGGCTTCCTTCCTCTTTTCCAAGTCCCTCAACTGCTGGGTTCTGTCCCTAATGGCAGCCACCTGAACTTCATCCAGACTACCTGTCACCTCTTTTCTATATCTGGATATAAAAGGAACTGTTGCTCCACCATCCAATAATTCAACAGTATCGGTTACCTGTTTAATCTTAATACCAAGTTCTTCGGCTATTTTTACAAAATGATTGAAATCCATTTGATGCTGATTTGAGGGTGCAAAGTAGCAAGCTTTTGAAAGCCTTCCCAAGTTTTGGTACATATATCTAGTCCTATACATGGTAAAAATCTGATTCTCTTTATGAAAAAAATCAATCTAATATGAGGTTAGAGATTGATTACCCATATATCCTCTCAACACTCCCAGCCTACCGCTCGCTATTGGGTGTCCCTAAGTTTTGATTCAAACCTTTTGGAAATAGTCCAACAAGAATACATTACCAGCCTGTCTTGGTCAATCTTTAGGAATGGCTGTAATATGGATAATACTCTTGGCTAGATGCCAATACCTCTTCTTTGTTCCAAAGAGTAGAATTTTTCGGTCAGATTCCTTAAGGACCAGTCTCTTAACAGTCGAATTCCAGCTTGGGGTGGACTCCTTAGCTTCTGGCCAATTGAAGATTACAAATCTCTATAGAGATCTTACACCAACAGGTTTACACCATGAACGGCATAACAAAAAAAATAGAGACCGAAAATCAAAAATCGGTCCCTATTGAGTTGAATTAATATTTTTAAACCTTAACTGGTAGGCTTGACAAAACTTCCTTAGGACAAAGGACTAGTCAAAAAAGCCGTCCTTCATACCTTAAAGCTGTTTAAATCTTTTGGTTCGCCTTTGAATCAAATGCCAATCAGTTTTGTCTTAACACTTGCCTTGTCTAAACCTAACATTTACATGAATACTGCTTGAGTTGCAACATCTAATCTATCAGCGACTTGGTCAAAAATTCCAGAATTGGACGTTTCGCTTATGATCATAACCCCATTCGTCAGAGTTGCATTGTCCAGAGCTTCCGCAGATATTACGCTAAACCATTCTAAAGCATCAAATGTGATTTTCCCAACTATATTAGACCCAGCTGTAATCTTTACACTTTCAGCATCTGCTTCAAAAACTTCACCGCTGTTAAACTCAAATCTTACCGGAATAGTTTTTTCATCAGAACTAATATAAGTTCCTTCAATGACAATTGATGGGTCGCTACCATCATCCTGAATCTCAATTCCCAAATTCACATTTTTATATTCTCCCGGGTCCACTTCCAAAAATACAGAGGGAGATATAGTCCCAGTCGCATAATCAATCACGGCAATTTGTTCATGTGTGATACTTATTGAACGGCCTCCTAAATCTCCATCGAAGACCACTTCCCTAAATTTAATCTTTCCTTTTGTGAAGCTCAGCTTGTTCACATTAGTTACTCGTCCGTTAACAATGGATGTAGACTTACTTGTTGTCGCAACCTGTAATGTAATTCTTCCTTTATCTAAGGTTACATTGTTTTCCTCAGTGCCACAGCCTATCAAAATTAGACATACCACTAGGAACGATGCCATAAATGGCAAATTTTTCTTTTTCATAATTTTGTTTGTTTAAAGTATTTATTGCACCCAACTTCCTTTCTACAATTAAGGGTGATTAAGTTTGAAAGGAAATTATGAGGCTTTTTGGATGATTTTTTGACAAAGATAAAAGGTTTTAAAAGAAAATCCAATTTAAAAAAGAATTTTCTTGTAAAATTCAATAAGATGTATTACCATGCATCAAATTCACCATAACTTATTCAAATAGAGCATCTTAAAAAGTTAAAGACTTAGTTATTAGCACTTTCAAAATAATAAATTGTTGTTTACATATAGAAAATAACAGACCCTGACTTTAGTTGGTGCAATTTATCTACATTGGGAAAGACCTAACATGCTTTTAATGAATTTTTCTATTGAAATAATGTTTAATGTATTAATTGTTACAATTGCATATCGTTTAGAATTCGTAAATTGGCAATCACTTTGGAAAATGCTGAAGAAAGCTTTACCTCAACTCAAATGATCAATAAAAAAACCATCTTATTTGGATTAGCATTTTTTGGCATTCTTGCAATAATCGTCTACCCCACAAAATTCGGAAGAAAAATCAGGCAAAAAACCAAAATGGAATTATTGGGCACAGGGTTAATTCAACCTAAAATTGAACCAAATTCCTTGAAGGCAGAGGAAATTGGTTTTAATTATGAAGGTTCTCTCCTATCCATTAAAGGTATTCCTATAAAACTTGAAGACTTTAAAGGGAAAACGCTTTTTATCAATATTTGGGCGTCTTGGTGTGGTCCCTGCCGTGCGGAAATGCCATACATCAATAGCCTGTATGAAAAACTACAAGAAAATCAGAATGTGGAATTCTTGATGATTGCCATTGATGAGGATTTCGAAAAAAGTAAAAATTATATCTCGGGTAAGAATTTCATTTTTCCTGTTTACCATGCTTTTGAGGGATTAAACAGTTCTTTAGACACAAAATCTATTCCCATGACTGTAGTGGTCAACGCGGAAGGAAAAGTAATTTTCAAAGATAAGGGCATGAATAATTTTGATACCGAGGATTTCAGAACTTTTTTATTGACCCAAAGGAAAACATCCAAATAAAAAAAATATCTGCCCAACTTTAAATAACACCTGATGAGTTTTGATTGGAAAAAGGAAATCAAAAGCTGGGGCATCATACTTGCGGCCTTTTCCTTTTTATATTTTACAGGATTGATGACACCGATTATGGGAGGTGTACAATCTTTGCTTTTGGCCACAGGAATCAAAAAGCCTAAAATCACATTGGTGGACAAGGAAAATAAGGACTTTGATTATAAGGGAAGATTTGTGGATATGCAGGGAAATATGGTGGACTTGAAAGACTTTAAGGGAAAAACAGTTTTTATTAACCTTTGGGCCACTTGGTGCCCTCCCTGTCGTGCCGAAATGCCCCACATTTCCGAAATGTACAAGAAAGTAAAAGACACTGAAAATCTGGAATTTCTAATGATTGCTTTGGATAAAGATTTTGAAAAGAGCAAAAAGTACATCGATGGCAAAGGCTTTACTTTCCCGGTGGTACACGCCACTTATGGACTGAATAATTCACTCCAAAGTCAATCTATCCCAACAACCTTGGTCGTCAGTCCAGATGGAGAGATCATTTTTTATCAGGAAGGTATGAGTAATTTCGATACGGAAGAGTTCAGAAACTTTCTTACTGGCCAAAATTAAAACTATTGACTATTAATTATTTAGAAAATAAACTAATTAACGTTTAGCTGATTTTTCACATCTTCCGTAATGGTTTTAAAGATTAACCATAAACCAAAAAATATGAAAATTGGCTTTTTGATTACATTACTGATAACTGGGATTCACTTTAGTACATTCTCTCAAGAGACATCGGAAGATAAGATCTTTGATTATGCAGAAACGAAACATGAATTCTCTTTGGATATTGCGCCAATTATCCAAGGAAATTACCCCTCAAGCCTACTCTATCGCCAACATTATATAAGCAAAAATGGAAAGAATGTCGCTCTTAGGCTTGGAGCTCAATTAGGTGCAAATGTGTCTTCTACTGAAACCCAAAATAATTCGCAAGGTTCCCAGGTAGTAGGGAGAAATCACCAAAGTCTATATGTCTTTGTTGGTAAAGAGTGGCAAAAACAATTCCACCCGCGTATCATTGGGTATTATGGTGCAGACCTGAACTTTGGGCTTAGCCGTAGTCTATCCAAAGTAAATGCATCTCCATCAAATCCATCCGAAATCATTAATAGGGACCATTCAATTAGTATAGGCACTATCGGATTCTTGGGTATGAAATATCATTTCTCGAAGCATTTTTCTGTCTCTGCTGAAACAGGAGCAAGTTTAAGTTTCAATTCTTGGAAGTCCGATGCAAGCTCCAACAACAATGTAGCTGTGAATCAATCCAATAATTTAAGTTTAGGAATGATACCACTCCGGGCCATTCGTTTTGCTTTCCATTTTTAAATTTAAATAATGCATCATTACTTTAAGGCAAAGACTTCTTGCAGATTCGGTTTTTATTGGGGATTTTTCAGCCCAAAACCCAATCCCATGAAATCTTTGCCTTATAGTTTGTCTTTTCTCTTAACCTTTATTAATCAGGAACCTTTCCTATGATGGATGTCATCATCATTGGCGGAGGTTTCTCAGGAGTAGCCGCTGCACGCATCCTCCACAAAGCGAATAAATCCTTCATCGTCCTTGAGGCAAGAGAACGTCTTGGCGGGCGGGTTTATACCAAAAGATTTGAAAATGGGCAATACCTGGATTTTGGGGGACAATGGATAGGCCCTACCCAAGACAGGATGTATGCACTCTGCAAAGAATACGGAGTGGATTATTTTGAGACTTACAACGAGGGCTACAATATCCTTGACTTTGGGCAAAAAGTAAAAAAGTACAGAGGTTTGATCCCGAAAATCGACATCATCTCTTTGCTCAATCTAGATTGGCTGTTGCGGAAAATGGAGAGGATGGCCAAAAATATACCTGCTTCCAAACCTTGGTCCCATCCGAAATCGGAAACTTACGACAATATCCTTCTTTCTGATTTTATCAAAAAAAACTGCATCACCCAATCAAGCCATAAAGTAATCACCTACGGCTTGGAGACTGTTTTTGCCTGCGGGCTCCATACCATTTCCTTGCTTCATGCGCTGTTTTATATCAAATCAGGCCATAATTTAAATGGCCTGATCAGTATCAAAGATGGTGCGCAACAGCATCGAATCGTTGGGGGCATGCAGACACTTGTCGATAGGATGGCAGCAGAATTCCAATCCAAGATCCATTTTAACCACCCTGTCGAATCCATTAAACAGGACACAAACAGCGTGGGAGTTGCAGGTGATGGATTTGAATTTGAAGCAAAAAATGTAATCATAGCCATTCCACCACCCCTTGCTGCCGAGATCAAATTTTCACCTGAGTTGACTTCTCAAAAATCCCAGTTAATCAACCGGATAAGCATGGGTAAAGTAGGTAAATGTTTCATGGTCTATGATAAGCCATTTTGGCGGGATAGTAAATTCAGCGGTCAGGCTTTGGCAGATGAGCAATCCCCATTTCAGACTCTTTTCGATTCCTCACCAAAAAACGGCGAATACGGTGTAATCCTTGGTTTTACAATCGCAGACAGGGCTGAGGATTTTTTCAAAAAATCACTTGAACAACGAAAACAGGCCATGTTGCAGAAGTTGGTGGACTATTTTGGTGAGGAAGCCAAAAATCCGACCGCTTACCATGATTTTACCATGACGGATGAAATTTGGAGCCGGGGATGTTATGCGGGGCTTTATCCTGTTGGTGGATGGACCGCATTCCAAAATGCCTATTCCAAACCTGAAGATCGGATATTTTGGGCAGGAACTGAGGCATCTGATGCTTGGTTTGGCTATATTGAAGGCGCTGTCAGGGCGGGGGAAAGGGCTGCGGGGGAGATTTTAGATCTTAGATCTTAGATTGTAGATTGAAGATTGAAGATTTGCCTATAAAATGAATGATTGTGGGGTAATCCTGACGACATGGGATTTTGAGATTTGGGATTTAGGAGTTGATAGTAGGAAGGTTTGCAAATTAGAATAGTTGAAAGATTCAGTAAAAAACATAATGAAAAAAATCGGTTTTGGATTTCTGGTGGTTATTTTGATTTGGGTGATTTGGGCTAATTGGAGTTTCAGTTCTGAATTACCAACTGTAATCTCGGAGATTTCTACTGTTTCCCAATTAAGCTATGAAAATGGCGATAGCTCAACACATGACAGGAATATCGTTGGAATTCAGCCTTATATGTTGGAAACAGATTATCTGACACAGCAACAATTCCAAGACAAATTGGATTCCTATTTCAAAACAGCAAACGATCAGGGTTTTTTCAGGGAAAACACAATGGTCCTGCTTCCAGAATACCTGGGAACATGGTTGGTCATTGCTGGAGAAAAAAAATCAGTAGCCGATGCGGGAAACCTTACTTGGGCCATGGCACAATTGGTCTTGAGTAATCCAATCCAGTTTTCAAAATTTTATGGCAAATCGGATATAGAATCAGACAGAATTGCCGCGGCACTTTTCAGAATGAAGGCCGAAAAAATGGCTCATATTTACCAACATGTTTTCAAAAAACTTGCTGAAGAATATCAGGTTTACATTGCGGCAGGATCCATTCTATTGCCTGGTCCGGAAGTAAAGAATGGGATTTTGGAAGTGGATATTGAAGCTCCTATTTACAATACTTCCTTTATTTTTGATCCAGAAGGAAACCTTTTTACCCAATCCATCCGAAAAGCATTTCCTATAGAATCCGAACACCCATTTGTAACCGCCTCGCCCACTTCCGACATTCCAACTTTTGATCTGCCTTTCGGAAAGATCGGTGTATTGGTCTGCGCTGATTCCTGGTATCCCGAATCCTATCAGGCCATTCAGGGAGTTGAAGTGGTATTGGTCAATTCCTATTGTGCGATTGATGGTGCTATGGATGTTTCTTGGGCAGGATATAACGGGGCACCTGCCCCTATTGATGTTGATTTAAATGATATCGGAGTTCTCAATGAAAGACAAGCTTGGGAAAAATATGCGCTTCCGGGAAGAATTGGAATTTCAGGAGCAAAAATAGGGGCCAATGTATTCCTCAGAGGTAAACTTTGGGACTTGGGTACTGATGGACAACCTTTTTTCATTAGGGACGGAAAATTACTTGAAATCGAAGAAGCAGAAAAAGGGGGGATTTGGAGTATGGAATTTTGAGATTTTAGATTTTAGATTTTAGATTAGATCTTAGTCCCGATAGCTTGGGAAGATTTTAGTTTGGGAAGAAGGGATTTGAGGTTATCCTCAACCCAATTTTACAATTTTTCAATCTTTCAATTTTTCAATTTTAAAATCCAGTAACTTTAAGCCACTCCAACCCTCTCCCCTATGTGCGACACGCTGGTATCCCTTCCTGATTTCACTAAAACCGGAAACCTGATTTTTGCAAAAAATTCGGATAGGGAACCTGATGAGGCGCAGGCAATCATTAATATCCCAAGGATAAATTGGGGTAAAGGCAAAACAGTTCAATGCACTTTTATCAGTATCCCACAAGTGGAAGAAACTTTTGAAGTCATCCTCTCCAAGCCATTCCAAATGTGGGGTGCGGAGATGGGCATCAATGAGTTTGGGCTTGTGATTGGGAATGAGGCTGTTTTCACCAATGTCAGGATCCCCAAAAAGAATGATGGTTTGACAGGCATGGACCTGTTGAGAATTGCCTTGGAAAGGTGCCGTACAGCGCCTGAAGCTGTCAAAACAATTACTGCTTTGCTTTTGAAATATGGTCAAAATGCCTGTGGGGGTTACAAAAACAAGGATTTCTACTACCACAACAGCTTTATCATTGCAGACCAAAATGAAGCCTATATCCTCGAGACAGCAGGTAAATCCTGGGCTGTCAAAAAAGTTAAAAACTTTGCTTCCATTTCCAATGGACTAACTATCAATACTGATTATTCCCATTTGAACATACAGGATGAAAAAAGATCCTTTCCTTTTTCTCTCTTTCCCAAATCCAATCCATTTTCTTTTTCCCAGTACTTTTCGGATTTTCTTTATACCAAAGTTGGCAGAGCATCGCAGAGACGGGAATGCAGCAGAAGCCTAATGGAAGCTGCAAGTGGGAATTTGACCGTGGAAAAAGCAATCCAAATCCTTCAAACCCATAACCTACCTGACCCGGAGTTTCAACCTAAAAAAGCCACAACAGCATCACTTTGCATGCATGCCACGGGACTAACCAATCCAAGTCAAACTACAGGAAGTATGGTAACTGAAATCAGAAGCAATGGCATATCTACGGTTTGGTTGACAGGAACTTCTATGCCTTGTTTGTCCGTCTTTGTTCCCTTCTTTTTTGGGACTGACGCCTTAAAGGATTTTCAGCAGCCAAGTTCATCATCCGATTCATCCCTATGGTGGGAAGCTGAAAAAGTCCATCAATGGATTTGTCAGGATTATCAAAAAAGGAAGGCAGAATTTTGGACTATGGCCAAGCAATTGCAAAATGAGTTTTTGAGGGAGGAAGCAAGGTTGATAGCTGAAAATTCAGATCGGGAGATTTTAGGTGAGTTCAGTTTGGAATGTCTTCGAAAAGTCAAACAGCTTTATAGTGAGTTTATTTTCAGTTATTTGAAAGAATGATTAAATTCAAACATGGAAACCCCGGAAGAAAAATCATTGCTCAAAGAACCTGACATTACCTCTGGTCGCCATACCTATGCGGATTACCTGACCTGGGAAATGGAAGAAATGGTGGAATTGATCAAGGGAAAGGTTTTTCGGAAAGCCGCAGCAGCCCCAAGGAGAATCCATCAGAAATTGGCTGGAAACCTACATACCGAACTGAACTTATTTTTAAAAGGCAAAAAATGTGAAGCTTATATTGCACCATTTGATGTTCGACTTCCAGTTTCATCAAAAAAAGATGATAAAGTACATACTGTAGTCCAACCGGACATTTGTGTAATTTGCGATCCGGAAAAGTTGGATGAACGTGGCTGCATCGGTGCACCTGACTTGGTCGTTGAAGTCCTTTCACCAGGCAATAAGCAACTTGAATTACAGCATAAATATGAAGTCTATGAGGAGTCTGGGGTCAAAGAGTATTGGCTTTTGGATCCTGAGGGACAGACACTTTTGATTTACACTTTGAAGGTTGGCAAATATGAAGCTTCCCGACTAATGACCTCCGGAGATATTGCCAAATCATCAGCCATTCCTGTTTTTGAATTGGATTTGGAGGAGTTTTTTAGGGAAATTAAGTGAAATTTAATTCACACAAAGAAAACAAAGACACAAAGGGATATTAGGTGATATGAATATCCGCAATGATACAAGTAAATCTGAAAACCCAATGGATAATTTGTCTAACCCTAATTTTCAGTTTACTTCCGTCTTCCGTCTTCGGTCTTCTAGCCATTTATACAGAAAACTTCTGCAACTTGCAAATAGGCGGATATTCACATTAGGTGATTTAGTTTTGTGGTGATCTGATTTTTAAGGCAATAAATAAAACATTTCCTTCCCACCTTCTATATCCAAAATCACATTTCCTGTTTTTTGACCTGAGGCTACGTAGCGGTATGCTTCGGCGGCTTTTTCCATGGGATAACTCCGGTCGATTACGGGTCTGAACTTACCCTTTTCCATCAATTCCTTTATGATTGTCATACTTCCTTTAATATCAGTGGGCAAAGGAAAAATTACTCTTTTCCCTCCTTTGATTTTAGTCGCCAATGGTAGGTAAAGATTTTCACTGCCCGGACCCAATTCGGATGAGAGGTATTTGCCATGTTCCTTTAAAATACCTTTGCATTGCCCAAATGAACTTTTCCCGACAGAATCAAAAACCACATCGAATTTTTCGTTCAGTTTTGTAAAGTCCTCATTTTCGTAATCAATCACCCTAGTTACTCCCAAGCCCTTTATCAAATCCAAGTTTTTGGTATTGGCAGTGGCCACTACTTCCAGTCCTTTGGATAATAGGATCTGAACCGTAGCTGAACCAATTCCTCCTGTGGCCCCATTGACCAAGACTTTGGCATCATTATTTAACTTCAGATATTTTAGAAAATTTATGGCATAATGGGCTGCCTCAGCGGAAGCAACAGCCTCGGCAAATCCGAAGCCATCAGGGATTTTTAAAATATTCCCATCCTCCTTATAAACTATATACTCAGCTTGAGAAGGAATACCATTATCATTAAAACCCCAGACTTTGTCTCCGACTTTAAATCCACTTACTTGGCTGCCTACTTCCTCCACCACTCCCGCAAAATCAGTCCCCAGGATTGGAGTTCTCGGTTTTGGCCAACCTACAAAAAACCGGAAAATATAGGGTTCACCCGAAATTACCCCACAATCAGTGCGATTAACAGTAGTCGCTTTTACTTTGATCAATACTTCTTTTGGCTTCGGTTTGGGTTTAGGCATTTCCTCTATCAGGATATTATCCGGATTACCATAGTTATATCTGACTACTGCTTTCATTGATTGGAATTTTATTTAATAAAGATATTCGAAATGTATTTAAAACTCGAAAAAAAAAGGGCTCAAACAAAGAGCCCTTCATTCAGATAATTGCCTCCAAGTAAATAAAACCTTTAGAGAGGTATGGATTACTTTTTTAGGAAATCCCGCAGTACGTAGTGCAGGATTCCTCCATTCTTATAATATTCAATCTCGATTTCCGAATCCAAGCGACAGATCACCTCGAATTCCTTGATGGTTCCATCTTCTTTTTCAGCTTGAACCTGAAGTGATTTAAGGGGTGACAATCCATTTCCTATACCTTGGATACTGAATTGTTCACGACCAGTTAAGCCAAGATATTCAGCTGACTCACCTTGTTTGTACTGTAAAGGCAAAACACCCATCCCAACCAAATTACTTCTATGGATCCTTTCATAGCTTTCTGCCAATACGGCCTTGATTCCCAAGAGGTTTGTTCCTTTAGCTGCCCAATCCCTGGAAGACCCACTTCCGTATTCCTTTCCTGCCAATACTATCAAAGGAGTATTTTCGGATCGGTACTTATGGGATGCATCAAATACTGTCATTTCCTCCCCTGAAGGAATATGCTTGGTAAATCCGCCTTCTTTTTCTGCCAATTGGTTTTTGATACGGACATTGGCAAAGGTACCTCTGACCATGACTTCATCATTACCTCGCCTGGAACCATAGGAATTGAAATCCTTCTTTTCCACTCCTTTGGCCATCAGGTATTGACCTGCGGGGGAAGATTCGGAAAAAGATCCTGCGGGAGAAATGTGATCCGTAGTAATGGAATCACCCAATTTCAACAAAACCCTTGCACCGATGATATCCTTCGGTTCCTCTATGGATTCTGAAATTCCATTAAAAAACGGAGCTTCTTTGATGTAGGTACTTTCTTCAGACCATTGGTAAACTTTGTCTTTGGGCACTTCCAATTGTTTCCAAATATTATTTCCCTCAAAAATTTCCCCATAACTTTTTTCAAAATCAGCAGGAGAAAGTACCCTGCTCATCACCTCAAAAATCTCATCATTGCTCGGCCATAAATCTTTAAGATATACCGGTTCCAGATTTGGATCAAATCCCAAAGGTTCATTGATCAGGTCAACATCCACCCTGCCGGCAATCGCATAAGCCACAACCAACATGGGAGACATTAGATAATTCATCTTCACCTGTGGATGTACCCGGGCCTCAAAGTTTCTGTTTCCGGACAATACTGAACTGACCACAAGATCATTTTCTTCAACAGCCTTTGCGATATGCCTTGGAAGTGGTCCGGAATTTCCAATACAGGAAGTACATCCATAACCTACCACATGAAATTTCAAACTTTCCAGATCATCCAATAGACCTGCTTTTTCCAGATAATCTGTCACAACCTTTGAACCTGGTGCCAATGATGTTTTTACCCAAGGCTTGGTATCAAGACCTCTTTCCCTCGCTTTACGGGCTACAAGTCCAGCTCCAATCATCACGGAGGGGTTTGAGGTATTGGTACAGGAGGTAATAGCTGCTATGACTATAGAACCGTCATGAAGCGCAAATTTTTCATTGTTCAATTTGACTACTACCGTTTTGAGACCATTTTTCACTTTGGTTTCATATTCCACCTCTGCGGGGGAGTCACCTTTTGGTTCGGACGGTTGACTTCCGCCTTCGCCATACCACCTACTCTCTTGTCTTTTGTCTATGGGGATATATTCCCGCCCATGTACTTTTTCCAATAATTCACCGAACTTGGCTTTAAACTCCCTGACCAAGATTTTATCCTGCGGTCTTTTCGGTCCGGAAACAGTAGGTTCGACAGAGGAGAGATCCAATTCAACAATTGAACTGTATTTGATTTTATCCTCGCCCTGCCGCCATAACATATTAGCTTTACAATAATCTTCAACCAATTGAATTTGATCAGCTGCCCGGTTGGTTTTTTTCATATAGTCCAAAGTCCGGTCATCAATGGGGAAATAGGTGACGGTACAACCAAATTCCGGTGACATATTGGAAATTGTAGCCCTATCAGGAACGGTAAGGTTATCCAATCCCGAACCAAAAACTTCCACAAATTTGCCAACTACACCATGCCTCCTAAGCAGTTCAGTTATGGTCAGTACCATATCAGTGGCGGTAGTTCCCAAGGGGAGTTTCCCTGTAAGCTTCAATCCCACAACTTCGGGCATAATAAAGTAAATAGGCTGTCCTAAAATGGCCGCTTCTGCTTCAATCCCTCCTACTCCCCAAGCTACTACGCCGATTCCATTGACCATTGGAGTATGGGAGTCAGTGCCGACCAAGGTATCGGGAAAAACATTTCCATCTCTTGCGATAACACCTTGGGCAAGGTATTCCAGATTCACCTGATGACAGATCCCCATCCCAGGAGGTACAACTGAGAAATTATCAAAGGCCTTTTGAGCCCATTTCAAAAATTGATACCGCTCACCATTTCTTTCATATTCGACCTCCACATTTTTTTGGAATGAATAATTGGTTCCAAAATAATCCACCTGTACGGAATGGTCAATGACCAAATCAACCGGTATCAAAGGATTGATTTTTTGGGGATCTTTACCTTTCCTCGTTGCTTCGGCCCGGAGTGAGGCAATATCCACCACTGCAGGCACACCTGTAAAATCCTGCATCAAGACTCTTGCAGGTTTGAAAGGAATATCTCTGTCAGAAGGCTCAGGAGTCCAATTGGCTAAAGTTTCAATATGTTCTTTGGTAATTCCAAAATCATCGAAATTCCTGAGCGCATTTTCTAAAAGAATCCTGATAGAAAATGGCAGCGTATCGACACTATAACCTGCATCCATTAAAGCTGATAAACTCCAATAATTGAAAGTACCTTTACTGGTCTTGAGCATTTTTTTAGTTTGGTCGGGAAGTATCTTCATGGTCTTTAATTATTTGGTTATATTAAAAATGAATTCATTTATATAACTACATTCAATCTCAATTGATTCTCAATTTACCTTATTTTGCTGGTTTCTTTATCAGAATTCCGGTTTTCATCTAGGATTATCTATATTTATCCTTGGGCTTTTTATGAAAATAGTAATTGAGATTTTCAGTATTTTGATTTTGATAGCAGGTTTGATGCCTGTTATCAAAAAGGATTATTGGATCTTCAGGATATTTGATTATCCAAGATTCCAAAAACTGGTTCTTTGTATTATCGGCTTGGTTTTTTGGTTAATCATGGGATTTTCTTCCTTTTGCACAATGGATTACATACTTTTTGGGGGTTTGTTGATGATGTCAGTTTTCCAAATGTATCAGATCTATCCATTTACATTGTTTTCTGATAAAATGGTAGAAAATACTCCTCCTGACGCAAATTTCCCTACCGTGTCTGTAATGGTCATGAATGTTTATCAGTATAACAAGAGATATAAAAAAACCATTGAATTGATAAAAAAGGGAAATCCTGATATTGTATTGTTGGTTGAAACTGATCAGGATTGGACTTATTCAATGAATGAATTAAAAAACAGCTATACTGACTTTGTTGAAATACCACAGGATAATACTTATGGTATGTTATTCTACTCCAAACTTCGAATTATAAAACATAAAGTGAACCACCTTATTGATCCGGAAATTCCATCCATTGAAGCTTTGATAGAATTGGAAAGCGGGGATAAGGTGAAGATCTTTGCCATTCATCCAACACCCCCTGTGCCAAATGAAAATCCAAAAAGCACAGAAAGGGATGCGGAAATATTGATGGTAGGAAAAAAAGTAAAAGGTTACGACAGGCCAACTTTGGTTATAGGTGATCTCAATGATGTTGGCTGGTCCTACACCTGACTTCGACAGTCGTCAGTCCCATATTAGTATAAAGTACTGATAAATAATGTTTTATAATTTTTTGATTTTCGATTTGGGTGTCCCGGAGGTTTTTTGAGTACTTTTAGACATGTTTGTCCGCAAGAAGCCCAATAAAAGTGGCAAGATCAGTGTTCAGGTAATTGATAAGATAAAGGGAAGGTATAAGGTTGCCAAAACCATAGGTAGCAGCTCCGACAATGCAGAAGTGGAAGAGCTTGTTTCTTTGGGAGAAGAATGGATCAGGAACTATAAAGGCATTCTTGATATCCCCTTTAACAATGAAGAGCAGGTTGCAGAATCTGTCCTAGAAAGTGTTGAAAACATTACTGTTTCAGGTACAGAACTCCTCTTGGACAACGTATTCAATGATATCGGATTCAATGTAATCCAAGATGATATTTTTAAATGGCTTGTCTATTCCAGAATATGTTTTCCCGCCAGTAAACTGAAGACCTGTGATTACCTTCAGACCTATCATGGCCTTGAGTTTCAGGTTCAGGACCTGTACAGGTATATGGACAAGCTTTACAACAACTACAAAGAGATAATACAGCTGATCAGTTTTGGGCACACCAAGAAAATTCTGGGAGGCAGTATCAATATTGTTTTTTACGATTGCACCACACTTTATTTTGAAGTAGATCAGGAGGATGATCTGCGGAAGACCGGCTTTTCCAAGGAAGGGAAGCATCAGAATCCCCAGATAGTTTTGGGTTTGCTGGTGGGCCTTGAAGGCTATCCCCTGGCATACGAGATTTTTGAGGGCAATAAGTTTGAAGGGCATACCATGATTCCGGTAATAGAGACATTTAGAAAAAAGTACAGTCTGCCCGCCCCGATAGTTGTGGCTGATTCAGGTTTGCTTTCCAAAAGCAATATCAAAGAATTACTCGATAACGGATATGAATTCATTCTTGGGGCACGGCTTAAGTCTTCAGGCAACAATCAAAAAGAAAAAGTATTGGCACTCCGGCTGGAAAACGGAGAGAGTGTTTCGATGGACTGGGAAGAGAGTCTTAGAATGGTTGTGAGCTACTCGGAAAGGCGGGCCGGAAAGGATAGAATCAACAGGGAAAAGGGACTCAAGAAGCTCGAAAAACAGCTAAAGAAAGGAAAACTCAACAAAACCCATATCAACAACAGAGGCTATAACAAATACCTTAAAATGGAAGGTGAGATAAAGATTGCCCTGGATATGGACAAGTTTGAACAGGATGGACAATGGGACGGTCTTAAGGGTTACATCACTAATACAAAGCTTGATAAAGAACAGGTAATCGAGAATTACAACAACCTATGGAAAATAGAAAAGGCCTTCAGAATAACCAAAAATGAAATTAAGGTAAGGCCGGTTTACCATTATAAACAAAGGAGAATAGAAGCCCATATCAGCATAGCATTCGTAGCTTACAAGGTCTACAAAGAGTTGGAAAGACAATTAAATGAAAAAGGAATCAAGCTTTCTCCACAGAAAGCAATCGAAATAGCAAAAGGTATTTATACAGTCGAAATCCAACTCAAATCAACCGGGAAAAAGCTAAGGAAGACCCTGTTTTTGAACGAAAGTCAGAAAAAACTGGCAAAAATGTTCGGTTTTTGATTTTGGGTGTCCCAGTGTCGAAGTCAGGAAAAAGGGAAATCCTGATATTGTATTGTTGGTTGAAACTGATCAGGATTGGACTTATTCAATGAATGAATTAAAAAACAGCTATACTGACTTTGTTGAAATACCACAGGATAATACTTATGGTATGTTATTCTACTCCAAACTTCGAATTATAAAACATAAAGTGAACCACCTTATTGATCCGGAAATTCCATCCATTGAAGCTTTGATAGAATTGGAAAGCGGGGATAAGGTGAAGATCTTTGCCATTCATCCAACACCCCCTGTGCCAAATGAAAATCCAAAAAGCACAGAAAGGGATGCGGAAATATTGATGGTAGGAAAAAAAGTAAAAGGTTACGACAGGCCAACTTTGGTTATAGGTGATCTCAATGATGTTGGCTGGTCCTACACCAGTGAATTGTTCTTGAAAATCAGCGGTTTATTGGACCCTAGGAGAGGAAGGGGTATGTTCAGTACTTTTCATGCAAAGTACTTTTTTCTCAGGTGGCCCCTGGACCATATATTTGTCAGCAAACATTTTACGCTTGACAACCTTAAAGTACATCAAAGTATAGGCTCAGATCATTTTCCGATAAGTGCCAAGTTTTCCCTGAAGCCGGATAATAACAATGAAAATCTTGAAGCCGACAAGAGTGATCACAAAACAGCCGAGAGAAAAGTAGAAAACGGCAAATCAGAAGATTGATGATGTGACTTTCAATAAAAAAACCTTTGATGATACATCAAAGGTTTTTTTATTATGGGATAAATTTACCATTTATTGGTCTTTGGCATCCGCTTTAGCTTTTCTCTTGAAACCCTTTCTAAATGGCCAGGTATATTCCAAAGCCTCTAATCCCCTATTCAGATTATAAGTCGCACTATCCGTATTAGCCATCACGCTTTTGAGGTCCTTAGCAAATTGCTCATCTGTCAACAAAACACCTGCAGCACTTTCTTCAGAATTCAGTTTTTCTGTGAAGGAATTTAGATTCTCTGTAATTTTCTTGGCATTTTCTGAGGATTCCTGAAAATTGACCACTGCTGATTTTAAATTATTATACGATTCTTTGTCATTTGTCAAATCATAAATCAAAGTTCCTTCTTTGTAAAGGTTTGCAGTGATTTTCCCAATATCATTCACGACTATACTGCTTCTCGTAGCAGTCCGGTCAAGTGCTTCCAAAATATTCTTAAAATTCTGTTCCAAAAGACTATCAGTCATAACTGCACCTACAATACCTTGCCCTTCGGCAATTTTTGTGGTCAATACTTTGAGGTTTTCAGTTATGGTGACGAGATTCTTGTTATTCTCCTGAAGAGTGGCCATCATATTGTCGGTATCCAAAGGCATAACTGCAATAAGCCTGTCACCGTCTTCAATGCGTGGAGCCTGAGTGGTACCTCCGTAGATTACAATAATCTTATTACCAATCAATCCATCTGAACTGATTGTAGCCCTCGAATCCTTTCGGATATAATCCTGGACTTTGTTTTCCACATTCATTTCAATCTCTACTTGAAAATCACCATAGAAGTTGATTTTTCTTACGGTACCGATTTTCACTCCTGAAAACCAAACATTGTTTCCTGTCTGCAGGCCTGCAACATCATCAAAAACTGCTTTGAGTCTGATGCTTTTTACAAATTTTTTCTGTTGACCGCCCATAGTGAGTACACCCGCTATGAAGATGATTATTCCGATAAGGACAAAAATGCCCACGATTACGGATTTTTTATTATCATTTCTCATTATCTGATAAAATTATAGTCATAAAATGATTTCACTTGTTTATCGGTAGCTTCCTCGAAAACTTTCTCAAAAGTCCCGACTGAATTAAATTGCCCCTCAATCAAAACAGCCATTCGATCCCCTGTTTGCTTCGCGCAGGTCAAATCATGGGTAATAACAATGGAAGAAGTCTTGAACCTTTCCCGTACCTCATTGATCAGATTATTGATTTCTATACAGGTGACCGGATCGAGTCCTGCTGTAGGCTCATCATATAGCATGATTTCAGGATTCAGGATCAATGTTCTGGCAATCCCTATTCTTTTCTTTTGTCCGCCTGATAGTTCAGAAGGCATTTGATTAACAGTTTTGGGCAATGCAACAGCATCGAGCAATTCCTCTACTCTCCTGTCGATTTCCTTTCTGGTAAGGTTTTTAACGTTTCTCACCAAAGGGAATTCAAGATTTTCCCTGACTGTCATACTATCATAAAGCGCTGAAGCTTGAAAAGAAAAACCTATTCTCAATCTCAATTTGTTCAATTCCTTCAACTTCAACCTGACAGTATCAATTCCAAATATTTTTATGGTTCCTTCATCTTGCTTTAGCAGACCGACCATCAACTTGATAAGGACGGACTTTCCACTTCCTGATTTACCCAAGACAACCAGATTTTCTCCTTTATAAAGATCCAAATCGACACCCCTGAGGACATGATTGTCACCAAAAGACTTCACAAGGTCTCTTATCTCAACGACAATTTCCTGTTCATTATGCATAACGAATGGCATTTACAATTTGCATAATCAAAAGCTCTTCAATAAATATCAAAAACATGGACATCACCACCGCAGCATTAGCTGCCTGGCCAACACCTTCTGTTCCTCTTGAAGAATTGTATCCCTTATAACAACCTACAATACCAATGGTAAAGCCAAAAATCAAGGACTTGATGACTGATGAGAAAATATCCAAAAAGGAAATTGCTTCAAACACTTGTACAAAGAATGTCGACATACTCACCAACTCATTGACATTGACACTTAGAAAAGATCCTATCAAGGCAACAAAATCAGTGTACATCACCAATACAGGTATCATAAATGTAGCTGCAAGGGTCCTGGTTATCACCAAATATTTGAAAGGATTGATCGCTGAAACCTCCATTGCATCAATCTGCTCGGTCACATTCATGGAACCTAACTCCGCACCAATACTTGAGCCTACTTTTCCAGAGGCAATCAAGGCTGTCACCAAAGGGCCTAAAGCCCTCACCACAGCGATGGATATAAGAGATGGCAACCAAGATGATGCCCCAAATTCTGCTAAAGAAGGACGGGACTGATTAGTGAATACAATACCTATAATAAACCCTGTCAGTGAAATCAAGGGGAGGGAACGGTATCCAATCTCATAACATTGCCTTAAAATCTCTTTGAATTCATAAGGTGGAAACCAAACTTCCTTAAAAAACCTGCTGACAAATCTAAATGCATCAGACATTCCGGTAAAAAAATTATCCAGTTTTTTGGAAAGAACAGGTTTATTGAATTCTATATTTTCCGCCATAAGAACTATATATTCGAATTACTAAATAAAATTATTATTATTAATCGGCAAGTCCTAAAATCTCTGTGAGCACTTCTGTATTGAGTGGTTTTACTAAAAATCCAGAAACCTGACTGTATTTTTTGCTGATAATCACATCCATGGGATCCATGGACGAAGTCAGCATTTTCACCTCAATGTCTTTTCCGATATTTTGTAGTTCAACAAGAAAATCCCAGCCTTGCATTTCAGGCATATTGACATCCAAAATAAGCAAATCTGCTTCATTTGATTTGAGCCATTCAAATGCACTATAAGGATTTTCAAAGAAAAACAGTTCAATGTCCGGTTTGATGCGCAAAAGATTTTTGCGGTTGATCATATGCTGAATTTTGTCATCGTCTACAAAAACCAATTTGTTGATCAATTTTGCCATGTGTCAAAAATAATAAAGCTCCCTAATACGATTTGCTAAAACCGACTTCTTCAATTATCATGCAGAAATAGATTTCAAGCCAATCACCAATGTTGTTTACAAATATAACAACATATCCAAATTGAAGTAGCTTTTTTTGTGAGATAAGCTTTTTAGTCTTATCTAAATTATTTAGGTACGCCATTTTTAGACAAGCCTAAATGAAATTCAATTTATTATAAATCAGTTGGTTAAATAAACCTATCTCAATTGATTTTTAGATTTCAAAAGAGTCATTGGTATAACAGGCAGAAACTCGTGTAGGGGTTTACTTTCTATCATGTTTTAAGCCAAAAGATATTTTTTTCAAAATCCGGCATTCTTGAATTCATCAGATGGATGAATTTATCTAGATTGCTGATTAATTCAATTACAGTCCAAATGGAAGGAAACAACAAACCTATCGGTCTAAGGAATAAAATATTAAAGCTGTTGATTTTTTTTAAAGACCGCTTTGACCTACATGAAGGCAAAGAGGATGAACTTGAAACTATTGACTATATTAAAAAGAATGTGGAATTCAAGGGGGCCAATCTTTGGATTCTGATCTTCGCCATCTTTGTGGCATCGGTAGGACTGAACGTAAATTCCACCGCTGTTATCATTGGTGCCATGTTGATATCTCCCTTGATGGGTCCGATCATGGGAATCGGAATGGCCGCGGGAATCAATGATTTTGAACTCCTGAAAAAGTCCATGCAAAATCTTGGAATTGCTATTTTGATCAGTATTATCACCAGTACTATTTACTTCTCCTTCACCCCGCTTAATGATGCCCAATCGGAATTGCTGGCGAGAACCGAACCTACCATTTGGGATGTATTGATTGCATTGTTCGGGGGTCTGGCCGGTATCGTGGCGGGATCAAGGAAAGAGAAAAGCAATGCTATCCCCGGAGTGGCGATTGCAACAGCACTGATGCCTCCTTTGTGTACTGCCGGATATGGTTTGGCCACCGGAAATGTTTATTATTTTTTCGGTGCTTTCTATCTCTTTTTTATCAATTCGGTATTCATCAGTCTTTCGACTTACCTGATTGTCCGCTTTATGAAATTTCCAAAAAAGGAATTTCTTGACAGAAAAAGAGAAAAGACTGTGCGTACCTACATCACTATTTTCACCCTTCTTACGATTATTCCAAGTGTTTACCTGGCTTATATCATTGTAAAGAGGACATTTTGGGAAAAAAGTGCCAACCAGTTTATTTCCGCTGAATTTGATCTTCCCCGAACCCAAATTATCAGCAGCAATTTGATTTATCATGCTGACAGCAGCGTCATAGAAGTAAGCCTGATAGGCGAAAGAATCAATGATGCCGAAATAGTCCAACTGAATAAAAGACTGAGTGCATTAAATCTGAGCAACACGCATTTGATTCTCAAACAAAGCGGTGATTCAGGTACGGATATGAACCTGTTACGTTCAGATATCCTAAAAGATCTGTATGAACGCAACGAAGCCCTAATTAAGGACAAAGACCAAAAAATCAATTTACTTGAAAGAGAACTATCAGAATATAGTAGAAGCAGTAGTCAGGTTACCGATCTTGCCAATGAAGCTATAATCCATTATCCTAATCTTGAAAATTTCACCCTTAACCGGGCCATAGTAGCCAACCTTAAAGAGAATAGACAGGATACCCTAACCCTCGCTATTGCCAAATTCAGGAATATACCGACCAATCAAGAAAAACAAAGGTTTGGAGACTGGCTAAAAGTAAGGACCAAATCCGATTCCGTTTCACTCATTATCCAATAACCAAATGAAAATTTTCCTCATCATTTTCGCAATCATATTCCTATTCCCTTTCCTATTGATAGCTCAGGATACCCAATTTGATCAATCACTTGCTGAAAAGCTCAAAGCTGATGACTATGGGATGCGGAAGTTTGTAATTGCTTTTCTTTTTGCCGGTGACCGTGTATCCGAATATAGTACCGAGGAGCGGGCAGAGATCCAAAAAGGACATATGGCAAATATCACTAAACTGGCAGAAATGGAAAAACTGATTTTGGCCGGACCTTTTTTTGGGAATGATGCCATGCGCGGAATATTTGTCTTTGACGTAGATTCAAAGGAAGAAGCGGAAAAACTGACCAATACAGACCCTGCTGTAATTGCAGGGGTACTCAGGATGGAATTGAAAGAATGGTATGGCTCTGCTGCTTTGATGATGATCCCTGAAATCCATAAGAAAATACAGAAAACGGATTTTTAAATCCCATTCTTATAGCTATTTTTAAGATTCAACCCATTAAACCTATTTTCATGCAGAGTAAAAATTATGTCCTATTCCTTTCTATAACCGCTGCATTGGGTGGTTTTTTGTTTGGGTTTGATACTGCTGTCATTTCCGGTGCCGAAAGGGATATCCAAAATCTTTGGGGCTTGGACGACTGGAGTCATGGTCTTGCAGTGGCGATGGCTCTATATGGAACAGTAATCGGCGCACTTTTCGGAGGAATTCCCGCGGATAAATTCGGTAGAAAAAACTCCCTACTTTGGATAGGTCTCCTTTATTTGATATCCGCTATAGGTTCTGCTTTGGCAGGTGATGTGAATTCTTTCATGATATTCAGATTCATCGGGGGGTTGGGTGTCGGTGCTTCCTCAGTAGTGGCACCTATGTATATTTCAGAAATAGCCCCTGCAAAACGTAGGGGGCAATTAGTCGCCCTTTACCAATTCAACATTGTATTCGGTATTCTAATGGCCTATTTTTCAAATTATTTGATCGGCACAGCAAATTTGAATGAAGCCTGGAGATGGATGCTTGGGGTAGAAGCCATACCTGCATTGCTATACAGTATTCTTATTGTGAAAGTCCCAAAAAGTCCTAGATGGCTGATTGCCAAAAAACAGGATTTTGATTTGGCAAGAGAAATATTGACCAAAACCGATCCGGAAGGAGTGGATGAAGCAATGGTACTGGCAATTGCCGAAAGCAAAGAAATAAAAGGTAAAGTATTTGCAACAACACTTTTCAATCCAAAATTCAGGAAGATTTCTTTCTTTGCTTTTCTGATGGCCTTCTTCAACCAAATGTCAGGAATCAATGCCATCATTTACTTTGCCCCAAGGATTTTTGAATCCGCAGGTATAGCTACAGAAGATGCCCTGCTGTCTACTATAGGTATTGGTGTCATCAACTTGGTGGCGACAATGCTTGGACTTTATTTGATAGATAGAATAGGGAGGAAAAAACTGATGTATATCGGGTCTGTTGGTTACATCATTTCGCTTTCCTTGATGGCATACAGTTATTTTGGAGGTGCCGTCAGCAGTGACCTCCTACCCTACTTTGTTTTTGTATTTATTGCTTCGCACGCCATAGGACAAGGTTCTGTGATTTGGGTGTTTATTGCTGAAATTTTTCCTAATGAACTTAGGGCGTTTGGGCAATCATTGGGATCTTTCACACACTGGATTCTTGCCGCATTGATAGCCAATTTATTCCCTTTCTTCGCAAACACATTTGGTGCGGGAAGTATTTTTGCATTCTTTGCCCTGATGATGGTATTGCAATTGATTTGGGTAGCATTCAGGATGCCGGAAACGAAAGGTAAATCATTGGAAGAAATACAAAAAGAGTTACAAAAAAGTCATGCTTAAAAAAGTAATCTGTTTCGGCGAAACATTATGGGATTGTTTTCCGGACAAAGAAATCCCTGGAGGTGCACCAATGAATGTCGCACTTCACTTAAAGCAACTGGGATTAAACTCCCAGATGATTTCAAGAGTGGGTTTGGACGAACATGGAAAAAAACTGATGGAATTCATTGAAGGATATGGATTGTCTGCCAGATTGATCCAGGACGATGCCGAACATCAGACAGGAATTGTTACCGTTCATAATGAAGATCCTGAAAACATCAGATATACCATCGTCTCACCTGTTGCTTGGGATTTCATAGCCTTAGATGAAGAAAATAAAGCTGCTGTCAGGAATTCGGATGCTTTTATTTTCGGGAGCTTGGCAGTCAGGAATAATGTCAGTTGGCAGACTTTGTATCAACTGCTCCATCTACCTACCCTCAAAATTTTTGATATTAATCTCAGAGCTCCATTTTTTGATTTCGAGAAAATTGAAATCATACTCGGATTTACAGATATTCTAAAGATCAATGAAGATGAACTTGAAATTGTGGCTGATTATTTTGGAATAAAACCGGAAGTAGAAAAGGTTTGCCTCCTACTCACCACCCATTTCCCGGTAAAAATGGTCTGCATAACATTGGGGTCAAAGGGGGCAATGATATATCAAAATGGAAAAACTATCACTCATCCCGGATACAAGGTAAAGGTTGAAGACACAGTGGGTTCGGGTGATGCTTTTTTGGGTGGGTTTGTCCAATCTTATCTTGAAGGTAAATCTCCCGTTGAAATTCTGGAATTTGCCTGTGCTTTAGGTGCTTTTGTGGCAACCCAAAAAGGAGGCACTCCAAAATACAAACAAGAGGATGTATTGAAAATTATTGCCACATAAAATCTTCAATACGCCTTCCCATTATTTATTTGAATTCAATGATACCCATTTATGAAACAACCCGAATAGCATTTAGCCCTTCGGGTTGTAGAGTACAATCGCAAATTCCCGGTTCTTCAGAATTCCGTACAATTCAAATTGTTTTATTTCACGGAAATCCGACAAACGGTCAATCCAATATTATTTCTCTTTCCAAATATCCGCCCCGTGTAGACAATATTTTCAGCTTTGCCTTAACGGGTTCCTTTTGGGAGACTTTAACTCTGAATTCCGCCTGCTTTGTTTCTCCGGGTTCTGTATAACCCGCAAAGATTGTTTTATTATATAGTTCCGGCGTAGTTATCTGAACAAGTGCATTTTCATGACCTTTTGTCAATTCCTTGTCAAATTCAAGCATCAATCTATCTTCCTGAACAATTTTAACTCTTTTAGCCTGATCAAGAGCAACAGGTAGTTTACCTGAATTGGTCCAAGTTACTTTTACAATATGTTCATTCCCTGATTTGGTAACCTTAACATCCTTGATCTCAATCTGAGGAAGGTCCAAAGCCATGGCAAGATTAAATAAAGATTGCTTTTTAATCCATCCTTCCAACTGCCAAGGAGGCCCATTTTGCGAAAAGAACTTGGGATGAAATCCACCAATTTCGACCTCCCCTAATTGAGGATGATCGAACTTCTCCCATATTTTAAATCCTTTGGATTGATTTTCCTCATCATCCCACCTCAAACCATCATAATCGTCACGGACACCATCCCCGTCGTAGTCTTTCATGGCCCCGTTGTTCCATAATTCATCACCGTACCAAACTGCACCATAATAGAAGTACCCAAAATCAGGTCCATGGCCGAAAAGCGGATTGGGCTTCAAAGGATCTCCGGTCAATCTGTCCACTTTTCCTCTGGTACTGTACGTTTCGTAAACATCGCCTGCCCAAGGGTATCCTGTGATGGTCATTCCCAAACTGTCATAATATTCATAAATCAACCTGTCCTTCAAAAACATGGACTCTTCGCTGGATGAAGTGGAAGGTGGCCGAAGGTGCATCGGAACTCTGGTATCCAAAGAATTGACAACAGAAATGTTGGGGTGTGAAAGCAGCCAAAGAACCGTAGACCTAGTTTCTATTTCACTTAATGGATACTCCCCTGCACCAAATTGGGTGTAACCACGACCTGTAGCATCACCTCCAATGTCAGGTCGCCAGTTTTCGGGATAGTTGCGATGCAGGTCAAGCCCACCGATTCCATCCTCATTATATTTACCGTCACCATCATTGTCTATCCCTTCAGAATACATTAAATAATCCCCTTTTCCATCCAACACACGCTTCATCAATCTACCTTTTGGATCCTTGGGGTCTATGATATAATTGGCATTTTCTTTTTCTTCCGCTGTCTCCGCTTTTTTTCGCATCATATGAATTATCCTGTCTCTATTGAGATCTTCTCCTGGATCTTCATCGAACAAACCATCCCTGTCAACATCATGCGGACGGATAGTACTCCGATTACTCTGCTCAGAAAACAAATACATAGTAGTCCCATCAGGATTGTTCTGAGGTCGTACATAAACAGTTTTGGAATCAATCAAATGGGTGATTTGTGGATCTTTACCATAATTTTCGAGCAGATGTTGAGTTAACCAAAACACAGCTTCACTTGCAGTGACTTCACCCCCATGTCTTCCACCTTCAAAATATGCTGCCGGTTTGTTGGTATGTTTACCTGTCTTTTTATTCGTTATGGTCATTTGTAGAATGGGTCTCCCTTCAAATGATCGCGCCACTTCATAAAGTTCTGTGATATCAGGATATTTTTCGGCCCACAACCTATACCAATGATACATGACATCCGGAGTGTGATAGATATCAAAAGTTAAATTTTCTCCGGGTTGATATTGGACTTCAGGAAACTCATGCTTAATAAAAAAGGATTGTCCGTGGCGTTCACCAGAAATGGTATAAAATTTTGAATCTTTTTCCTGCTCAGGCCATTTTTTTTGGGGAACCAGGGAAGTTTCTTGGGCAATGGAAACTCCGCTGAACAAAATGGACAGCATCGTTAATTGCAGCATGTATTTTTTCATATATGGTTTTTGTAGCTAAAATAAGATCTGGCTTTTCCAGTTCCTAACCACTCAAAAAAAATTCCCCAATGAAAAAATCATCAGGGAATTTAAACTAATCAAACAACCTTATCTTATAATCCGAATGTTAATTCAAAGTCCATAGGACCATAATTGTCAAACCCTGGAACCGGAACAGCATTTGGCATTTTCCTCAGGACGTATCCAACTCTTTCAATCAGACCTTTGTCTGCTTCCTCATTCATTACTTTATATCCTATCATTTTTCCCTGGTCATTGATACTTACAATAACCCTTAAAGTATCAACTTCAGAACTCTTTTTAGTCCTAAAAATAAAAGCAGTACTCTTATCAAGTAATTCCATTGCTGATTCAGTCCACGTCCATGGGGCATAATAAAAATAATTGACGCTTTCGGAAGATTCCAATAATTGACTATCCAATTCATTGCTCTCTCCTATTGGAATCAAAGAAACATTTTCTTTCAAAACTTCCTCTTTGTTTATGGGATTTTTCTTGGATAAACCCCTATTTGAATCTGAAGTGGATGCCAAAAGCTGCTGGCTTGAAATAGTGACTGCGAAAAAGAAGATCAAGACTCTAAATGTATTTTTCATGGCTTTCTGTATTTGACTTGCACAAATATACAGATAAAATATTTTTAAATGCAAATTTTTGCTGTTCAAATATTTTAATGGGCACAAAAAAGTCTTGCCATTAGCAAGACCCTTTTCAGAATATAAACCCAAATATAACTTTAGAGATTAAAAGTTTCTAAGATTTAATCATTGAAAATAATATAAAATAGGTTTTTTCGATTGTTTATTTGATTAAATCATAAAAAAACCAAATTTTATATAATAACGAATGAAGAGCACCAAAGTAACTGTATTTTAGCCATTTTTACAAATTGAAAAATTTATTTTGGTATTTTTTAAGTATTTCATAATTTAACCGCTGGTTGATTAACATAGATTCAAATAAACCCGAAAAAAATGGATAAAATTTTAGATATTGACAATGTCGATCTCAAAATCATATCGTTATTAAACGATGATGCTAAGACGCCTTACACCGAAATAGCAAAAAAAGTATACGTATCCTCCGGAACAGTTCACGTCCGAATGAGAAAATTAGAGGATATGGGCATTGTAAAAAGTGCAACCTTAAATATTGATTTTTCCAAACTGGGATATGACATCTCTGCGTTTTTAGGAATCTATTTGGAAAAAAGCTCCTTATATGACACAGTTATAGATAGACTCAAAGAAATCTCAGAAGTGATCAATGCTTATTACACAACGGGCAATTATAGTATTTTCGCAAAAATCATCTGTAAAGACACCAACCACCTCAGGACAGTCCTGGATAAAATACAAAAAGTAGAAGGTATCGACAGGACGGAAACCTTGATTGTCTTGGAAGAAAGCATCAATAGACCAATACAGTTTTTCGATAAAAAAGTTGAGTAAAGTCATCTAATCACTGGTAAATTTACTCAAATTGCGTTATTTAGATTAAATCTAATTTAAATTATTTTTTGATTATTCGTATAAAAAATATAATTATTAAAGTGAACCTGGCTTTTTATAAACTGGCTTCACTTTTTTTTATATTGTTGATTCAGAAGTATATAAGGCTATAAAACTTCATTTTTTTAGGATTTTTCAGATCACTGTGAACATTATAATTTGGTTTAATGTTGTATCTTCGCGTCACAAACTATAATTAGTCTAAATAACTCAACCACATGAGCAAAGACAATCAGATTTTAGAAGAGTTTACCTCAAAAGAATATGAACATGGCTGGTCAGTTAATCTTGAAGCAGATGAAGCGCCTACCGGACTGACAGAAGATACTATAAGGTGGATTTCTGCAAAAAAGGAAGAACCTGAGTGGTTATTGGAATGGAGATTGAATGCCTTCAAAAACTGGCTTACTATGATTGAGCCTGAATGGGCAAACGTTCGCTATCCGAAAATTAATCTTCAATCTCTAAAGTTTTATTCAGCTCCAAAGCAAAAAAACAAGCCAAAGAATCTGAATGAAATAGATCCTGAATTGCTTCAAATCTATGAAAGACTGGGCATTTCTTTGAACGAACAAAAGAGATTACAGGGGATAGCTGTGGATGCGGTATTGGATTCTGTTTCTGTCGGTACCACTTTTAAAGAAACCCTTTCAAAATTGGGGATCATTTTCTGTTCTTTCAGCGAAGCTGTAAAAGAACACCCTGAACTGATTAAAAAATATTTGGGATCTGTGGTCCCTATCAATGACAATTACTACGCAGCTTTGAACTCTGCTGTTTTCTCTGACGGATCTTTTTGTTACATCCCAAAAGGTGTAAGATGTCCGATGGAACTTTCAACTTACTTCAGGATAAATGCAGCAAACACCGGTCAGTTTGAAAGAACCTTGATTATTGCGGAAGAGGGTTCTTACGTCTCTTATTTGGAGGGATGTACTGCCCCACAGAGAGATGAAAATCAACTCCATGCCGCAGTGGTTGAAATCTATGCTGAAAAAAATTCGGAAGTTAAATATTCTACAGTTCAAAACTGGTTTCCGGGAGATAAAGAAGGTAAAGGCGGGATTTATAATTTTGTGACCAAAAGGGGAATCTGTGCCGGAGACCATTCCAAGATATCATGGACCCAAGTGGAAACCGGTTCTGCAGTGACTTGGAAATATCCCTCATGTATTTTAAAAGGAGACTATTCTGTAGGAGAGTTTTATTCAGTAGCTGTGACCAATAATTACCAGCAAGCAGATACAGGAACCAAAATGATCCATATCGGAAAAAACACAAGATCTCGAATTGTATCCAAAGGTATCTCGGCAGGCCATTCACAAAATTCGTACAGGGGACAGGTTCAAGTGATGAAAAGAGCTAGCAATGCCCGAAATTTTTCACAATGCGACTCCTTATTAATGGGAGGAAATTGTGGCGCGCATACATTCCCTTACATTGATATTCAAAACTCAAGTGCTCAGGTGGAACATGAGGCTACTACCTCAAAAATCGGTGAAGACCAACTATTCTATTGTAACCAAAGAGGGATTTCTACTGAAGACGCAGTTGCTTTGATTGTCAATGGATATGCCAAAGAAGTCCTAAATCAGTTACCGATGGAATTTGCAGTTGAAGCACAGAAGCTGCTTGCATTGACACTTGAAGGGTCCGTGGGTTAAAAATTGTAAGGTTTGAAAATTTTAAATTGAAAGATTGAAATGTTAAGTATTAAGAATTTACATGCTTCCATTGAAGGAACGCCAATATTAAGAGGTATCAACTTAGAGATAAAAGCAGGAGAAGTTCATGCTATCATGGGGCCTAATGGCTCAGGTAAATCAACATTGGCTTCAGTACTTGCCGGTAGAGAAGAATATGAGGTAACAGAGGGCGAGGTTATTTTCAAAGGTAAAAATCTATTGGAATTGGCTCCCGAGGATCGGGCTAGAGAAGGCGTTTTTCTTGCTTTTCAGTATCCTGTGGAAATCCCTGGTGTGAGTACCACCAACTTTTTGAGAACTGCCGTCAATCAGGTCAGAGAATATAGAGGTCTAGATCCTTTGGATGCTGTAAAGTTCCTTTCCATTATGAAGGAAAAAATGAAGTTGGTTGAAATAGATCAGAAACTATTGAGCCGTTCTTTAAATGAAGGATTCTCAGGAGGAGAGAAAAAAAGAAATGAGATTTTTCAAATGGCAATGTTGGAACCAACGCTGTCTATTTTGGATGAGACAGATTCCGGATTGGATATAGATGCCTTGAAAATTGTATCCAATGGCGTCAATAAACTAAAATCCGCTGATAATGCCACAATAGTGGTAACCCACTACCAAAGGCTATTGGATTACATTGTGCCTGATTTTGTTCATGTCTTGTTCAATGGTAGAATAGTAAAATCCGGTTCAAAAAATCTTGCTCTTGAATTGGAAGAAAAAGGATATGATTGGATCAAGGAAGAAGTTAGTGCAGCTTCTGTTTAATCTAAACCATTAATCCCCAATCTTTGATTGACTATGATAACATTGTCCAAAAATAATATTACGGATCTCATATTGAGTGAGATACCCAATTTAGATTCTTTTCCTGATCTTAGGGAAAAAGGGAAGTCTATACTTGCAGAAAATGGCCTTCCCGCACTTAAAGAAGAAGAATATAAGTTCACTTCAATCAGCAAGAAACTGGAGAAATCCATCAGTAATTTCTCTCAGGCCAAACAGATCGATCTTGGTGCTGAAACTATTGAATCAAACATTGCGGAAGGTTTTGACGGTGATGTGTTGGTTTTTAATAATGGTCAGTTTGATAAATTGAAATCCACTATCACACAAACCGGCTATATTATTGATCTGATCAATGATGCCAAACCGGAATTACTTGGAACGATAGCCAAGACCGAAAAAGATCCTTTTGTCGCTCTGAACGATATCTCTTTCAACAACGGTATATGCATCACCATCAAGAAAAACCAAAAAATCGAAAAGCCGATCTTGTTTCTTTTTTTCAATAAAGCCAACATGGGACAGGTCATCAGTCCAAGGGTTTTAATAGAAGTGGAAGATAATGTTGAGGCAACATTTTTGGAAAATACCATATCATTGGATGAGACTGTTTATTTCAGCAATTCTGTTACCGAAATCAAAGTCGGTCGGAATGCACATGTCCATTACAGCAGACTTCAAAATGAAAATCCCAATGCCATTGTTGTAAATAACTTTGAAACCAATATCCATAAGGATGCCACTTTCACTTCGGTAGTTATTTCATTGTCAGGTGACATGGTTAGAAACAACCTGAGTCTTAATCTGCTTGATTCAGGTTGTGTGGGAAATATGTATGGATTGTATTTATTGAATGGCAAATCGCATGTCGATAACCATACCAATGTGGACCATACCAAACCACACGCTGAATCCAATGAATTATACAAAGGTATTCTTGCTGATAATTCCCGCGGGGTTTTCAATGGTAAGATTTTTGTACGTAAGGATGCTCAGAAAACCAACGCATTTCAGCAAAACAACAATATTCTTTTATCGGAAAATGCCATAATCAATACCAAACCCCAATTGGAAATATGGGCAGATGATGTGAAATGTTCTCACGGCTGTACCACCGGACAATTGGATGAAGAAGCACTCTTCTATCTTCAATCAAGAGGATTGGGCAAAGATCAGGCAAAAGGAATGCTGCTTTACGCTTTTGCGGGAGAAGTTATGGATAATATTTCTGATGAGCATTTCAGAAATTACATCGTGAATATTGTGCAGCAGAGATTGGGAAGTAATTTTTAAAAATTTATGTCTTTTAATGTAGAAGAAATCAGAAGCTTGTTTCCAGTCCTTCACCAAGAGGTAAACGGTAAGCCTTTGATTTATTTTGATAATGCGGCGACAACGCAAAAACCTTTGTCAGTTCTTGACGCATTGTCTGATTATTACAAAAAAGACAACTCAAATATCCATAGAGGTGCTCATACTTTGGCTGATCGCGCGACCAGGCATTACGAAAAAACCAGGTCTCTGATCAGAGATTTTATCAATGCCAGGGAGGAAGAGGAGATTATTTTCACAAAAGGGACTACGGAAAGCATCAATTTGGTTGCCGCCACATTTGGCAGAAAGTTCATTACAAAAGGTGATGAAATCCTGATTTCGACCATGGAACATCATTCCAACATAGTACCATGGCAAATGCTCTGCGAAGAAAAAGAGGCCACCCTTAAAATAATTCCAATTTCAGATTCAGGTGAAATTCTTTTGGAGGAATTTGACAGGCTTTTAAATGAAAAAACCAAACTGGTCAGCATTGTCCATGCATCCAACTCGCTGGGCACGATCAATCCTGTAAAAGAAATCATACGGAAAGCGCACCAATTTGGGGCAAAGGTTCTTTTGGACGGAGCGCAATCTACCAGTCATTTGAAAGTAGATGTGCAGGATTTGGACTGTGATTTTCTTGCTTTTTCTGCGCATAAACTATTCGGTCCGACAGGATTGGGTGTTTTGTATGGCAAAAGAAGCATTCTGGAAACCATGCCCCCCTATCAGGGAGGCGGAGAAATGATCAAGGAAGTAACATTTGAAAAAACCACCTATAATGAAATCCCATTCAAGTTCGAAGCCGGAACACCCAATATAGCTGATGTTATCGCGTTTCAGAAATCTTTGGAATTTATCAATTCAACGGGTAAACAAAATATAAAAACCCATGAAGATGGTCTTCTTTCTTATGCCAATGAATTGATGGGAGAGATTAAGGGATTTGTCCCTGTAGGGACAGCCAGAGAGAAAGTGAGCGTCTTATCCTTCAATATCAGGGGTATGCATCCATTTGATGTGGGAATGATGTTGGATGCCAATGGTATTGCCGTGAGGACGGGACACCATTGTACTCAACCTTTAATGCAAAGATTCGGGATTGAGGGAACCGTGAGAGCTTCTTTTTCTGTTTACAATACCAAATCAGAAATTGATCAAATGGCGCTTGCAGTTGCCAAAATTGCAAAAATCAAAAATAAATGAATAGCATAGAGGACATCCAAAATGAAATTATTGAGGAATTTGGCATCTTGGGAGATGACAAGGAATCCACTATATATTATATAATGGAATTGGGTGCCCAATTAGACGAATTTCCGGAGAATGAAAGGATAGATGAAAATATCATTAAAGGATGTCAATCCAAAGTATGGTTGACCACCAAGGAAGAAAATGATAGAATTATTTACCTGGCAGATTCAAATACTGATATTACCAAAGGATTGATCAGCTTATTGATGAGGGTATTGTCAGGAAGGAAACCTCAGGAAATTCTCAATGCCCAACTTGATTTCATAGATAAAATCGGCATGGGAAATATCATTGGATCCCAAAGATCAAATGGCCTGGCTGCAATGATCAAGCAAATGAAACTATATGCTTTAGCTTACCAAGCCAAGCAAAACGTCTGATAATTACATGCAAGATTCTAAAGAACAACATATCGAAATACCATCTCAGGAACTCAAGGAAAAGGTCGTAAACGCCATCAAGCAGGTATATGACCCGGAAATTCCCGTTGATGTTTACGAATTGGGTTTGATTTATGAAATCAGCGTGTACCCTGTCAACAATGTGTATTTGTTGATGACTTTGACATCACCGAATTGTCCTTCAGCTGAATTTATTCCTTCTGAAATCAAAGATAAAATACAACAAATCCAGGGAATCAACCACGTGGAATTAGAACTCACCTTTGATCCGCCATATTCTCAGGATATGATGTCAGAGGCTGCCAAATTAGAATTAGGTTTTCTATAAAATAAATAAAAATAAAAAAATATGTATCCAGAGGAACTTATAGCACCAATGCGTGCAGAATTGACAAACGTTGGTTTTCAGGAATTTAGAACTTCACAAGAAGTAGATGAACATTTGAAAGACCATAAGGGAACTACTTTTATTGTAATCAATTCTGTTTGTGGCTGTGCTGCAGGTGCAGCCAGGCCAGGCGTGAGGTACGCGCTTGAGCAAAGCGAAAACAAACCTGACGTATTAGCTACAGTTTTTGCGGGCAATGATGCTGAGGCAGTGTCCAAAGTCAGGCAACATCATCTTCCATACCCTCCCTCCTCCCCATCAATGGCACTTTTCAAAGATGGTGAATTGGTTCACTTTATCGAGAGACACCATATAGAGGGACGTAGCGCAAAAATGATAGGAGATCATCTTGTAGAGGTTTTTGAACATTTCTGTAAATAAAAATTGCCCTTCGGGGCTTTTTTTTTGCTAAAAAGATATAGTAATATCACAAAAATGCCGAAAAATATAATTTGGTTTAAATCGGAATTCCCAGTATTGATCGATGCAATTACCCTTTGGCTTACTTAAAATCATAACTTTAAAAGTTTTTACCTATATACTTTTTTTGTCGATGTCTACAACGTAATTTAGGTAGTTGATATAATAATTCATTTAGAAAATCCCCGATTTTACTAACTTAAGAGATTGATTGATAGTTATGCTTTTAAAAACAATAAACTGATAAATAAATAATATAATTATGTCTGAAATTGCTAAGTTATCTTATGGAGGAAAAGATTTTGAACTCCCTATAGTAGAAGGTACCGAAAATGAAAAAGCTATTGATATAGCCAAATTGAGAGGTCAATCCGGACTCATAACCATTGATCCCGGATACAAAAACACCGGCTCAACAATGAGTGCCATCACATTTTTGGATGGAGAAACCGGAATTTTAAGATACAGGGGTTATAGAATTGAAGACTTAGCAGAAAAATCAACTTTTTTGGAAGTTTCTTATTTGCTTATTTATGGTGAATTGCCTACCCAATCAGAATATGAAAAATTCACCAGAGAAATCACAACCCATACTTTAGTCCACGAGGATATCAAGAAAATTCTCGACGGATTTCCTTCCAATTCCCACCCAATGGGAGTTCTTTCTTCACTGATTTGTTCCTTGACGGCTTTTTATCCCCAATCATTGGATCCAAACAGAAACGAGAATGAGGTGAACTTAAGCATTGTGAGACTATTGGCCAAAATGCCAACTTTTGCAGCTTGGGCTTATAAAAATGAAGTGGGGCATCCTGTGAATTATCCGGATAACAGCTTGGACTATTGCTCCAATTTCTTAAAAATGATGTTTGCCTTACCGGCAGAAAGGTATGATGCCGATCCGGTTGTAGCTAAAGCACTTGACCAATTGTTGATTTTACATGCTGACCATGAGCAAAACTGCTCAACTTCCACTGTCAGGATTGTTGGTTCATCACAGGCAAGTATATATGCTTCAATTTCTGCCGGTATCAATGCGCTTTGGGGGCCGCTCCATGGTGGTGCCAATCAAGCTGTAATTGAAATGCTTGAATCTATCAAAAAAGACGGCGGTGATACAAAAAAATTCCTGAACAAAGCAAAAGACAAAGATGATCCGTTCAGATTGATGGGCTTCGGTCATAGGGTTTATAAAAACTTTGACCCAAGAGCAAAAATCATCAAGAAAGCAGCAGATGATGTGTTGACTAAATTAGGGGTGAATGACCCCGTACTCGAAATAGCCAAAGAATTGGAATTTGCTGCTTTGAATGATCAGTATTTTGTAGATAGAAAACTATATCCGAACGTGGATTTTTACTCAGGAATCATTTACAGAGCACTGGGCATTCCAACAGATATGTTTACGGTCTTATTTGCTATGGGCCGCCTACCGGGATGGATTGCTCAGTGGAAAGAAATGAGACAAAACGGAGAACCAATCGGAAGGCCACGACAAATTTATACAGGTGCCAATGAAAGAGATTATGTCTCTATGAATAGAAGATGATTTGAATAATTGTTAAAGAGAGCTCTGACTTCCATGTGAAACATTGGATTCAGAGCTTTTTTTGTGAAAAGATTGTCCGATGTCAGATTGGACGGAAGACGGAAGACAGAAGACGGAAGACAGAAGTATGCGTCTGATCTTGGTTCTTGATTCTGCTATATTCCGGACAAACTTTGATTCTTAAATCTTATGTCTTGTGTCTTGAGTCTCATGTCTATCTTCTCGCCTCTCTAACAACTTCTCAAATCTATTTTTCCTACATTTGGAAACTCAAAATCAAAAAATAGTTTATTTATGAAAGCAAATACACTTGAAGAAGCAGTCGCACTCACGAAAAAATTTACAAGTAAACCCTCCAATGAAGAATTATTGAAACTTTATGCACTTTATAAGCAGGCCACTGAAGGTGACAATACGGAGGAAAGACCGGGTGGATTTGATTTTGTGGCAGCAGCAAAATACAACTCATGGCTGGCTTTTAAAGGAAAATCCAAAGAAGATGCTACAAAAGAATATGTAGATTTGGTCAACTCAATATCAGTCAAATATATGTAATTGACCATGATTTAGGCTGTAATTCAGAATTATCCTCTAGTAATCCACTAAAATTCTACAATAAATTTTAATATATTTCCAATCTGGATTTGGAAAGAAAAAAATTTTACTTACCTTTGCATCCGAATTTATAATTAATATTTTTCATACCGTGGGTTTCCTTACTGTCGCTTGATTTAGGGTACTTCTAGGAAATCATGGTTTGAAGAAGTAAGGAAACATCATGGAAAAAGAATTAACATTCTCAGACCTTGGGATTTCAGCGGAAATCTTAAGGGCAGTAGAGGACATGGGCTATACCCAACCATCTACTATTCAATCACAATCTATACCTCTTTTATTGGAAGGACGAGATGTCATCGGTCAGGCCCAAACGGGAACTGGTAAAACTGCTGCATTTGGTATTCCAATCATTGATCAGGTGGATACTTCAATCAACAAACCACAGGCTTTGATTCTTTGCCCAACCCGTGAATTAGCGGTACAGGTAGAGGGCGAAATCGTAAAACTTTCAAAATACAAAAGAGGTCTTTCCTCAACCTGTATTTATGGTGGTGAAGCGATTGACCGACAGATCAAAAGCTTGAGAAAGGGTGTTCAGATTGTAGTAGGTACTCCTGGTAGAATCATGGACCACATGGACAGAGGCACATTAAAGCTTGATATGGTCAGTATCATCATTTTGGATGAAGCGGACGAAATGCTGGACATGGGCTTCAGAGAAGATATCGAAAATATCCTTAGCGAATGTCCTGAAGAAAGACAGACTGTCTTTTTCTCGGCAACCATGCCAAAGCCTATTTTGGACTTGACCAGAAAATTCCAGAATAATCCTGAACATATTAAAGTGTTGAGGAAGGAATTGACAGTAGAAAATATATCACAGGTATATTATGAAGTAAAGCCTACATTGAAAATCGAATTGATGACCAGGTTGATGAACCTGAATCAGTTTAACCTAAGTGTGGTTTTCTGTAATACAAAAAGAGTGACCGATGAGGTTACCGAAGAACTGATTGCAAGAGGAATTCAGGCAGAAGCTTTACACGGAGATCTTTCGCAAGCTCAGCGTACCAAAGTAATGAACAAGTTCAGAAAAGGGCATTGCTCAGTATTGGTCGCAACAGATGTAGCTGCAAGAGGTATTGACGTGGACGATGTTGAAGTCGTATTTAACTTTGACCTTCCTTTGGACGAAGAAAATTATGTTCACAGAATCGGTAGGACGGGTAGAGCTGGGAAATCCGGTGCTGCGATCAGTTTTGTGACCGGCAGAAGAGACATGTATAAAATAAAGGATCTTGAAAAATTCATCAAGACTTCCATTGACAAGATGTCCCCTCCTTCCGCAGCAGATCTGATTGAACTTAAAAAGGCTCAATTTGTAAAAGATGTACATAGACAACTTGCCAAAGAAGGTGACAATAGCTTCTATGAAGATATTATTGGCCAGCTTTTGACAGAAGGTCTGAGTTTGGAGCAAATCGCTCTGGGATTGGTGAAAATCCAATTGGCTGATACTGTTCATGAATTGGAGGATCAGAATTTTGACCTGGATCTTGGAAGAGATCGCGACAGAGGCGGAAGAAGAAGTGAAGGTGGAAGTGGAAGAGACAGGGATTTTGGAAGAGGTAGAGAATCAGGCAGAGGCCGAGAAAGAGAAAGATTCGGTAGAAGCGAAGGCGGAAGAGGCGAAAGCAGAGGATATGGCAGAGACAGAAGTGAAAGGTCTGAAAGAAGTGATCGACCTGATAGAGGGGACAGAACTGAAAGAAGCCCTAGAGAAAAAGGAGTCAGAGAGCCTGGAATGGCCCGTCTTTTCTTGAACTTAGGAAAGAAAGACCGTATCAGACCAAATGATATCGTTGGAGCAATTGCCGGTGAAACCGGAGTGCCAGGAAGATCTATTGGTGGAATTGACATTTTTGACAACTTCTCATTTGTGGATGTGCCTCAAAAAGACGCTGATCACGTAATCAGTGTCATGAGAAACAATACCATCAAAGGTAAATCTGTCAACATGGAAATTTCCAAAGGGTAATCGCCGGAAAGAAATAAGTTTCGAAGTTAATAAAGGTTAGTAATATTAAGCGCGGTCTCTCAGAGGTCGCGCTTTTTTATTTGAAATCCTGTTTGATTAAAAAGGGATTCCGTATTTTCGCTAAACAATCCCTGAAAATATGCAGCTTTTTTTCCATGAAAACACTCAGGACAAGGACTTCCAACTGGATCTTGAAGAATCCCGGCATCTGATAAAAGTATTGAGAAGAAAACAAGGAGATAAAGTCAACTTTACAGATGGTAAAGGTTGTCTTTACACCTGTGTCATTAAAGATGCGAATCCTAAAAAAACCATTCTTTCTATTGAGGAAAGAAATTATGTACCTGAAGATGACTACTACATCCATCTTGCCATCAGTCCAACCAAAAATTCAGAGAGAATGGAGTGGATGATTGAAAAGATTACAGAAATCGGAGTACATGAAATCACCTTTATGCAATCAGAACATTCCGAACGTGGAAACCTTAAACTTGACCGTCTGGAGAAGAAGATTATAGCTGCCTGTAAGCAAAGTCTCAAGACACGAGTTCCCAAATTAAATCCTGTAGTACCCATGGAGGAATTGGTAAGGGACAAAAAATTCGATACTTATCAAAGGTTTATAGCCTATGTCGACAAGGAAAATGACAGGCATTTGATTGAAAAAGCCAAAAAAGACAATGCCTATATCATCCTGATAGGTCCCGAGGGGGATTTCTCAAAACAAGAACTGGACTTAGCTTTCAAACATTATTTTCTGCCCTGCTCTTTGGGCAAAAGCCGGTTGAGATCTGAAACAGCAGGACTTGCAGCCGTTCATACCTTACAGTTAATCAACAATATCGAATTTCAATGAAAATCGTTAATTTAATTCTTTTATCAATTTTAACTTTATTTTCTTTTAGTTGCAGTAGGAAGTTTGAAAATAAAATTGAATTGGGGGAACCATCCCATGATTTATTTCTTGAAAGTGAAGGCCTAATAAAGTTTGAAGCAATTAATGGGTTAAATAGTTATCTTAGTTCTATACAGTTTTTTGAAGATAGCACAAGTTTAGTCGGTATGCTGAATCCTTTAAATAACACCTTTTTTTGGTTTGATTTAGAGTCAGGAAAATGGTTAGGTAATCAAGTTTTTGAGGAAGAGGGACCCAATGGTGTTGGCTTTTTAGGTGGAGTAACGTCCTCTTTTATTTTAAACCAAGACTCAATTTTAATATATAATATTCAGGTGGGAAGGTTGTTTTTATTAAATAAAAATTCAGAGATTTTAGACCGATATATTGTAACTGATTATTCTGACCCTAGTAATTTTCCTGCACCATTTCCAAGTTTGCTGAGACCTATTCAATATTATAAAGGGAAAGTTATTCTTCCTTCGGGATTGAATAATCGTATATCTAATTTTGAAAATTTTCCTTCATCCTTAACATTGGATTTAAAGACAAAAAAAGTTAAGTTCCCTTCAATTTTTTCTGATCTTTACAGTCAAGCTTATTGGGGAGAAATGTTTAAATATGATCCCTCGGTTATTTCTTTTCAAGATAAGCTCATTATAAGTTATCCAATAGACTTTTCTCTTCATGTCTTAGATTGGGAGTCAGATTCAGTTTACAAAGTAATGGCACCGAGTAATTATTTTGATAATATTGTTCCCTTTAAATATGATGTGGATTATTACTCAACAATTAATCCAAATCAAAAGAATATTGAACAGGAAAATCATTCTCTGTCGACTTCTGACTTTGCCGGTTTATTAGCTGATCCAAATGGGGAATTCCTTTATAGAATCGCTTATATAAGGCCAAACTTAGAGCAAGTTCGGCTTGGAAATAAACTTGCTGATTTTTCTACCATAATTATTGATTCCGAATTGAAAATTGTTGGAGAAAGAAAATTTGACGGAAAGATTTATGACAATTCATTGATTTTTACTTCTCCTAAGGGTATCCATATTTTTAGAAAAGATTTATATGAAATGGATGAACAGTATTTGTCTTTTGAAACTTTTCAACCAAAAAAGATTTAGAGAAACCAATCAAATTCTGATTTTTAGGGATTAGATTTTTGAGGTTTTTAGCTTAAAATTTTCAAAAAAAGTTGAAGAAATATTAATTATTAGTTTTAAGCCAAGCATCTCTCCTTCTAATGCCTGCCAAGTCAACAAAGGAGAATCCTTTATCCTGATTTAGAAACCTCGCACGGGATTATCTTATATTGGACGATAAAAACAAAAAAGTAAAGAATCTTCTTTATTTGACGGATTCAAAAAATTACATTTACGGCAATCGATATCGCATTAAAAAACAGAAAACATTTCGAATGGATTGCGAAGAAAATACTGTTCTGTCTGATAACATACAGAAGGAAAAAACGGATAGCCTTTGTATTATACTTACCACCGATGAAGATGACAACAGACCTGTATATCTTTCGGGAAATTTCAACAACTGGGCGACCCAAGACAGAAAATATATTTTGAATAAAGTTTCCTTAGGAAAGTACTCATTTCGGTTTCCTGAAGATTTTTCTTTCCCAAAAGAACTGGTCTATAAATTCACCAAAGGGGATTGGTCTGAGGTGGAAATTGACCGATATGGAAATAAAACACCCAACAGGCTCTGTAAAAAAACTTCCGGAATCCAAAAAGAACATGTTCCCAAATGGCGTAAAAACTGGCTTCCTTACCGCCCAAGTCAACTTCCGCAGGTCCACCTAATTTCAGAGGAATTTGAAATTCCCCAATTGAATAAAACCAGAAAAGTGTGGGCCCTCCTACCCCACGATTACAGCACTTCCGAAGAATCTTATCCGGTACTTTACCTGCAAGATGCCCAGAATCTTTTCAATGAAAATGCTCCTTACGGAAACTGGCAGATTGATAAAAAACTTGCAGTCATGTCAGATTATGGGATCGGAAAAATCATCATCATTGCCATTGAACACGCCGAAAAAGAAAGGATATTGGAATACAACTTCGGAAAAACCTTATTGGGTCAAGGGGAAGGAAAAAAATACATACGTTTTGTAACCGATACCCTGAAACCATTTGTGGATAAGAATTTTCGAACTAAGCCCGAAAGAGATTTTACCGGTATTGGCGGGAGTTCAATGGGTGGATTGGTAAGCATATTCAGTGGTCTGATTTATCCCGAAGTATATGGTAAATTGATGATCTTCTCCCCTTCTTTATGGGTTATACCAAAAATCAAATTCTCTTTCCTTGATTTTTTTGAACCAATGAACACCAAGATTTATCTCTATGCAGGTGGAGATGAAAGTGAGACAATGATCAGGCATGTCAAAAAGTTTAAAAAGCGTTTGATGAAAAGAGAATCCATCAGTGATAGAATGAAGGTGAAACTCAGTATCAATATGGAAGGTAAACACAGTGAAACCTACTGGAGTGATGAATTTCCAAAAGCAATAGAATGGCTCTTTTTTAGCGATAAAGAAGGGGATCTTTGAATTGGAATTATTTACCCTAAATAAATATCTATTAAAAAAATAAGAAGAAGTTTTTGATTTGGCCCATTTTTAAGAGAAGGAAGGGTCTTATATCCTTACCCAAAGAAATATGAAAATTAAAATAGTCAAGATAGAAAAGGACTTTAAAGGATTGGTAATCATTCCATTTTTGGAAAATGACCGGACTGAAGAAAACGCCATAAAGTTCCTTGACAAAATGGTTACCAAGAGTCTTTTTGCCGGAAAAAAAGATACACAGTTCATCCTCGAAGATAAAATTTCTGAAAGAGTCTACCTGCTTATAGGGTTAGGCAAAAATCCGGAATACAAAACCATCAAAACAGCTTTCAGAAGATTGACCGCCAAACAGGCTGATCTTTTTGGAGATAATATTCTTATTTCATTCTTGGAAGGTTTAGATGAAACTGCTCTGGAAGCTGCAGTTTCCGGTTTGCTTCTCGGCACCTATAGGCTAGGCCATTACAAACAAAAAACCGGAGAGGAAAAAGATTGGGGGAAAGTAAACCTCTATATTGATGTCGAATTTTCCAATGCAGAAGCATTGGCCATAAAGGGCTTCAAAATTGCCAATGCTCAATTGGAAGCGTTCTCTTTGGTGGATTTACCTCCCAATAAAGTCACACCTGAGTATTTAGCTGAATGGGCAAAAAAAGCAGGAAAAGAATTTGGATTCAATGTCAAGGTACTTGGAAGAAAAAAAGCTGAAAAGGAAGGCTTGAAAGCATTCTTAGCAGTAGGTCAGGGCAGTTTGAAAGAACCGCAGTTTATAATTATGAAATACCGATCCGAGAAGGCGGAAAAACATATAGGATTGGTAGGAAAAGGAATAACATTCGATACCGGTGGATTGAATATCAAAACTGCCGGTATGGTCCATATGAAATGCGATATGGGAGGAGCTGCAACCGTATTGGGGGCTATGCAGTTGGCCGCAGATCTCCAATTACCTGTGAATATCACTGCTATAGTGCCTTGTGTAGAAAATGCGGTTGACGGACTTTCATTTGTTCCTTCCGATGTGATAGGGAGTTATAGTGGAAAAACCATTGAAATTATAGATACTGATGCTGAAGGCAGATTGATTTTAGCTGATGGCCTTTCCTATCTGATCAAAAATTTTAAGCCGGATTCGGTCTTGGATTTTGCTACATTGACCGGAAGTGCGGTAGGAACTTTTGGTTATGAATGTGCTGCTTTGTTTAGCAACGATACAGTACTTTCCCAGAAACTTCAGGACAGTGGCATGTCAATAGGAGAAAAAGTTTGGCCTCTTCCTCTTTGGGATGTTTATAAATCCGAAATGGACAGCGAAATTGCTGATATCAAAAATTTTCATGGGAAGCCATTTGCAGGAGCAATTACTGCAGCAAAATTCCTGGAAGTATTTACTGAAAGCCATACCTCATGGGCACATTTAGATATCGCAGGAACGGCCTTTGGAGATTCAGAATTTGCAAAAACCAAGCATGCAACTGCTTTTGGTGTTCATTTATTAATTAAATTGTTAGAAAAAATTTGAGCCATGAAAGACAATCATAAAACCTTTTTGTGCATTTCCAACTATTTTAAAGGAAGTGCTTTTTTGATTTCCCTTAAGAAAGCCGGAAATACTGTTTTTTTGATCACTACAGAAAAACTGAAGGAAAGTCCTTGGCCATTTGAATACATTGATGAAGTGTTTTATATGCCCGGTCAGGACCTGGACTGGGATTTGGAAAAACTCCTCTTTGGCGTGGCAGGCATCATGAAAACCACAAAAATCGATGCCATTGTAGCACTGGATGATTATGATGTTGAAAAGGCTACTTTCTTGAGAGAAAACCTCCGTGTTGCCGGTATGGGGCAAGCAACCGGCAGATATTTCCGTGATAAACTGGCCATGCGGATGCGGGCACATGAAGCGGGTGTGCTCGTTCCTCCATTCTCACCTATTTTGAACGATGAAGAAATCAATCATTTTGCAGATAATGTTCCCGCACCTTGGGTACTTAAACCCCGATCTGAAGCCTCTGCACATGGTATCATCAAGGTCTATGATAAAGACAGTCTTTGGCAGAATATCCATGAACTCGGTGACAATAGAGTGAGATATCTTGTGGAACAATTCAAACCCGGTGATGTGTATCATGCAGATAGCCTGAATCTAGATGCAAAGACTATTTTCTGCACTGTTTCCAAATACCTGGCCACCCCAATGGAAATTTCCCAGGGGGGCGGGATTTTCAGAAGTGCAAATGTCCCCTATGGTTCCGAAGATGATAAAGACATTGAAGAAGCCAATAAGCAGGTGATGAAAGCTTTTGGTATGAAAAACGGAGCTGCCCATACAGAATTCATCAAAGGAAAGGAAGATGGGAAAATCTATTTTCTCGAGACTTCTTCAAGGGTAGGCGGTGCACATTTGGCCGAAATGGTAGAAGCTGCAACAGATGTCAATCTATGGACTGAATGGGCCAAAATCGAAGATGCTGTAGCTAAAGGCAAAGAATATAAACTTCCCAAAGTTAAAAAAGGCTACGCCGGTATAGTACTGACACTTTCAAAATACAAGGATCCGGATCTTTCCTCATTTGATGATAAAGAAATATTCTTCAGGGTTCCATTGGATTATCATGCTGGCTTGATTTTAAGGTCTGACAAACACAGCAAAATCAGGGAATTGTTGGATAATTATGCCGAGCGCTTGACAAATGATTTTTCAACAGTCGCCGAACAGGAAAAATTGAAAAAATTCCATTAAAACATCTTTATTGGTTTTTCTTGTCTTTTCTTAAGGATTGATCTTTGGAATCCCTTACTACCAAAAGCCAATCCACATCCAATTCGAGGTAACCATAATCGAAACAATAGGTGTATGAATTCCCTTTCCAATTGGTAAAGGTGTGGGTATGGTATTTGAAATTGTAGCCCAATCGATTTAATTTTTCCTTAGGAACTTTGACTTTTTCTATACCTCCTTCAACTATCCCTTCCAAAATATTTCTGTTCATCTTTAAATAATTCATGATATTCCTGACCACCTTAGGATCTCCAATTCTTCTTTGATTATTTAAACTGCTCCTACAATTATCATCACAAAATCGTTTATCTGATCTTCCATAGACCAACTTTCCACAATACTCACACAGTTTTCTGTCGATGTTCATAAAAACTAAAATTAAAAGTGATGAAAACTTAACTCTAAGTAATCAAATATATAAAAATAAAAAATGCACTTCAATCCCGTAAACAGGGTATTTTTTAAGTAAAAATTATAACATATCTAATTAATATTTAGTATTATTTCATGAATATACTTAAAAACAAGAAATATTGATTAGAAAAAATCTGTCGTGAGTTATTTTAATTCGAATTCTTACTTTTAATATTTTTCATGGATTTCTGTCATAATCCTTACCATTTCGACCCTAACTTCTGAGGTAGGGCGGACAAAATTATTGTTCATAAAAACATAGCGGTAGCTTTTCCCCTTTCTCGTTTCTACCCAACCACTCTGAAGGTGCATATATCTCAGTGAACCTGTTTTGGCCCAAACAAAGGGTTTATCTTTATCTGTTTTATAAGCATTACGAAGGGTACCGGAAACACCTCCTGCAGGAAGCATCATTTTGAGCCTTTCCTGGTCATTAACCTTACGCTCAAGCATATTAAGCACCTCCAAAACCGTCCTTGGAGTAAAAAGATTGAACCTTGATAAACCAGATCCATCCTCCCAAACTGGGATGTTTTTTAATTTATTGTAGTGGTTTTCAAGCCCATATTCAATGGCTTTTTCCATTTCTAAGGTGTCTCCAATAATTCCTGAGACCAAAAGAAGAATTTGCTCAGCCAGAAAATTGTCACTCGGTAACATCATGTGTTTATACAAACTGTCACTTGGAATGCTATAAAGTATATTTGGGTTGGTCGGTTTGGGTTTTAGAATCAGACCGACTTCTTTTTTCAAAGTATCCTGTAGCAAAAATCTCGTTACCTGCATATCCACAGGATAAAGAATCCTATCTTTGAAATCATCAGGAACCGGAATCACAGGATATAAAAGCTCAGTTCCGATTTTAGATCTAACAATGTTAAACCTGTTAAGATTTAAAGTGGAATCCTGTCTAAGGAAGTTGGAAATGGCTTGTGGCGACACCAAAAGACTTCCTGTTTCCGTTCTTTGAACATTAGCAGAATTGCCATACATGGGAAAATGAGAAAGATCTGACCGCCAATAACTGGGTTCAAATCTTAGTGGGAGTTCATCAGACAAATAAATATCATAAGGACTATTGGCCAAAAAATCATACACCCTTCTATTGCCCAATTTAGGATGAAGAAAAGATGGGTCTCCTGTTCCCCAGATAATCAAAGAGTCACCACTGATTTCATATTTTAATGCAGGAATAGAATCTCCTAACACATTTAAGGCAGTATAAAGGGTAAGCAATTTTGTGTTTGAGGCAGGAACAAAATGTCTGTCTTGATTTTGCTGATAGATAATTTTCCCGGATTCGTCCTGGATCATAAAACCCACAAAATGTTCCTGCATGATTGCAGAGTTTTCGAACATTTTCCTTACTCTGCGCTCATTTAGTCTCTGGCCATAGGAAACTGAAATCTGGCTGAATATAAGAATGATCAATAATAGAATGTGATTTTTCATTTTTGGTTCAGATGTTTGTTCAAAAATTCCGCGGTCTCTTTATTTACTTTAATCAAATTCGAATGTTTCATCCAGTGATGACTGTCATCAGGAATGATGAGGTATTCATAAGGCTTCTTTTTTTCATCAAATCTCCTGATCAGGTCAGTGGTCTGACTCACCTGTACGTTGCGGTCATCATCCCCATGGATAAATAAGACCGGAGAAGTCCAAGTATCCAAGTAAGCAAGCGGCGAAGAAAGCCATGCAATTTTTAGTGCCTTGGTATAATCGGGGGCTTGTTCAAAACCGTCCTGCAACTTCAGTCTACTTGACAACTCATGGACCCCATGAATATCTACCCCTACTTTGAATAATCCGGAATCCTTGCCCAAAGCCAAGGCGGTGAGGTATCCTCCATAGGAACCACCATATATACCGATTCTATTTTCATCCACATTTTCCAATGAGGCCAAATACTCTCCGGCAGCTTTAACGTCCAGATACTCCTCAGCCCCTTGCCAATATGTTCTAGGTGCTTTATGAAACTCATAGCCATAGCCTATCCCCAGTCTAAAATTTACGGAAAGTACCACAAATCCCATCTCAGCCAAGTATTGATTGACTGCATAAGTATTGGAATAATAATCCCCGTAATGCCATCCCAAAAGCATTTGCCGCTGTGGGCCCCCATGTACGAAAACTACACCGGGCTTTTTGGACGACCCTCCCGGTTTTTCAAAAATCTGTCCATGAATTACCATGCCGTCGGAGGATTTAAAAATTACCTGCTTTGGAACAACAAGATTATCCGGGAAATCTGATGGAATAAGGTCCGTTGCTATTAGCTTAATCTCTTTGGTAGGAATATCCAAAATTGCCGGAAGCATTGGTCTTTGACTCGTGGCTGAAAAAAAAGCAATTTTTTGGTTGTCCGACAGTGCTACCGGAATTGCTTCTATCCCCTCTCCTTCAGTCAGCATGACCATTTGATCGTCTTTAAGATTAACCATACCAATATGCCTGCGATCTATATCCAACTTATCAGAACCTGTATTTGCCGAAAAAAATATTTTACTTTTATCATGACTGAGATTGATATGCTCTACCATAAATTGTCCTTTAGTCAATTGCTTGGATGGACCGGAAAAAGGATCCATAGTATACAAATGTGGCCAACCATCTTCATAGGATAGATAAACCAATTGATTCTCCGCTGCCCAATGCAGATTGAAACGGCCATGCGTGGTAGGTACAGATCCCATTAAGGTTTCCGGTGACTTCCACCTTGACGAACCACTGCCGGATGCCGCATCTGCTACCCAGATTTCCCAAGGACTATGTCTTTGCTCCAATATAGGATGAGGCTCTGACTTTCCTCCGGGCAATCTAACAAAAGCTATCATTTTTCCGTCTAAGGACCATTTTGGACTTACATCCCTTTGGAAAGAGGGTTCAATCCATTGAATAGGCCTGTCATGATCTGAATAAATTCCAATCAAAGAATGGGTTCCTCTGTTTAATTCAAACAAAATTTGCTTACCATCAGGTGACCACTGAAAAGAATTGATAGAACCTTTGACTTCAAAATGCTGAGATGCTTTACCTTCAGCAACAGGAATTGTCCAAATTTGTCTGTTTTTCAGAAAAGCGATAGTTTTACTGTCCGGGGAGATGATTGGATTATCCCCTTCGGTTAACATCTCAGCTTTGCCATTTTCAAGAGAAACTTTCCAAATGGCCACTTTAGGAATATTTGTTTCGCTTGCAGGATTGATCCCCGCATCATAATTCCAATTGCTGCCATGTTCACCGCCTCTGACAAAAACAATAAATTTACCGTCATTTGAAAATTGCAGGGAAGTGATTTCCTGCCCGTCATCTTTATCAAATGAAGTGATATTCTTGGGAGCATATTCAGGTTCCTGACTGATGTAAATATTTCTCAATCCCTGTTCATTCATAGCCCATGCAATGCTGTTTCCTGTTTGTGAAGTTGTCAATTCAGAAGGAAATGGATAGGAAGATATTTGTTCTATGGTAAAGGACTGGGAAATAACCTCATAGAAGAGCCCCATCAAGATCAAAAAGAAGAGGATTTTTTTCATAATTGTTAATGGTCAGTGGATAATGGTTATTTGTTTTCAGTGATCATTTTTCAAAGGTTCAAATGATTTGCAGCTAATAAAATTCATGTAACTATTAAGGTAACCAATTACACTGAAATCCAAAACAAAAAAATTCCCTGTGGTAAGAAGGTAGAGCGGAAAAGGATGGAAGGAAGAAGGAAGGCTGAATTAGGCAGGTTGATAGTGGCAAGGACGAGAGCTTTAGGAATTGTAAACTTGCTTTTAATGGATAACTTCTATAAGTTAAGTTAATATTCTGTCTTGAGCTTCTTTTTGTTAGTAAAAATCTAATCCGATATGAATACCTTAACATTGAAATTATTGAAAATTGGGATCATTTTAAGCTATTGCCTTATTCCTTTGATCGGCCCAAAGATTTGGATAACTATGAGTGGGTATATCTTTCTTTGCCTGATAAGTATGGAGATTGAATTGGTTTCATTGGGGTTAGTGCTATTGGCATGTTTGGTGTTGATGACGGTTACGTTGTTTGGTTTTTTTGAAAAGTATTGGCTAAAAATATTCTTGTATGCTGGGATAATCTTATCCATACCCATTTGGAGGGCGATGATCCATAGTTTCAATGAAGGAAAACATCCCCTAGACTATAGATTTTATGTTGTCAGTTTCCTCTTTTATACTTTGCTGATCATTCTTTTGATCGGCTTATATAAAAAGAAAAGCATTTCCATTTCTCAATCGTAAACACTTTCTCTTCCAAAGTTTCATTAAACAGGGAAAAAGCTTAGAAACCTAGTGACAAAGTCATGACAAATACCATCTGGACCTCTTACCTTTCTCCACTCACCTTTCTCCGTAGTAAATTAAAAGCAATGAAGAAAATAAAAAAATCCCCTATCGCTAGGGGATTTTTTTAGGTATTCAATTTATTCATTCCACCAGATTCGGTCCAATAATGTCACAGAAGGTACATTATTGCCATTTCTACTGACTTCAGAATCCGGGTAAGCCAATCTCCTTATAAACTGACCATTCAGATTTGGATTAAGGCTTTCAGGAATGGTCATATCCTTGTAGGCATAATCAAACCTTCTGGCATCATTCCAGGTCTCAGGATTAAGGAATGTTGCTATCCATTTTTCCTTAAATATGTCATTGATGGTAAATGCAGCTACACCCATGCTCACCGAAGGATGGCTGATATATGCCTCTAATGATGCATCATTTACAGAAAGCATTCTCATGTGGGCACGTATCCCCTCAAGATAAGCCGCATAAGCACGGACTTTGTCTGTTTCGAATGCTGCTTCAGCTTCAATAAATTTCAACTCGGAAAAGGTCATAATCAACACCGGTCCTGTTCTTGTAGTATAGAACTGACCCGGGATCAATACTGATCTGGCACCACGTTCAGGTGCATCTCCCCTACCGGCGCCATTTTCTACCCCGATATATTCCCCATTATCTGTAGCACCAACCATTAATGGTAGCCTTGGGTCTTCAATAGGATATGATGTACCGTCAAGGGCCTCAATAAACTGGGAAGAAATCCATCCACCCAAAAGAAGGTTTTGGTTGTTCAACGCAATTACTTCCCAAGGATTTCTCCTTTGCTCAAAGAAATTCATTTTGGCATCATCAATGTTACCAACAAAACCACTAGATACTGCTGCCAATACTTCACCAGCATTATAACCTGGTTTTCCTTTCATGTGTATCATATATCTTGCCTTGAGAGAATTTACAAATTTTATCCACCTTGGGATATTTCCCTGGAAAATAAAATCATCTCCTCTGACTGTGACAGAAGAGGCCTGATTGAAATTAACCAAAGCCTGATCCAACAGCGCATTAATCTCAGCATATAACTGCTGATCGTCATCAAATTTAGGAGTCACAGTTTCAAAAGTAAATCCTTCTGAATAAGGTGCATTACCCCACATATCGACTACAAGACCTAAATTCATTGCCATCATAGTCTGACCTACTGCAACATAATGGGATGCTCCCAAATTTTCGGATTTATTGATCAGATCAGTGATATCTGACATTATTCCATAGAAACTTCCCCAGGTACCGCTGAAATCCAAGGGCTCCATAATATCAGAGGAGCTTGAAGGGTTGGGAGATGCAAGATGCTGCACGTAGTTACTTGTAATCGAACCAGCCCTTTGAACGTTCAATGTGGACTCAAGGACCACATTGGTCAAAAGTCCCTGAATAGGAGCGTCTGTTGGATTGTTTGGGTTTTCGTTGACATCCAGCCAATTGTCACAAGATGCCAAAAACACCATCACCAATGCTATCAAGAATATGTTAAGTTTTGATAAATTCTTCATGATTGTCTGTTTTTAGAATCCAAGATTAAGTGAGAAAAAGAGGCTTTGTACGGCCGGGAAGCCCAAGCCAGTAAAGCCGACAGCGTTGCCGCCTGCTCCGGCACTGAATGATTCCGGATCAAATCCATCCCAAGGGGTGTAAAGGATAATGTTATTGGCAGCTACAGAAGCTCTTAGTGATCTGATGAAGGTTTTTTCCAACAACCTTGGACTGAAATTATATCCCAAGGTTATGTTTCTCAACTTGATAAAGCTTGCATCCTGCACAAAATTTTCACTCACTGTTCTATAAGTATTTCTATAAAACCCGGCTCCATAATTCCTACCATCTGGGCCTACACCTTGACCTAGCCAAACTTCCTGACCGTTAGGCGACCCATCTGACAATACTCCTTCAAAAACCCTGGTATCATTTCTGTCATTTGTAAATTCATTCATTCCAAAAGCCGACAGAAAATTACCAAACTGATTATATTGATCTACTCCAAAACGACCATCGACAAGGAATGAAAAATCCCAATTTTTATAATTGAAATCATTTCTGATTCCACCAAACCATTTCGGTATGGCATTTCCCAAAATCAATTGGGTTCCATCCCTCACCGGGAATCCATTTGCTCCGATCACTATAGGAAGGTTTCTATCCAAAGTTTCTACCCCTTCAGGTCTTCCCCCTTGATAAAATCTTGTATAACTACTTCCATAAATATCCCCATAAGGTCTTCCTTCAACCAATTTCATTGTCACCGTACTTCCAACATATCCAAATTGACTACCTACGATTATCTCCTCAATTCCTTCTCTGATCGATTTGACTGTGTTGTCATTAAATGAAAGGTTGAAATTAATATTCCATCTGAATTCGTTCCTCTGCATGGCCAGAGCCTTAATTACAAATTCAACTCCTTCATTCTGAATTTCACCTGCGTTGGTGATATAGGAAGTAAACCCTGTCGAAGGTGATACAGGTACGGGTATGATCTGATCTTTGGTGTTATTTTTATAGTAAGCTATGTCCAACTCAATCCGATTATCCAAAAATCCCAGTTGGGTCCCCAATTCTATTGAAGAGGTTCTTTCAGGCCTAAGATTTGGATCTCCAAAACCGCCAAACCTGGTAAATCCAACCTGTCCAGCCAGTGGGTAAATATTCGGTGTAACATAAGTAGCTCCAAGTAAATGCGGATCGGTATCTTTACCTACTTCTGCATAAGACGCGCGGATTTTCCCAAAAGACATCCAGGATGGTAGATCGAAGGTTTCAGAAAACAGATAACTCAAATTGAAGGATGGATAGAAAAAGGAATTGTTCTGTTGAGGTAAAGTAGAAGAAATATCATTTCTACCTGTAACATTTAAGAAAACTGTTCCTTGATAATCCACCGTGACATCTCCATAAAAACCAACTAATCTCCTGATACTTTTTCCTTGATCACTGAAAATCTGTCTGGTATTGGATAAGTTGAAAAACTCCGGAATAACAAAATCCTGTCCCAATGAAGATAGCCTGTCAAATCGTCTTTCGAAGATATCATTTCCAAATCTCAGGGATGTATTCCATTTTTCGCTCCAACGTTTTTGCATGGAAACTATGAAAGTGGAAGTAAGATCTCTGCTGTTGATTCTGATTTCACGGATAAAACCAGTCGCACTCAAGGGCACCTCTCCATCTATCCTCTTAGGACCGGGAGTGATTTCCGTCCTACTATCCGAAAAGACATCCGCTCCAATACGATAAGTAAAATCAATCCAATCAGCGGGTTTATAATTCAAAGTGACATTTCCGATCAATCTATCTACATTATCTTCAAATGTACTGAACCTCGCATCATAGATGGGATTGGTGTTGGACCCATAAGTTTTCATTGTTCCATCAGGATTGATATAGTCTCTTACATCCTGCGTTTCAGCCCAATAAACCAATCTTTCCATGAATCTGTCATGAGGAACCCTGTTACCTCCTGAGTTGATATAATTGAGAGAACTTGAAAAATTGAATTTTTCAGAAACCTTTACCTGACCGTTCAACTTGGCTGAGGTTCTCGCCCAATTACTGAATGGCATAATTCCATCATGGTCAAACCTTCCAAATGAACCAAAAAAAGTTGCATTATCGTTTCCTCCCGAGATGCTTACGTTATTGGATATCTGGACTCCTGTATCAAAGGCCCTTCTCCAATTATCCTGGTACTTATGACCAGGAACAGTCTGAGCAACCTCCGCAATCGGCGCTCCCCACGCAGGCCAAAAGCTCGTAGGATCATAAACCCCGCTAAAACCCTGACCAAAATTTTCCTGAAGTCTTGGAATCCTGTTCGGTGTTTCAAAACCTACAGAAGAAGATACATTAACTGCCGTAGTTCCTGCCTTACCTCTTTTGGTAGTAATGATTACAGCACCATTGGCGGCACGAACCCCATAAAGAGCTGTAGCAGCAGCACCCTTCAAAATACTCATAGATTCAATATCGTCAGGGTTAAGATCTGCCACCCTGTTCGAAAGTCCTCTTGGTGTTCCCGGAGACTCCACAGTTGAATTGTCTATCTGAATACCATCTACAATAAACAATGGCTGATTATCCGCACCTGGACTCAATGAATTGACGCCCCGAATGATAATTCTAGCACTCTGACCCGGAGCGCCACCTGCATTGGTAACTTGAACACCTGCAGCCTGTCCCTGAAGGGCGTTTACTATATTAGGTTGTTTGGTTCGAACGATATCTTCATTATCAATTCTTTGTACCGCATAACCCAAGGTTTTCTTCTCCTGTTCTATACCAAATGCCGTCACGACCACTTCGGACAACTGCCTTGTATCGGTAACCATCACCACATCTATGGTTGACCTGTTGTTGATATCAACAGATTGGCCTACAAAACCAATAAATGAGAAAGTTAAAACATTACTACCACTGGGTACATTGATGGAATAGTTTCCATCGATATCTGTAACAGTACCAATTGTGGTATTTTGCACCAAAACGGTTACTCCCGGCAATGGTTGACCATCATCTCTGGAAGTTACTTTTCCTTTAATGGCATTATCCTGAGCATATATATCCGGAGACATGCTGATAACTGCCAAAAAGAAAAGAACGAAAACAGTAATTTTTTTCTTCATAGATTTTTAAATTAAGGTTAAAGATTAGTTTGTAGAAATACCGCTACTTAAAGCAACAGACCAAAATCACACAATTGAGCTTATCGACATTTTACTTGTTCCAAATTCAAGAAATCAAAAACAGCATAAAACGGCATTAAGTCTATTGCTAAAACGAATTAACATTCCATTAAATTTAAACTTTTGCAATTGAATTCATCCGTATATTATCACATTTCATTAAAAATAACAATAAAAATTCCTCTTTTAATTTAGCTCCCAATGAATATTTTTTACTTACAAAAAAAATGGAATTTACTTTTAATCTGATTTTTTATGCAGTATATAATTTTAAAATACGGCATAAAAAAACAAACCATAGCATTCCATTTTAATCAGATCAAAAAAAAGCCGCCCAAAGGCGGCTTAAATAGATTCTAAACTTTCTAATTGTGTTTTCAAGAACAACTGCACGGATTGAATTTACAAAAACTGCGTTGTCTCAAATTTGATTTTCACCTTCCAGGATTTTCCGGAAAATTGATGTTCAATTTATTTTCCGGCAGAAAGGCGAATACAGTTATTTTACTATTTCGATCTTCTCAATAGATACAATCTCCTTTGCATCTTCAATGATGATCTCTTTTTTGATTTCAATCTTTTCAACTTCAATATCGCCTCTTGTATGCCTGTCCCCTTCTGAAATATGTGGGGCAATCACCAATGCAACAATGGAAGTCAATTTGATCAGGATATTCATAGAAGGTCCCGAAGTATCTTTGAAAGGATCTCCGACAGTGTCACCTGTCACTGAAGCTTTATGGGCATCAGAACCTTTATATTGCATTACCCCATCAATCATCACTCCTTTTTCAAAGGATTTTTTTGCATTGTCCCAAGCACCTCCGGCATTGTTTTGGAAGATACCCATCAATACCCCTGAAACAGTAATACCTGCCAATGTTCCGCCCAGTACTTCCGGTCCAAAAGCAAATCCAACGATAATGGGTGTCAACAAAGCAATCGCTCCTGGGGCAACCATTTCCCTGAGTGAAGCTTTTGTAGAGATCTCCACGCATTTTTCATATTCCGGCTTGGCCTTGTATTCCATGATTCCAGGAATCTCTCTAAACTGTCTTCTTACCTCATTGACCATGTCCATTGCTGCACGGCCTACTGCGGCAATAGCTAAGGAAGAGAAAATAAATGGAATCATTGCTCCGACAAATAAACCTGCCAATACATCTGCTTTATATATATCAATGGAATCTATACCGGCTATTCCTACATATGCGGCGAATAAAGCCAAAGCTGTCAACGCTGCAGAGGCAATCGCAAATCCTTTACCAGAAGCAGCAGTAGTGTTTCCTACAGCATCAAGGATATCAGTTCTTTCTCTTACTTCTTTTGGTAAACCTGACATTTCAGCAATACCCCCTGCATTATCTGCTATAGGGCCAAAAGCATCAATTGCCAACTGCATGGCTGTAGTTGCCATCATACCTGCGGCTGCAATGGCTACTCCATATAAACCTGCCGCTAAAAAGGATGTATAAATACCTGCTGCCAAAACCAAAATCGGAGCAACAGTGGATTCCATTCCTACAGAAAGTCCTCCAATGATGTTGGTCGCATGTCCTGTCGAAGATTGTTTGATGATGGAATTCACCGGACGCTTGCCCATTGAAGTATAGTATTCAGTAATCATACTCATCAAAGCACCCACAATCAAACCAATGACTACAGCTCCAAAAACACCCATTTTGGTAAACACAATGGAACCTCCTCTTGATAAAATCAAATCTCCATCAGGCAACATATACATGATCAATGGATAAGAGGCCGCCACTGTCAACAAGATGGAAATCCAGTTTCCTTTATTCAAAGCCGCCTGAACACTGTCCGTATCTTTGTTGATTTTCACAAAAAATGTCCCTACTATAGAAAACATCAAACCCAAACCTGCAATCACCAATGGCAACAATACAGGAGCAATTCCGCCGAAATTATCAGCAGAAACAATTTCTCGGCCCAATACCATGGAAGCAAGTATAGTCGCAACGTAAGAACCGAAAAGATCAGCTCCCATCCCTGCAACATCTCCCACGTTATCCCCAACGTTATCTGCAATAGTAGCAGGATTTCTGACATCATCCTCAGGGATTCCAGCTTCAACCTTTCCAACCAAGTCAGCACCAACATCAGCAGCTTTGGTATAAATACCACCACCAACACGGGCAAAAAGCGCAATGGACTCAGCACCCAAAGAGAACCCGGCCAAAACTTCCAAGGCAGTCTCCATAGCAGCACCATTGACATCACCACCGGTGGAAAGGACAAAAACATTATAAAATACAATGAACAAAGAGCCCATTCCCAATACTGCAAGACCAGCTACACCAAGACCCATCACAGAACCTCCTGTAAAAGACACATTCAATGCCCCTTTCAAACTGGTTTTGGCGGCCTGTGTGGTTCTTACATTGGCCTTAGTGGCAATATTCATCCCCATGTATCCAGCAAAAGCGGATAACAAAGCTCCTATAATAAATGAAATGGCAATGATCGGACTTGAAGTCTCCACCAATGTACCTGACCAGCCGAGAATAATTGCGGCGATAACAACAAAATAGCCCAGAATTTTCCATTCGGCTTTTAAAAATGCCATGGCTCCCTTGGCAATATGACCTGCCAATTCAACCATATTGTCATCTCCTGTTTCCTGCTTGGTTACCCAGGCAGATTTTATAGCCATTACTATCAGGCCAATTATCCCCAATACGGGGACCAAATAAATAAACATTTGTTCCATAGAGCGTTTTTGAGTTTACTTCAAAATTTTTAATCCGACAAAGATATTATTATTCACATATCTACCAATCAAATCGGGTAAAAGTCATGTTTTTTTGGAGGAGGCTTAGGGAGGGAGACTTAAGACACAAGACACAAGATTTTAGACTTTAGATTTAAATAACAGATTAAATGGTAATGAGTGAATTCTCAAATGATCTTGCTTATAACTTTGCACTTTTTTTTGAATTACAGGACCCTTCCTGGTACTTGGTACTTTGTTCATTGTACCACTTGTCCGCTTTTGCGGATTGTACTTTATTCAAATCTTCAATTTAAAATCTAAAATCTACCCTCTCTCCCCTCCACCAATCGATCCATTACCCAATTTGTCCTGGCAGCGGTAATACCCGTACTAGGACTTTCGGAGGTTCCCAATAAATCCCTGATAATCTCGGTAATCAATGGCTGCTGTATGTGCTTCGGTAATTCAACCTGAAAATGGATTGGTGCTTCGAAATCGGATTCAAGGGTGAATTCGCCCTTCCCAAAAGTTTCAAACCTAATCAGACCTTTACTTCCATAAATTCTCACTTCATCTATCTCAGCACTTTTCGATGTGGTGAAACACCAATTTCCTGTTCCCAGGACATCGTTTTTGAATTCAAAACTTCCAACTACAATATCCTCTGCAGCATAAGCCTCAGCCTGATTGGATGCAATACCTGAAGCACTGATTATGGGTCCGAAAAAGAAATCCAATAAATCCAATTGATGAGAAGCCAAATCAAAAAAGTATCCACCACCGGCAATTTCCGGATTTATCCTCCAGTTGTTTTCCAAATGGACGACAACATCCGGCTTGAGTACCTGCTTCAGGTTGATGTGTACGGTTCTGACTTCCCCTATGGCACCGGATTCCATAAGCTCCTTGATTTTCAAAAAATGGGGCAGTGCCCTTCTGTAATAGGCCACATAAAGTGGAACCCCTGCTTCCTCACAGATGGCAATCATTTCCTTACACTCAGCATAAGTCCTCGCCATAGGCTTTTCTACATAAACCGGCTTCCCTGCCTTTGCAGCTAACTTGGTCAATTCCAAATGGGCATTCGGAGGCGTGGCTATATAGATGGCATTGACTTCAGGGTCATTTACGAGTTCCTCAGCAGATGTAAACCATTTCGGAACATTATGCCTTTGTGCATAATCCTTGACTTTTTCTTCACTCCGCCTCATCACCGCAACCAAGCGACTATTTGGGATTATTTTCATGGCCGGTGCGGATTTGACTTCGCAGACATTTCCGACCCCAAGCACTCCCCAACAAACAGTATCCCCTTTGATCTTCTTCATAATATTAAAATTAGAAGTATTTATTTTTACAACCCGCCTGTTTTGACTAAATTATTTGAATGGACAAAAAAGGACTCTTATAAATATATCCTTAAATTTGATTTCCTTGATTTTTATATAATTAATCTAAATAAAATTATGAGCAACCTATCGCCGGAAATAATTTTTCAAAAGATTGAAACTGATATGGCATTTTTGACCGAATGCTTCAAACGGGTACTGACAGAACTGGGAGAAGACAAATTATCTCCATTACTTAACGGAAAACTCAATCAAAAAAAATTAGAAGAGTTGACTGAGGATCTTGAGGAAAAACAAATTCAGTTTCTCAGTATTTATCTCCAATTGATGAATCTTGTTGAAGAAAATGCAGCGGTACAGTTCCGAAGAAAACAGGTCAACGAAAATGGAATGGATTCGATCCGCGGATCATGGGCAGAGACCTTTGAGAGATGGAAAAAGCAAGGTTTGACCGAAAGCCAAATGCTTGAAATCATCAAAGAGGTGAGAGTGATACCTGTTCTTACTGCACATCCCACTGAGGCCAAGAGGATTTCCATACTCGAACTGCACCGGGAAATTTATTTGCAATTGGTAAAACTGGAAAACCATAATTATTCCGAAATAGAGCGAAAGGTAATAGAAGATGAAATTATTTCTTTGTTGGAACGCTGGTGGAGAACCGGGGAAGTCTATTTGGATAAACCCACCGTTATTTCAGAGCGCAATAATGTCATGCACTATTTTACCAAGGTCTTTCCGGAGATACTGAAAAAAAGTGACCTTCAGCTTCGTCAAAGTTGGAAATATGCAGGTTTCAATTCCCAATCGCTCAACAATCCAAAAGTCTTTCCCAGGATTCAATTTGGAAGTTGGGTGGGAGGCGACAGGGATGGTCATCCCTATGTCACAGCGGAAATTACAGGTAACACTTTGCTTGCACATAGGAAAGCTTCCCTGGAAATAATCCGTGAAATGATCAGAGACTTGGCCTCCCGCCTCAGTTTTTCTGAAATAAGGAGTCGGGTACCATTCCAATTGATTTTATCTATCAATGAAATGGCTTTGGTTTTTGGAGATTCCGGAAAAAAAGCAATGGAAAGAAATAACCATGAACCCTGGAGGCAATTTTTGAACATGGTTTTACTGAAGTTGGAAAACACCATCCATGATGATTTTACCGAATTCAAATATTACAAAAATTCCCAAGAGCTTTTGGATGATCTGAAAATCCTAAGAAAAAGTCTGATAGAAATAAAGGCCACAAAAATCGCTGAGTCACTGGTATTCCCAGTTGAGAGGCATGTACAATGCTTTGGATTTCATCTGGCCAAGCTTGATATCCGACAAAACAGCGAATTTCATGACAGGGCCTTGGAGCAAATTCTGAATGATGTCTTCCCTGATAAAACCGCCTATAGATCTTGGCCTGAGGAGGAGAAGCTCTCTTTTATATCCAACGAACTACAAAGTGAAAGACCCTTTGCATTATCAGGTAAACAATTTGGTGAAGAGGCCGACAAAGTACTTGATTGTTTCAGAGCTGTAAAAATGCATACTGACAACTATGGGCCTGAGGGAATAGGTTCTTTCATCATCAGTATGACAAGAAGTTTACGGGATTTACTGACAGTGTATCTGTTTATGAGGGAAGTAGGGTTGGAAAGAAAATCCTTTCAGGTAGTGCCTCTATTCGAAACTATAGACGATTTGGAACATTCGGCCAAAATCATGGATGATTATCTTTCCCATCCCTTTATTACAAAACCCGATGTTCAGGAAATCATGCTTGGCTATAGTGACAGCAACAAGGATGGCGGAATTGTGGCAAGTAGGTGGAATATTTACCAGACAGAACTACGGCTCTCGAAAATTGCTGGCCTTCATAAGTTAAGATTCAGATTCTTTCATGGGATCGGTGGCACTATCAGCAGAGGTGGAGGCAAATACCATAGGTTCTTGGAAAGCATGCCTCCAGAAAGTCTGAGTGGCCAAATCAAACTGACTGTTCAAGGGGAGACCATTGCCCAGCAATTTGGAAATTTACTCAATGGCACCTATAACATGGAAATGCTGCTGTCAGGTGCTGCTTTTCAGACCAGTTCTTATCTTTTTCCAAGAGAAATTCCTGAATTTCCGGTTCAATCGCTGAAACAACTCTCTGAATACTCCAAATCTTTTTATAATGGTTTGATCACCCATCCTGCATTTATAGAGTTTTATGGGGAGGCCACACCGATAGACGTTTTGGAAATGAGCAAAATTGGTTCGAGACCTGCAAGGAGAACCGGCACAAGGTCTCTATCCGATCTAAGGGCAATCCCGTGGGTTTTCAGTTGGAGTCAGTCCCGGTTCAACATCACAGGTTGGTTTGGAATTGGTTATGGTTTGGAAAAACTAAGGAAAGAGAACCCTTCTGAGTACCAAAATCTTAGGGAATTCTCCCTTAAATGGCCCTTGTTGATGTATATTTTGATACAGTTGGAAACTAATCTGATGTCAGCTGATCCGGATCTGATGAAGTTATATGCAAGCCTTGTCCAAAATCACCAAACAAGAAATGAAATCCTCGAAATCATCATGCATGAACACCAAAGAAGTCTTAATGAGATTGCAGCCATGTTTGATAGGGAGCGGGAGTCCCGTAGAACAAGTCAGCTTGACAACCAAAAGAGAAGGGAAACAGCATTGACTATCCTCCATAAGCTTCAAATTGAGGAATTGGCAAAATGGAGAAAAATAAAAAGCAACAATCCTGAGGTAGGAGAACCCTTGGTCAAAAGATTACTTGAAATCACTGCTGCTTTGGCAAGTGGATTGAAAAATACCGGCTGATCAAATCATTAATCCTTTTGTAGATCCCTCCGTTATAGAAAGAACCTCTTATAAGCTAATTGGGGTCTAAAGATCCTATGGCCATTTAATGTTTTTGATTTCTGTCAACCCAAAAGACCAAAGTCATGCTCAAATCCAAACATATCACAGATAACCCAAAACTTTACATTTTTTTACCACTTTACTATACACTTTGGGCAGATGGGGTATTGACTCCTACAGAATTGAAAGAGATCAATGCATTGATCGAAAAACAGTCCTGGATCAATGAAGAGGAAAAAAACTGGCTGTTATCGCTGCTAAACCCCAGCAATCCTCCAAAACCAACGGACTTCAAATCTTGGAAATCGGAAGTCAAAAAACTGGATCTGAACAATTTGGCCAATCTATATGAAATAGGGAAAGCTTTGGCCATATATCATTCAGGACAAAAAAAATTGGACTTCGAACCCAGACTTCAGACCGACTTTCAAGAAACAGAATTGAACCTGGGTCTATTGAGCGGGGAAGCAGGCTATACCTTCAAATCAGACCACAAAACCATTACCACAGAGTATCATAAAGAACGTAATTTTGAGGTAGAAAAAATGACTTCCCTGCTGGATGGGAATCAGTCTCTTTTGATCAAAAATGTGAAAAAAGTCATTGCCGACCCCTCTTTTGCTTACAGGGAATACGATAGCCTTTTGGACCAAAGGGAACAAGTTCTGCAATGGTGTCAGGAATTGGCAAAACAGGGATATGGTTCTTGGGCTTTCCCTCAATATGCCGGAGGCAAAGATGATATGGAAGGTTATTTTACAATCATGGAAACCTTGAGCTATCATGACCTGAGTATGGTGATCAAGTTTGGGGTACAGTTTGGGCTTTGGGGTATGAGCGTCTACTTTTTGGGAACTGAAAAGCACCATAAAAAATACCTCAAAGACATCGGAAGTTTGAGACTGCCCGGATGCTTTGCCATGACCGAAACAGGTCATGGCTCCAATGTAAGGGGCTTGGAAACTACCGCCACTTACAATAAAGAAGATGAAACATTTCTCATCCATACCCCAAATCCAGAAGCAAGAAAAGAATATATTGGAAATGCCGCTCTTCACGGGCAGGCTGCAACAGTCTTTGCTAAGTTGATCATAGATGGGGAAGATTATGGGGTCAATGCCTTTGTAGTTCCTTTGAGAACATCAGAAGGGAAAAGCATTAAAGGTGTAAGGATTGAAGATTGTGGCCGGAAAATGGGCCTCAATGGCGTGGACAATGGCGTTATCTATTTTGACCAAGTAGTTATCCCGAAAGAAAACATGCTGGACAAATTTGCGACTGTCAACGAGCGAGGGGAATTTGAAAGCCCCATCAGTTCTGATAACAGAAGATTTTTCACCATGTTGGGAACTTTGGTCGGGGGAAGAATCGGAATCCCGCGTTCGGCACTATCAGCCAGCAAAACAGGTCTGACCATAGCCATCAGATATGGGGAAACCAGAAAACAATTTGGCCCGGAAGGTGGAGAAGAGGTACCTATCCTCAATTACCGCATGCATCAGAGACGATTGATGCCGCCTTTGGCAAAATCCTATGCACTTCATTTTGCCTTAAAATACCTCACCCAAAGATTTTTGGATAGGAAAGAAGAGGATGCACAGGAAATTGAAGCCTTGGCAGCAGGCCTCAAAGCTTATGCAACATGGTTTACCACAGCTACACTTCAGGAATGCAGGGAAGCCTGTGG